>DATEFT010000450.1:0-19991 GCA_035280505.1 Blastocatellia bacterium | reverse complement strand
CGGTCAAATCTCCAGCGACGAGTGGAAAGGCAATCCCGAAGTCTTCAAACGTCTAGACGCCAACGGCGACGGTGTAGTTACACGAGAAGAGATGCAAGCCCGTCGACCACAGGGCCGCCGCTCCCAAAAAGAACGACCATAACCAAGTCTGGCGAAGTCTAGAAAAGTCTAGAGCAGTCTAGAAAAGTCTGGCCGACCGCATGTTCGCGCCTCCAGACTTCTTCAAACCTCTTCAGACTTCTCTAGACTTCTCTAGACTTTCCTTTAAGCGGGCTCTTTAAACTTTACCATACTTGCCGGAACCGATAAACCGGCTCCCAAGATGAGGGTTCTATCAAATGCCTGCTTGACAGCCCGCACCTTGAACTGTAGTATGCGTTCTCCAACGCGGATGTGGCGGAACTGGTAGACGCGCAGCGCTCAGGACGCTGTGGAAGCAATTCCGTGGAGGTTCGAGTCCTCTCATCCGCATCAAAATCCCCGAAAGGGCGACTACACACAGTCGCCTTTTTCATTTTGATTGGGCAATTTCATCGGACCATCAGATGCCGGCTGAAGAGATAGTGACTGAGGTCTCCGAATCCGCGGCGTCGAAATATGATGCCTATGCCGCGTTGCGCGTACGGGATTTCCGGCGTTCGTTGACCGGGCATCTGGTCGCCACCCTGGGAGTCCAGATGCAGACGGTCGCCGTCGGTTGGCAGCTCTACGAGCAGACCTCTTCGGCGATGGCCCTGGGGATGGTCGGACTGGTCCAGATCATTCCGCTCCTCGGGCTGGCGTTGCCCGCCGGCCAGCTCGCCGATCGCTATGACCGCCGCAAAGTACTGATGGGCGCCACCATCCTCTCGGGGCTGAGTTCTCTCGGCCTGGCCAGCGCCTCGATGCTGGGCGCCGGCGTCTCCGTGATCTACACCTTTCTCTTTCTGAATGGAGTGGCGCGCGCCTTCCAGGGCCCGGCGCGCTCGGCGCTGACGCCGCAACTGGTGCCGCTCCCGATCTTCAGCAACGCGGTGAGATGGTCGATCAGCGGTTTCGAGCTGAGTTCCATGATCGGCCCCGCCCTCGGCGGCCTCATGGTCGCCTGGCTCAAGGGCGCGACGGCCGTCTACTTCTGCACCGCGGCCGGCAGTTCCTTCTACTTGGCGATGTTGTCGACCCTGACCCGGCGATCCTACGCGGCGGAGCGGGCGGCCGCATCGGGCGCCTCCGACTCGAATCTCGAAAAGCTGATCGCCGGATTCAGATACGCCTGGCGGACCCGCATTCTGCTGGCCGCCATGTCGCTGGACATGTTCGCCGTCCTCTTCGGCGGAGCCGTGGCCCTGCTGCCGGTCTATGCCAAGGACATCCTGCAGGTCGGACCGACGGGTCTGGGATGGATGCAGGCGGCGCCCTCGCTGGGGGCCGTGACCATGGCCCTGATTACGACCCACCTGCCGCCGTTCAAACGCGCGGGCCAATCGCTGCTGCTGGCGGTCCTCGGATTCGGGATCACGACCATCATCTTCGGCCTCTCGAAAAATTTCTGGTTGTCGCTGCTGATGTTGTTCCTGGGCGGCGCATTCGATAACATCAGCGTGGTGGTCCGCCAGACCCTGGCGACCGTCTTAACACCCAATGAAATGCGTGGTCGCGTCGCAGCCGTCAACGGAATGTTCATCAATTCGTCGAATGAGCTGGGCCGCTTCGAATCGGGATCCGTCGCCTATCTCTACGGCCCGGTCTTTTCGGTCGTGAGCGGAGGGATCGGAACCCTGATCGTCCTGGCCGTCATCACCTGGTGCTCGCCGCCGCTGCGCGATTACGGCTCCCTCGACATCGAAAACTGAACAACGAAAATGGGGAAACCATGCTGATACATCTTCAATATGGGAAGACCGGACTCGAAGTCGAAATTCCGTCGAGCCGGGTGACGCAGCTCGTTCCGCGCCTGATCCCGGGGCTGGCCGATGAAGCCGAGGCCTTTCGCCGGGCGGTGCGGGCGCCGATCAATTCGCGTCCGCTGCGTGAGCTGATCGAAGCCGGGGATCGGGTCGCCGTGGTCATCCCCGACATCACCCGCCCGCTGCCCTCCGATCGATTGCTGACCTGGCTCTTCGAGGAGCTGTCGCATGTGCCCGACGCAAATTTCGTCATCATCAACGGCACCGGCTCGCATCGGATCAACACCGCGCCGGAACTGGAGGCCATGGTCGGCCCGGCAATCCATCGGCGGTTCCGGATCGTCAATCACAACGCTCACGACCCGGCGACTCTCGCGCTCGCCGGCCGGACCGAAGACGGACGCGCGGTCTGGATGAACCGATCATACGTCGAGGCCGACAAGCGCCTCGTGCTGGGCTTCATCGAGCCTCACTTCATGGCCGGATTCTCCGGCGGCTACAAGGGGATCTTTCCGGCGGTGGCCGACATCGATTCGATCATGCACTACCATCGCGCGGAGGTGATCGGGCATCCGCGCAGCACCTGGGGAGTGCTCGAAGAGAATCCCACGCAGGAGCAGATCCGGGCCAACGGGTCGCTGCTGCCCGTCGATTTCTGCATCAACGTCACGCTCAACCGGCAGCGGCAGATCACCTCGTTCTTCTGCGGCGAGGTGCTGGCGGCCCACGCCCAGGGCTGCGAGTTCTCGAAATCGACGGTCATGGTCCCCTGCCCGCAACCGTTCCCGATCGTCATCACCACCAACAGCGGCTATCCGCTCGATCAGAATCTGTACCAGGCGGTCAAAGGCATGTCGGCCGGCGCGCAGATCGTTCAACCCGGCGGCCTGATCGTCGCCGCCTCCAAATGCAACGACGGATTTCCGAACCACGGCAACTTCAGACAACTGCTCTTCGACCATGATTCGCCGCAGGCCATCCTGGACACCATTCTGGCGCCCGGTTTCTCCCTCTACGATCAGTGGGAGGCCCAGCTCCTGGCGCTGATCCGCCTCAAGGCCCGCGTCGGCCTCTACAGCGAGATTCCGCCGGACGAGGTCCGCCGCGCGCACCTCGAACCGGTCGAGGAGATCGCGGCTTTCGTCGCCGGCGAACTGAACCGCATCGGCCAGGACGCACCGATCGCCATTCTGCCGGAAGGCCCCATGACCATTCCGTACCTCATGAACAGCGCCACGGCATAAACGAAGAGGTCTAGAGAAGTCTGGAGAAGTCAAAACCGGACCCGCTTCAGACTTCTCCAGACTTCTCCAGACTTCTCCAGACTTTTTGCGATGACCAAACCTACACTTTCCGTCGCTTCGACCTCGGAGATTCGTTCGCGCTTCCCGGCGCTCGAACGAAGACATCATGGCTTTCCCGTCGCCTATTTCGACGGCCCCGGCGGGACCCAGGTTCCGCGGGCGGTCGCCGAAGCCATGACCGACTATCTCTTCCACCACAACGCCAACACCCATTGGGCCTATCCGACCAGCGCCGAGACGGATCAATTGCTCGACGAGGCGCGGCGGACCTATGCCGACTTCTTCAACTGCGCGGCCCGCGAAGTCTCGTTCGGCGCCAACATGACGACCATCACCTTTCACGTGGCGCGGGCGTTGGGCCGTCAACTTCAGGCCGGCGATGAGATCATCGTGACCGAACTCGATCATCACGGAAACGTGGCCCCCTGGCGCGAGATCGCCAGGGAACGCGGCTTGACGATTCGCTCGATCAGGATGCAGCCCGAGACCGGCCAGCTCGACTGGGACGATTTCGAGGCGGCGATCAATCGCCGGACCCGGCTGGTCGCCATCGGCGCCGCGTCGAACGCCCTCGGGACCGTCAGCGATCTGCGGCGGGCCCTCGAACCGGCGCGCGCCGCCGGGGCGCTGGTCTTCGTCGACGCCGTGCACTACGCTCCGCACACGCTGGTCGACGTCCGCCGGCTCGACTGCGACTTCCTGGTCTGTTCGGCCTACAAATTCTACGGTCCCCATCTCGGCGTGCTCTACGGCCGTTACGAACTGCTGCAGGCGCTGGACGTGCCGAAGCTGGATCCGGCTCCGGAAGAGGCGCCGGATCGGCTCGAGACCGGAACCCAGAATCATGAGGGCATCGTCGGCGCGGCCGCCGCGGTCGACTTCCTCGCTTCACTCTCCGAAGGATCGACCCGCCGCGAGAGCCTGGAACAGACCTTCGCGACTCTCCACTCGCGAGGGGCCGAACTGCTCCAGCGCTTATGGAACGGCTTGAACGAGATCGACGGCGTGCTCGTCTTCCCGCCGGATCCGGAAACGCCGCGCACTCCGACGCTCTCCTTCGTCGTCAGGGACCTGCCCTCCGTCGAAGTCGCGCGCCGACTCGCCGACTCCGGCATCTTCATCTCGCATGGCGATTTCTATGCGATGACCGTGGCCGAAAGGGTCGGGCGGGCCGAACAGGGACTGGCGCGGGCGGGCTGTGCCTGCTACACGACGCTCGAGGAGATCGAACGCCTGATCGAGGGAGTGCGGGCGATCGCCCGCTAGCGGAAACTCAAAAATAAGACCGCGAAACACGCGGAATACGCGAAATGATCCGGCTTTCGTGTATTCCGCGTGTTTCGCGGTTTGAAGATGACTTCCTTTTTAGAACGAGTACTTCAGAGTCAGGGACAGGACCCGGCGCCCATAGTTGGCGTCGGCCATCCCGAAGAACTGATTGGTCTGGTTCCACTGCCCCGGGTTCGTCGCGGACTCGGTGAAGCGCAGGGTCACGTTGTCGTTGGAGTTCGCATTGAACGAGGTCAACGCATGGTTCATCCAGTTCAACGCCGAGAGGCGGAGCTGCATATTCTGCCGCTCCGTGATCTTGAAGGTCTTGGAGACCGTCAGATCGCTGCTGAAGTAGGCGGGGCCATGGATGTACGGCATCTGAAAGACCCCGTTCTGTCCTTGCCCCGGCAGGGTGAAACAGGAGGCGTTGATGAACTGATTGTCTTGCAGCCCCTGGCGCGGATCGCAGGTCAGGACCGGCTGGAGCGAGGTGTTGGGAGTCCCGAGCCAGCTCCGATTGTTGGGATTCCTCGTACCGGTACTGCTGGTCAGATTGAGATAGAAGTTGCTGTTGGACGAGGCCTGCAGGTTCGGGCCGCTCTGCCAGGTGGTGATCCCGCTGATCGCCCACCCGTTCGCGAGCCCGCCCAACAATTTATTGGCGCCCGGATAGAATCGCCCCAGCTCGTACATATACGAAGTGTTGATGACGTGGGAACGATCGGATGAGAGCACGCCGTAGTTGTTGGCCAGGTTGTTGGCGTCGTTGAGCGCCCCGCCGAGTTGCGTCGTGCCGTGGATGCCCAGCGCTTTCGACCAGGTGTAGTTGAGCGCGTAGGTCAAACGCCCGCCCTGCTTGTTCCAACTGACCTGCAGCGCGTTGTAATTGGCGTAACCGAGATACCGCGTCATCCGGAGATTCTCGCCGAAGGCGCGATAAGGCCGGTAGTTGTTGGCATCGGCGTCCAGCGGGTTCGCGGGGGCGTTGGTCACCGGATCCGGATTGAAGAGTGCGCCGGCGGGGACCAGATTGAGATTCGTCAGGTCGCCCTGCAGCGGCAGATGCTTGGTGTTGTTCCCGGTATAGGCCACCTCCAGCAACGATTTCCCGGGCAGCCGCTGCGAGATCGTGAAGTTATAGGAGTAGGTGACCGGCCGCTCGTCGTCCTTCGGATCCACGGTATAGGCGCCGCTCGCCAGACCGCCGAGACCCGCCGCACCACGGCCCAGCGCATCGATCTCGCTCAGATACATCGCATTCGGAGTGCGATACGACCGGGCGCCCAGCGCCGTGATCAGCGCGCCGGAGACGTCGTTATACGATTCGTGCCAGCGATAGGCTCCCCAGCCGCCGCGCAGAATCGTGTTGCCCGTCCCGAACAGATCGAAGGCCGCTCCCAACCGGGGAGAGACATATGCGAAACGGCTCGGGGCGCCGCCGATCGGAATCGACGAATCCCGGCCGTTCCAGTAGACGCCCGGCAGTTCCTTGCCCGCCGCCACATCGGCCGCGTACCGTTCGGGCATCCAGACCGCCATGCCCGCCTTCCCCGAATCATCCTTCCAGGGAGCGCTGTGGTCGAACCGGAGGCCCAGGTCCAGGGTCAGCCGCTTGTTGAACTTCCACGAGTCCTGCACGAATCCGGAGTAGGTCCGGTAACTCATGTAGGTGACGGCGTTGATACTCTCCTCGTAGTAACTTCCCGCGACGCCCAGCATCATATTGGCGACGGCATTGGCGGTGCCGATCCCCTCCGGATGCGCGGTCGTCACCGAAGAGTTGGGAGCGAAGAAGACCTGACCGTTGATATACGACCAGGCCCCCTGATCGTTGACGGTCTTCTCCGTGTAGAACCCGGTCTTGATGGTATGGGTGCGGAAGACCTTGGTCAGATTGTTCTGGAAACTCGGCGAGACCTTGTCCAGAACCATCGCCCCGCCGTTCGCGGAGAAGAGGTCCGGCATATCGATCTGCGGATACCCCGGAACGTAGTAGTTGTTCGTCAAACCCGGCATCCGTGACGAACCGGTGTTGAAGACTCCGCGATAGGGATAGCCCAGGGCTTCCCGCGACCACGCGTTCGCATCCACCAGCCGATTGGGCAGGTTCAAATAGGCGAAGGCCACGACCGCTTCGTTGGTCAGGGTCGGGCTGAAGGTATGCAGAAAAGTTCCTGAAACCGTGTGAGACCGATCACCGGAGACCATGCCGCCGCCCGGAAATCGGGCGGAGAAGGTCGGAGTCCAATAGAGATGGACCGGGGTCTCGCTGGTCTGTCCCTGTCTCTGATAAGAGACATAGAACTTGGTGTTGTCGCTCAGGTTGTAATCCAGGCGGGTGCGGAAGAGCGACCCGTTGAGCTGGGTCAGAATCTGCTCGAAGTAGTTGAATCCGTTGTTATCCGCCGGGTTGGCGTTCGGCATGGGGATCATCTTCAACAGCGCCCGCGCTCCCGGATCGATCTGGTTCTGCGGAATGATTCCGCCCGTGATCGGGGTCCCGTTGGGCAGCATGCCGGTCGGCACGGTGCACATCGACTGCGTCATGTTGAAACGATTGTTACAGAGCTCGGCGTAACCCGCGCCGGTGGGGCTGAAGTTCCCCTCGCGCATCCCCGCCGTGGGAACATAGGCCGTCAGGGGCGCATCCGCCGGCAGCTTCTGGTAATAGTATTCGTATCCGGCCCAGAACATCAGCTTCTTGTTGCTGTTGAACTTCGTGCCCGGAATCATGACCGGTCCGCCGACGTTGAATCCCGGATAGAGGTACCGGTCCCGCGGCTTGGTCCCGCCGTGCGAGTTGACGAATGAATCGGTCGAGTTGAAAGCCGAGTCCCGCGCCTGAATGTAGCCCTGGCCGTGAAACTCCGACGAGCCGGACTTGCCGACCGCGTTGATCACCACCGGCCCCTTGGCGCTGTCGGCGCCGAAGTTCGAGGTCTGGACCTTCACCTCCTGCACCATGTCGGCGTTGACCTGAGCCGTCGCGTTGCAGTTGCATCCCGAATCGATGATGTGGGCGCCGTCCGAGACGATATCGGTCCCGCCCCGATTGGGCGCGCCGTTGGCGGTAAAACCGTTACCGACCGCGCTGCCGATCCCGGACCTGGTCGGATCGAACCCGGCGGTATTGCCGATCCCGCCGCCGAAGACCGACATGCCCGGCAGGATCTTGATCAGCTCCGTCACGTCGCGGCCCATCAGAGAGAGGTTCTGAATCTGCTTGCTGCTGAGCACCGCGCTCCGTTCGCCGGAGTCGACCGGCGTGATCTCAGCATCGGCGGCCACGACCGTGACCTCGTTGTTCACGCTGCCGACCTCCAGCTTGATCGGGTAATGCCGTTTGTCGCCGGCGTTCATCACCAGGCCCTTCACCTCCCAGGTCTTGAACCCTTGAACCTCAACCCGCACGGTGTAGGTTCCCGTCAAGACCGCCGCAAAAGTGAAATAGCCCGCCTCGTTGCTGACCGTCTGGCGCGTGTCCTTCGACGCCTGGTTGGTCAAGATCACCTTCGCCTTCGGCAGCACCGCGCCCGAGGCGTCATAGATCGTTCCAGTGATCGTCCCCGTCACCTGGGCCCCTGCCCCCGACGATAAGACCGCCAGCGCCGCCAGGATCACCGAAGTTCTGAGCAAACAGAAAAATCCCCTGCCCTTATCACACATAGCCACTCCTTAGAAACTTCAGAAACCATGTAGACTATTGGGTAGACTATTGAAAATCTGAAATTTCTATCCGTTTTGTAGTTCTTGTGAATTACTGCTCCAAGATTCGAAGCAGCCTATTTGCACACTTGAGAGTGATTTCAGAACCCAGCGCCAGCCTGATCGCGAACTTTTGAGAATTTATACTTGAATCTGCTGTGAATGGACGCGGCAGATTAGTTATCTTTTATACTACTATAGTACTAATGCTATCGCGGTTGAACTGAGTGGTCAATCCAATTACGGTTAGCTATAACAGTTATAACTAACCGTTATAACCGACCTAACTTAATACTTAATCGATGCTACTTTGAAAATATATGTACTAGAAACAGGTTAGGCAGAGGAGTTTAGAGAAAGGTGAATTCGGATGTGGATAACTGTTAGTATTGTTGTTGGCCTGACCTTATTGGTCAGGCCAACAACGGATAACCAGGAGGCTCAACTCAACATATTACAATGCGCTTACCATTACCGAGAGAATCCATTCAGCTCTTCTTCTTGGATTGCTCCTGCTTCTCGAGCATCTCGGCAAAGGGGTTGTTAAAAGCTTTCTTAGCCGGCGGGCGAGGTGGCGCCGATTGGTTGGCGCGGTCCCTGGGGTTCTTCTTGCGCGAGGCGTCGGGCGCGGACTGCGGCCGATCCTTTGAAGCCGGTTTGACTTCGGCATCCAGCTTCATCGAGAGGGCGATCTGGTTCTTCTCCAGGTTAACCTCGACCACTCGCACCTTGACCCGATCGCCGGGACTGACGACCAGGCGTGGATCTTTAACGAAACGGTTGCTCAACTGAGAGATATGGACCAGGCCGTCCTGGTGGACACCAATATCGACGAAGGCGCCGAAATTGGTCACATTGGTCACGATCCCCGGGCAGATCATTCCGGGTTGCAGATCGGCGAGCTGATGAATGTCTTCGCGGTACTCGAACGAGGCGAACTCTTCGCGCGGATCCCGGCCCGGTTTCTCCAGCTCCTTGACGATGTCGTCGAAGGTGAATTCGCCGATCTCTTCGCGCAGGGTGCGCGCCTGTTTGACCTCGCCGACGCCGGATCCGAGCAGGTCGGCCAGGTTCTTGCCCAGTTGTTCGGCCAATCCCACCAGCAGCGGGTAGCGTTCCGGGTGGACGCCGGTGTTATCGAGCGGATTGGCGCCGCCGGGGATCCGCAGGAAACCGGCGGCCTGTTCGAAGGTCTTCTTGCTGAAGCGGGGGATCTCGTTCAACTCCTCGCGCGAATTGAAGAGTCCTTTTTCGGCCCGGTGCTCGACGATCTTCTTGGCCAGGGCCGGACCGATCCCGGAGACGCGCGCCAGCAGATGGTAAGAGGCCGTATTGAGATTGACCCCGACCGAGTTGACGCAGGAATCGACGACCAGGTCGAGGCTCTTCTTGAGCGCGGTCTGATTGACGTCGTGTTGATACTGTCCGACCCCGATGCTCTTCGGATCGATCTTGACCAGTTCCGCCAGCGGATCTTGCAGCCGCCGCGCGATCGAGATCGCGCCGCGCACCGTGACATCGAGTGCGGGAAACTCTTCCCGCGCCACCTCGCTGGCGCTGTAGATGCTGGCGCCCGATTCGTTGACCATGACGACCGAAACCGACAGGTTCAACTCCTTCAACGACTCGCGGATGAAACTCTCGGTCTCGCGCCCGGCGGTCCCGTTGCCGACCGCGATGGCCCGGATCGACCCGGTGCCGACGATCGCGCTCAACAACTTCTTGGCCTCGCCCTGTTCGTGTTTACTCTGGAGGTGAATCACCTCGCTCGCCAGAAACTTGCCCGAATCATCGACGATCGCCAGTTTGCAGCCGGTCCGGATCCCCGGATCCACGCCCAGGACGGCCTTCGAGCCGAAGGGGGCGGCGAGCAACAGCTTCCGGACATTCTCCGCAAAGACCTTGATGGCGGCCTCGTCCGCCACCTCTTTCAACCCCCGGTGGGCCTCGGTCTCGATGCTCGGCGCGACATAGACGCGCAGGGCCAGTTTAGCGGCCCGCAGCAGAACCTCGGCGCCCGGCGCTTCGGCGACCGTGCAGGCGGCGCGCTCGAAAGTTCGGAGCAGGATCTCGTCGAACTCCGCATCGTCGGGGGCGGCTCCCACCGAGAGGGCCAGCTCCTCCTCCATCCAGCCGCGCCGCATGGCCAGGTAGCGGTGTGAATTCTGCGGCAGCAGCAGCGTCGTGATCGACTCGGTGTACTCGAAGTAGCGTTCGTATTTGCTGTTCGGTTTGGCCTTCTCGGTCTTCTTGGTGGTCACGGCGCCGCGTTCGAACGTCACCCGGCGCACGGTATCGCGCAGCTCGGCCGTCTCGCTCAGTCGTTCGGTCAGAATATCCTGCGCGCCCTGAATCGCGGCCGCGGCGTCGTTGATGCCCTTCTCCTGGTTGAGATAGGTCAGAGCCATCTCATCGAGCCCGGAGGCCGCCACCGACAGGCCATGCCCGACCTCCCAGATCCACTCGGCGAGCGGTTCGAGGCCGGCCTCCTTGGCGATCGTGGCCTTCGTTTTGCGTTTCTGCTTGTAGGGAAGATAGAGGTCTTCAAGTTGTTCGAGATTGAAGGTGGTCAAGATTTTGTCCTTCAATTCCGGGGTTAATTTCTGCTGACGATCGATCTCCTCCACAATGAAGGCCTGACGCTTGAGGATCTCGTGCCAGCGTTCGTCGGCATCGATAACGTGCTGAATCGCCACCTCGTCCAGGTTCAGCGTCTGCTCTTTGCGATAGCGCGCGATGAACGGGACGGTCCCCCCCTCGGCCACCAGGCTCAGGACGGCCGCCGCGGAACGGAGCGAAATATCGGGATGAATGCTTTGAAACCAGGTATCGAAATTCACGCTAACTTGACTCCTCTAATCAACAGTAAAGACCTGTCCCGTTGAAAGGACGAAACGAACGATGCGCATAGTGCCACGATCGAATGGTCGAAGCAACAAGGCCGTCGCCATCTCCGGCCACAATCGCCAAAAGACCGCAAAAGACATGAAGCACATCCTATGATAAGCTTGAAGTTCGTTTCGATCGAATGATCGATGATCAAATAGGCATCGGATTGGCCAGATCAGCCGGATCAGCCGGATCAGCCAAATCAGGAGGATTTTTATGGCAGTACGCACGGCAAAAGCCGCCTGGGAGGGAAACCTTCAATCGGGCAAAGGAACCATGTCGCTGGGCAGCGGCGCGTTCGAGGGGCAGTATTCATTCGCCTCCCGTTTTGAGGAGGGCGTGGGGACCAACCCCGAGGAGTTGATCGGCGCGGCGCACGCGGGATGCTTCTCGATGGCCCTGGCGGCCACGCTCGGTCAGGCCGGTTTTGCGCCCCAGAGCGTTCGGACCACGGCCACGGTCCATTTGATCAAAGATCAGGGCGGCTTTGTGATCCCGACGATCGACCTGGCGACCGAGGCCTCGGTGCCGGGGATCGAACCGGACAGGTTCCAGGAGTTGGCGGAAACGGCGAAGAAGAACTGTCCGGTCTCCAAGGCTCTCGCCGGAGTGACGATCAAACTGACGGCCAAATTGATCTGACCCCAACGACGACCCACAAAATGAACCAACCTCTCGTTTACCCGCCGACCAAACAGGTCGATCAGATCGACGACTATCACGGCGTCAAGGTCGCCGATCCGTACCGCTGGCTCGAAGACCCGGATTCGGCCGACTCGCGCGCCTGGATCGAAGCGGAGAACCGTTTGACCTTCGGTCTCCTGAGCGAGATTCCGGAACGCCGGCAGATCCGCGAACGATTGACCAGGCTCTGGAACTATGAGAAGTACGGAGTCCCGTTCAAGCGGGGCCCCCGCTACTTCTTCTTCAAGAACGACGGCCTTCAGAACCAGAACGTGCTCTACACGATGGACTCGCTGGAGGCGGAACCGCGAGTCCTGCTCGATCCCAACTCGCTCTCGGCGGACGGCACCATCGCCCTCTCCGGGCTGGCCGTCAGCCGCGACGGCCGATATCTGGCCTGCGGATTCTCGACCGCCGGTTCGGACTGGATGGAGTGGAGAGTCCGGGAGGTCGAGACCGGCCGCGATCTTCCGGACCTGATCAAATGGGTCAAATTTTCCGGCGCGTCCTGGACCCGCGACCACCAGGGCTTCTTCTACAGCCGCTACGACGAACCGAACGAAAAGACCAAACACGAAGACCTTAACTACTTTCAGAAGCTCTATTACCACCGCCTCGGCACTCCGCAATCGGAAGACCTGCTGATCTACGAACGCGGGGACCAGAAGGAGTGGGGATTCGGCGGCGAGGTCACCGAAGACGGCCGGTATCTGATCATCAGCGTCTGGCAGGGCACCGATCCGCGGAATCGCGTCTTCTACCGTGAACTGGGTCCGAACGCGGAAGGAACCGGCCAGGTCGTGGAGCTGATCGACGCGCTGGAGGCGGCCTACAATTTTATCGGGAACGAGGGCCCGCTCTTCTGGTTTCACACGGACCTGGACGCGCCGCGCGGCCGCATCATCGAGATCGATCTTCGCCGGCCCGAACGCGCGAACTGGCGGGAACTGACCCCGCAAGCCGACGAGACGCTCGATCGCGTGAGCCTGGTCGGCCGCCACCTGATCGCCTCGTATCTGAAAGATGCGCGGTCGCAGATCAAGCTCTTCGACCTGCAGGGCGAATTCGTGCGCGAGTTGGAGTTGCCCGGCCTGGGCACCGTCACCGGTCTGGAGGGCAAGCGCGAGGACGCCGAAACCTTCTATGCGTTCACCAGTTTCAACACTCCGGCCACGATCTATCGCTACGAACTCGAGACCGGCGTGAGCACGCTCTACCGGCGGCCGCAGATCGATTTAGACCCGAACGATTACGAGACCCGGCAGGTCTTCTATACCAGCCGCGACGGCACGCGCGTGCCGATGTTCATCACCCACAAAAAAGGGCTCGAACTCGATGGCCGGCATCCGACCTACCTCTACGGCTATGGCGGGTTCAACATTTCGCTGACGCCGGCCTTTTCGATCGCCAACCTGATCTGGATGGAGATGGGCGGGGTCTATGCTCAACCGAATCTGCGCGGCGGAGGCGAATACGGTGAAAGCTGGCACCTGGCCGGAACGAAACTGCGGAAACAGAACGTCTTCGACGACTTCATCGCGGCGGCGGAATGGCTGATCGACAATCGATATACCTCGCCCTCGAAGCTGGCGATCGGCGGCGGAAGCAACGGCGGCCTGCTGGTCGGCGCCGCCATCACCCAGCGGCCGGAACTGTTCGGCGCGGCGATCCCGGCCGTCGGCGTCATGGATATGCTGCGTTTTCAGAAGTTCACCATCGGTTGGGCCTGGGTCCCGGACTACGGCTCATCCGACGATCCCGAAGAGTTCAAAGCTCTCTACGCCTATTCGCCGCTGCACAACCTCAGACCGGGGACCAAGTATCCGGCGACCCTGGTGATCACCGCCGATCACGACGACCGCGTGGTCCCGGCCCACAGCTTCAAATTCGCGGCCACGCTTCAGGCCGCCCAGGGCGGCGACGCGCCGGTGCTGATCCGGATCGAGACCCAGGCCGGCCACGGCGCGGGCAAACCGACCTCGAAGATCATCGAGGAGATCGCCGACTGCTGGGCCTTCCTCTTAAGAAGTCTGGAGAAGTCTAGGGAAGTCTAGGAAAGTGGGAACGGTCTTCCGACTTTTCCAGACTTCTCCAGACTTCTCCAGACTTTTCTAGACTTTCTCCAGTTTCATCATCATTCCGTATCTCGGCCTCAAGGTGACGCTCGGGCGGACCTCGACGCGGTGGCCTGGAACCAGCCGCATCTTCCATCGCTGGGCGATGGTGGCCAGCACCAGCACGCCTTCCATCCAGGCGAACTGTTCGCCGATGCAGACCCGAGGGCCTCCGCCGAAGGGAAAGTAGGAGAATTTGGGCCGCGCTTCCCGCGCCTCCGGCGTCCAGCGCTGCGGGTCGAATTTGAAAGAGTCCGGAAAATATTTTTCGTTGTGGTGAACGATATACTGGCTCATGACCATGATCGCGCGGGCCGGGACCACGTAGTTGCCGAGCGGATAATCTTCCAGGGCTCGGCGACCGATGACGAACGCCGGCGGATACAACCGCATCGCTTCGGCGAAGACCATCCAGGTATAGGTCAACCGCGGATAGTCTTCGGCGGTCGGTAAGCGTCCGCCCAGAACCTGGTCGATCTCGGCATAGAACCGGGCCTCGGCCTCCGGATTCTGCGAGAGCAGATACCAGGTCCAGATCAGCGCGTTGGCCGTCGTCTCGTGGCCCGCCAGGAAGATCGTCATGGCCTCGTCGCGAAGCTGGAGGTCGGTCATCCCGGTTCCGTCGCCCTCTTCGTCGCGGGCCTGGACCAGCATCGACAACAGATCGCCGCGATCTTCGCCGCTCCGGCGCCGCTCCTCGATCAGCCGATAGATGGTGGCATCCAGCCGTTCGCGGGCCTGTTTGAACTGCCCTTTGGAGGGCAGCGGCAGTTTGGCCAGGAACCTGCCGAAGGGCAGCGTGAACCGGTTGAACATGGACATGGCCTGAGTCAGGGCCTGACTGATCTCGTCCGCCTCCGATTCGACGTCGGAGGCGAAGAGCGTCTGGCCCGTGATCGCCAGCGTCAGTCTCGTCATCTCGCGCGAGAGGTCGTACGTTTCGCCCGGCCGCCAGCCGTCACGCATCCGCGCGGCATACTCCACCATGGTCGCGGCGTAGCCGGCGATCCGCTCGCGGTGGAACGCCGGTTGAGACAGGCGGCGCTGTCGCCGGTGAAACTCGCCCTCGCTCGTGAGCAACCCCTCGCCGAGCAGCGCCTTGGCGAGCTGCAGCCCCTGGCCTTTCATGAAGTTCTTGTGATGGGTGACCAGCACGTCGCGGATGTGGTCCGGATTATTGAGCAGGTAGAAGGGCTGCTCACCGACCTTGAAGTAGACGATGTCGCCGTAATCGCGCGCGAGGCTCGTCAGAAAACCCAACGGCTCGCGGCGAAAGACGAGCAGATTGAGAATGGAGATCAGCCGTTTGGGACCCGGGGGGAGAGCAGTCGTCACAGGTGTCATAAGCGTTCCGAAGCCAATCGTGATCTTTAACCGCGAAACACGCAAAATACGCGAAGATCATTCAATTTAGCGTATTTTGCGTGTTTCGCGGTTGTTAACCAATTTGATCGGCGAAGCAGTTGCTACTTGCCGATCAACTTCTTGACCCGCTCGACCACATGGGCGGGCGTAAATCCGAACTTCTCCATCAGAATCTGATAGGGCGCGGAAGCGCCGAATCGATCGAGTCCGATGACCTCGCCTCGATCGCCGACGTATTTCGACCAGCCGAGGGTCACGCCCGCTTCAATCGCGATGCGCGCGGTGACGTTCGGCGGCAGAACCTCTTCGCGGTAGGCGGGAGACTGATTCTCGAAGAGCTCCCAACTGGGCATGCTGACGACCCGGGCGCCGATGCCCTCCGCGGTCAGTTTGTTCTGCGCTTCGACCGCGACCGAGACCTCCGAACCGGTGGCGATCAGGATCACGTCGAGCTTGCCGGTCGGCGAATCGCTCAGGACATAAGCGCCCTTGGTGAGCCCTTCGGCCGAAGCATATTTGGTGCGATCGAAGACCGGCAGTTTCTGCCGGGTCAGCGCGAGCGCCGTCGGGTGATGCCGATCCTCGAGAGCCACGCGCCAGGCGACGGCGGTCTCGTTGGCGTCGGCGGGACGAATCATCGTCAGATTGGGCACGGAGCGCATCCCCATCAGATGCTCGATCGGCTGATGCGTCGGCCCGTCCTCGCCCAACCCGATGCTGTCGTGAGTGAAGACGTAGATCGGCGCGATCCCCATCATGGCGGCCAATCTGACCGGCGGCCGCATATAGTCGTAGAAGACCATGAAGGTTCCGCCAAACGGGATCAACGGTTTGGTCAGGACGATTCCGTTCATGACCGATCCCATCCCATGCTCGCGCACGCCGAAATGGAAGTTCCGCCCGGAGTAGTTCCCCGGCTGGAACTCGCTCTGCCCTTCGAGAAAGGTGTTGTTCGAGGGGCGCAGATCGGCGGAACCGCCCAGCAGCATGGGCAGGACCTTGGCGAAGGCGTTGAGCGCCTTGCCCGAAGCCTCGCGGGTCGCCAGCGGTTTATCCGAGGGAAAGACCGGCATGGCCTGCTGCCAGCCTTCCGGCAATTGGCCGCTCTGCCAGGCTCGCCACTCCTTGGCCAGTTCGGGATATTCCCGCTCATAGGCGGCGAACTTCTCGTTCCACTCCTGCTCCAACTTCGCGCCGCGATCGATCGCCTGGCGGAAATTCTTGAGCGACTCTTCCGGAACGAAGAAGGCCTCTTCCGAGGGCCAGCCCAGATTCTGCTTGGTCAGCTTGATCTCTTCGACGCCCAACGCCTCGCCGTGCGCCTTGGACGTGCCGGCCTTGTTCGGGCTGCCGTAACCGATGACGCTCTTGACGCAGATGATGGACGGACGCGGATCCGCCTGGGCGCTCAGAATGGCGTCTTCGATGGCGGCCAGGTCGTTGGCGTCATAGACCGTCTGGACGTGCCAGTTGTAGGCCTCGAACCGGCGGGCGCGATCTTCGGTGAAGGCCAGATTCGTGCTGCCGTCGATCGAGATCTGGTTGTCGTCGTAGAGATAGATCAAACGGCCGAGTTTCAGATGTCCGGCCATCGACGCGGCCTCCGAAGCGACACCCTCCATCAGATCGCCGTCCGAGACGACGGCATAGATGAAATAATCGACCAGTTTGTGGTTCGGTTGATTGAACCGCGCGGCGAGGTATTCGGCCCCGATCGCCAGGCCGACGCCGTTGGCGAAGCCCTGGCCCAGCGGGCCGGTGGTGGTCTCGACCGCCGGCGTCAGTTCCGACTCCGGATGGCCGGGCGTCAGACTTCCCCACTGCCTGAACTGCTTCAATTGATCGAGCGTGTAATCGTCGTACCCGGTTAAATAGAGCAGACTGTAGAGCAACATCGATCCATGGCCCGCCGACAATACGAACCGGTCGCGATTGGCCCAGTGCGGATTCTTCGGATTATGCCGCATGAGCCTGGTCCAGAGCTGATAAGCGGCCGACGCCATCCCCATGGGCATGCCCGGATGACCGCAGGTCGCTTTCTGCACCGCATCCATCGCCAACGTCCGGATCGTATTGATGGATAGTTGACTGAGTGTGTTTTGATCTGACATTTTCCTCTCTCTCCCGAATGGTAGGGTAAAACCTCATTTTACCGGTGATTTGTGATGATGACTCTGGGCGAGATGATCGGCCGACCGCGGTCGGGCCTACATCACTCGCTCCCCCTGGGTGATCGATTGTTGCTCGACGAGCATCACCGGCAACTCATGTTCGGCGAACAGCGCCGAATTGACCAGCGTCTGCACGATGTAATTGCCGGGCTGAAATAGTGTGGTATTGACGAAGATCGTGACGTTGTCGGCATAGCCGTTGGGCGGCACCACGAAACCGGTCGGTTGGGACACGGCCACGGATTGTCCACGATCCGGGGTCAGAATGCGAATCTCGCTCAAATATTGCCCCTCGCCCCGCCAATGGTTAACGACGGCAAATTTGATCAGGGTGATCGGTAATTGCGGGATCACGATCTGATGGGTCACCCCCATCAGACTCAGGTGATTGGTGGCTTCCACGCGCACGTCCTCGCAAAAAATGGTGTAATCGAGTTTCAGATTCGTAGTTTGGTTCATCTCATAGATTGATAAAGGTTGAAATATAGCCTCCGCGCAGATTTTAACTATCGGCGGGCCAAAGTAAAATCGAATCTACTCAAGATGAATTCACAAAAAATGAAAGATCTCCCGGCGCGAGTCCGTCCCATGGGCAAAACCCGCAGAAACCGGACAATTTCTGCGGGTTCCGCCGGTCGAGCCGAATTCGTCGCTATCTGCCCGGGGCCGGAAGTTTATCGAAGCTAATGTTCAGAATCGGATATTGCTTCCAGCCCTTGAAATCGAAATGCCACCATTCGTACTGGTTGACGGTGAAACCTTCGGCCTCCATGACCGAACGCAGCAGATCGCGCAGGCGGCGCTGCTCCGCGGTCCCGCCACGGTAGTTCGGATAGGCGCGTTCGCTGAACTCATCGTAAGCGCTGGGCATCGTCACCTCGCGCCCCGACTTGAGCTCATAGAGCGAAAGATCGACGGCGCATCCGCGATTGTGGCGCGAGCCCTTGTTCGGATCGGCGAGGAATTGCCGCTTGTTCTGCGGCGTCACATCCCAAAAGACCTTCGTGATCGACCAGGGCCGATATCCGTCGAAGACCAGCAGGCCGTACCCCTGTTTGCGCAGCGACTGGTTGATGCGGACCAGCGCCTGGGCGGGAGGGCGTTGCAGAAAGGCGCGCGCCTCCTCGTAGACCGGACGACCCAGAAAATTGTTCGATGTGGCGTAGCGGATCTCGAGTTTGATCGTCGAGTCCAGTTTGACGATCTCGATCAGGTCCGGCCGGCGAAAAGGGCCCTTCTCGACCGGCATTCCCGGAGCCACCTCGGTCTGACCCGATCCGGCGACGGCGGCCAACAGCCAGAACGCTCCCACCCGCAGGGGAGACCAAAACCAGTGAACGCGCATGCTTTAACCTCGTAGAACGTTGTATGACCTGAGGCCGACCGAGACCGGATCTCCCGGCTCCAGTTTCATTCGTCGGGCGTCCCACTTGGTTCGCAGAACTTTGATCGCGTGCTCGGCCTTCCGTTCCGAACCGGCTGCCGGCAACAAGCCCATCGGTAAGAGTTTCACGACCAGAGATTCCGAAGCGCCGGAGAACGAGACATCGACGACTTGCCCGCCACCGAGATGATATGGAGTTTCGACCAATCCCGTGGGCGGCCCCAAATGAATATCCTCGGGGCGGAAGGCGATTTTAACCCGCTCCATGACCATGGGTGAAGCCGGTCTGGGCGCCGTCAGCGACCGGCCGCAATCGAGCCGGATCAGGTGCTCGTCCCACTCGCCCTCGACCACGTTGGCCGCGCCGAGAAAGGTCGCGACGAACTCCGTCCGGGGGTTGTTATAGACCTCGTCCGGCGTGCCGATCTGTTCCAACCGGCCCTGATTGAGGATCGCGATCTGGTCGCCGAGTTCCATCGCCTCTTCCTGGTCGTGCGTGATGAAGAGCGAGGGGATCCGGAGCCGCTGCAGCAAGGCGCGAACCTCACGCCGCAACCCGACGCGGGTTTGCGGATCCAGCGCGCTGAAAGATTCATCGAAGAGCAGCAATTCGGGCTGATAAGCGAGCGCCCGGGCGATCGCCACGCGCTGCTGCTGCCCTCCCGAGAGTTGCGACGGATATTTTTCGCGTTGATCGACCAGGCCGATCAGGGACAGCAACTCATCCACGACCTGATTCCGCCGCCGGCGATTCGCGCCGCGCAGGCGCAGCCCGAATCCGATATTGTCGGCGACCGTCATTCGCGAAAAGAGCGCATAGTTTTGAAAGATGACGCCCACGTTGCGCTGACGCGCCAGGAGCTGCGTGATCGGCCGGTCATGGAGGAAGATCTCGCCGGCATCGGGAGGCGTCAACCCGGCGATCAGACGCAGGGTCGTGCTCTTGCCGCTGCCCGAATGGCCGAGCAAAACCAGGCTTTCGCCTTCGGCAATCGAAAAATTGAGATCCTCGAGCACCTGCTCGGAACCGAACCGTTTGCTCAACCCACACACCCGGAGCGACTCCCGCACTTCGGTCCGGGGTTCGGCAGAAGTTTGAATTTTGGGATAGGCCGCCATTTCACTTGCCATCATACAAGATCTCCGTTTTGGGATTGCGATCGTGCAGTTGATAAGTGAGATCAAAAAGCAAGACGGATGCCAGAGGGGAGAATTGA
>DATEFT010000449.1:0-3305 GCA_035280505.1 Blastocatellia bacterium | reverse complement strand
ACCAGCATCAGTGGAAGCCAGATCCGATAGTCACGCTGCCACTCGCGGGAATGATCCTCCACGAGATTGCGCCAGAGCGCGCGAAAGAACGGGAAGCCCTGCGGGCCGTTGGCTGTCGCTTCGGGGATCGATCTCATCGGTCGTACTTTCTGCCCGAAACCGCGAAACACGCGAAAGACGCAAGCTTGAAGGCCATTCGCGCGTTTCGCGTGTTTCGCGATTTGTCTAGCGAGCTGATGGGTAAAGGCCTAGGCTTTGGGTGCGTAGTAACCTTTACGATGCCGGACTTTCACGTCTTTCCGATTGGCGACTCTCAGCTCGAGTTTGCGGAAACCGCCGTCGGTCGCCTCGTTCTTCGGCTCGTAGGCCAGGAGATACTGTTGGCGCAGGTCCAGCTCGAGTTGAGCGAAGGCTTTATCCAGGTCTTTCCCGCTCTTCGGAAAGACGGCGCGGCCGCCCGTCGACTCGCTCATCTTTTTGAGAGCGCCCTCGTTGATTCCACCGGCGCCCGGATCGCCGATTCCGATCGAGTAGATGACGACTTCGGCGCGCAACGCCTCATCGATCGCATCGCCGATCTTCATCCGGCTGGTCGTATCGACGCCGTCGGTCAGCAGGATGACCGTCTTGCGGCCGGGTTCCTTGGCCAGCATATCAGCACAGGTGGCGACCACCGAATCGTAGAGCGAGGTGCCGCCCTGGCGTGAACCGCCATTGATGGGCGGAGAGGCCCCGCCGTAGACGCTGACCGGAGGCGGCGCGATGAAGGCGATCTCTTCCAACGCCTTGCGCACGCGCGTCGGGTTCGAGGTCAGGTTCTGCATGATGGTCGCTTCGCCCTCGAACTTGATGACCGCCACCGCATCCTTGCCGCTGCGAATCACGGAAGTGACGAACTGGCCGCCGGCGTCTTTCAGTAACGGCAGGGTTCGTTGTTCGCTGCCGCTGACGTCGATCAGCAGCGCCATGGTCAACGGCAGGTCGAATTCGCGCTTGAAGGTGAAGATCTGTTGCGGCTTGCCGTCTTCCAGAACCTCCAGCTCTTCCTGTTTGATGTCGTTGATGTACTTGTTCTGCTTGTCCTGCGCGCTGAACAGGATGTTGACCAACTGGGTGCCCAGTTTGATCGTCTGCTGCTCATCCTCGACCTTCTCGTCCTTCTTCTGCGGATCCTGGGATTTGTTCTGACCCGGCTTCGAATTCTGCTGGGCGAGGACGAGTTTCGGCTCCGGCGCCGCCATCATGATCATCATAGCCGCGGCCACCAGAGCGGCGAGAATAAACCACGTCGTATAAGATTTGCTGACTGCTTTCATGTTAAATTCTCCCAAACTTGTCGAACCGTTAGGATCATTTCAACTCGCCGGGTGGACGGGGTGGCGTGACGGCCAAGCTGAAACTCAATCTTGCTATTCAACTCCTGAATGCCAACTCCTGAATGCCAACTCCTGAATTGTTGATGCTCGGGCGCTACTTGGAGCTGATCGCCTGTCTGGAGATCGCCGTATAGCCCTTCTTAGTACGAACTTTAATGTCTTTCTTGCCCGGGATTTTCACTTCGATCTGGCGGAATTTACCATCGAAATTATCGTTGCTCGGCAGATAGGCGACGATGTATTGGCTGCGGAGTTCGCGACCGATCGCGGTCAGACTCCGTTCCAACTCGATCACTTCCGAGGTGAAGAACGCGCGTCCGCCGGTGTCTTCCGAGAGCCGTTTCAGATCCTTATCTTCCTTCCGATCGACGGTTCCGCCCTGCACGCCGAAGAAACCGGCGGCTTTGGTGCTGATCACGAAGACCACGGTCTCGGTCCGTTGCGCAATCTCAATCACTTCGCTCAAATTTCGCTCGCTGACGGTGTCTTCGCCGTCGGTAATGATCACCATCGCGCGCCGCCGTCCCGGCGAGGCCGCCATCTTCTCTTCACAGACCTGATAGACGGCATCGTACATTCGGGTCTCGCCCTGCGCTTTTACTTTGTCGATGGCCTGGGTCAACAGATCCAGGCGATTGGTGAAATCCTGATGAAGATCGATCTTGGAATCGAAGGTCGCAAACAGGGCCCGGTCACGGCGTGAGGTGAGCATGGTCTGGAGGAACGAGACCGCGGCGTCTTTCTCGAATTTCAGCTTCGGTTTGACGCTGTTCGAGGTGTCCATCAGGACCGCCACGTCGAGCGGCAGATCGCTCTGCGGCAGGAACGAGATGATGCTCTGCTGAGTCTTGTCCTCAAAGACCTGAAAATCCTCCTGCTTCAGGTTGAGCACGAACCCCCTGGTCTTGTTGTCCGTGACCGTGATCGCCAGGCGAACGTTGTCGGTGACCACCGTGATCTTGTCCTGGCCACCGTTATTGCCTTTATCTTCAGCCGATTTGTCATCGGACTTCTTTTGAGGGTTGGATTGCGGGGTTTGCGCGATCGCAATCAAGAGACCGCCGCAGAGAATCAGGGCGGTCAACACTGCCGCCGTCATGGCGCTCAACCGGCAACGCACGTTCATGACCTTGTACCTCCTCCAACATTACGAACGATAGGTTCAACCATTCAATG
Organism: Blastocatellia bacterium; assembly: GCA_035280505.1. Lineage (GTDB taxonomy): Bacteria > Acidobacteriota > Blastocatellia > RBC074 > RBC074 > JAKEHZ01. The sequence continues at coordinate 753 of DATEFT010000449.1, read as the reverse complement.
ACGATCAATCGATGATGAATAGTTAGGCGAACGGACAGACGTTGATTATAGTTTGCGCGGGAGTGGACAGTAAAGTGGGTGACAGAAATCGACTTTTATCGAAATCGAGGTGGGTATCGGCGGGCATTCGGCGCGGAGCTCTCGATCGGTTCCGGCCAGCCTGCCCGCCAATTTTACTGACGCCTGGGAATTACCACAGTCAACTCGCCGGTCTACTGTTGCGGGGCTGGCGCCGAACCTGTCGGGGAGTTATTCCCCGAGCCCACCGGTTTCCCCTCGCCGCGCGGAACCGGGTTGGGCGAACCGGATTCGACGAAGCGGATTGTACCATCTTCAATCACATTATAATCTTTGGAGGCCGTGTTGGCGCTCTGCCGGGTGGCCTGGACGCAATATTGATCGGCCGTTGGATCGGTCGAATTGTAGACGTATCCGCTGACCGTGTTGCCGTTGCTGTAGTTGGTGTCCAGCACGTTGGCGGAAGTGAGGTCCTTGAGCGAACCGAACTGCCCTTTCAGCGCATGATAATTGGCCTGGCTATTATGAATAGTCCTTAGAGATTCCATGGTGGCCGTTTCACGCCCGAGCTTAATGTTGTCGAGCAGCTTAGGCACGGCGACGGCCGCCAGAATCCCGATAATCGCCACCACGATCAGCAGCTCGATCAGCGAAAAACCCGCCTGCTGGCGGCGAGATAGATGCTTATGGTTCATAAAGTTTCCTGACTCCTTCCTTAACGATGGAAAAGGTAGA
>DATEFT010000448.1:0-2517 GCA_035280505.1 Blastocatellia bacterium | reverse complement strand
CGATTGATCAACGAGCAGTGCACCGAGAACGACGGTCTGTACGCCGACAAGAGCCTGGGCCTCTGGAGACTGGATGAGATCTTAAATTGATTTGAGATTTGAGATTTGAGCCGCCGATTTTGTTGACCGGGTCCCCATGATCGCCAAGCAAGACCTTCAACGTCCGACCGCCGCCCTGGTTCCGGCCCTGATCGCCGGTTGCGCCCTCGCCTCGGCCGCAACCTTCCTCGCGATCAACGGGCTCTGGCTGTGGCTGGCCGTCGCGGGCGGGGTCGGAGCCGTCTTGATCCTGATGACGATCCGGCCGATCAACCTGCTCTTGCTGGCCTTCTGTTTCCTGCCCTTTCAATCGCTCCTGAACGACCTCTTCGCGGGCCAGGTTCCGGGCGTGGCGATCGCCAAGGACGCCCTGATGGTCGTCGTCTATGCCTCGACCTTTCTCTACTTCCTGGCGCCGCAACGCCGAATCTACCTGGACCGGACCATCTACTGGTTCCTCTTCTTCGCGGTCGCCGGCGCCGTCTACATCGCGTTCTCCCCGAATCCGATCCGGGCGGTGCTCCAGTTACGATTCCTTTCGCTCTATCCGTTGATCATGCTGCTGCTGGCCAACGCCGTGGAGGAGCGCGAGGACCTGAACCGGCTGTTGCAGTGGATAGCCGCCATCGGAGTCGTCGCGGTCGTCTACGGACTGCTCCAGTATCTCTTCCTCTTCGACGTTCCCTATCGCAATGCCGGGGGCAGCGTCAAACTGCGAATGGTGCGCTTCGGCGACGAACTGGGCATCGTCTCGACCTTCGCCAACCGTCCGACCTTCGGCGGCTATCTGGTGCCGCTCTTCCTCCTCTTTTTGCGAGTCGACCTGTGGCCGTCGTGGAGGGGCGCGAGAGTCCTCCGGACGGTCATGCTCGGCGCGAGCGGCCTCTGCCTGGTCCTGACCTACAGCCGGAGCAGTTGGCTGGGCCTGCTCGTCGGGCTGCTGGTCGTCTGCTACTTTTACGACAAGTTCAAGACGATCCTCGGCGGGGTGGCGCTGGCCGCGGCGCTGATCGCCTTCTACAGCGTCCAGCACCTCTACTTCTCCGCCGAATTGACGGAGGCCACGACCAGCAGCGAGTCGTTGACGGAGCGGCTCGACTATTGGCCGCGAGTCTTCGGCCACGTCGCCGCCAATCCGCTGGGCCTGGGGCTGGGAATGGTCGGCGGCTATCACCTCTTCGAGGCCGGGGCCGAAGCCGATGCCTACGGCAACCTGCAGTCCGATCCGTACACCTCGTTCGACTCCGCGGGCCGAACCGGCGCCGACAACATCCTGTCGGTGACCGACAACGCCTACCTGAAATTGCTGGTTCAAGGCGGATTCCCGCTCCTGCTGATCTTCCTGGGAGCGGTCCTGGCGGTCATGCGGGCCGTGCCCGAGGTCCTGCGGACCGTGCCCGACCAGTGGTCGCACGACGTGGCGGTCTGGTCGATCGCCAGCTTCGCGGCGCTGCTGACCATCTGCATGTTCGTCGATTTCTTCGAGGCGGCCCCGGCCATCGCGCTCTACTGGCTGGCGATCGGGGTCCTGCCCTGCCTGAGAAAACAGTCCCAGATCTGAGATTCAAATGGCGATCCGCATCCTTCTATCCTGTCAACACTCGGTGGCCTATGGCGGGGTCCAGCACAACCTGCTGGACATCGCGCGGCACCTGGACCGGAGCCGGTTCGAGCCGATCGCGCTCTGCTCACCTCAAGGCGAGCTGCCGCAGTTCCTGGCCCGGGACAACATTGAGGTGCGAACGATCGGAGGCGGAGCGTATTGGCGTTACAGCCATCGCCAGCCGCTGGGCACCATCAAAGATGTCTGGGCCGTGGCCCGCGAGATCGTCCGGCTGGCGCGCTCCGAGAGAGTTCGGATCGTCCATACCTTCGACGGCATGGTCTTCTTCGCCGCCTGCCTGGCCAAGTTGCAACATCGTGAACTGAGAGTGGTGTGGTTGGATTCCGGTTTCAATCTCTATCCCTGCTACTTCCGCATCATTATGCGCTGGTGTTTTCGGCATGCCGCGCGAGTCGCGACCATCACCAATATCCGGGCCCAGCAACTGTCGACCGAGGGCCTGGACCTGGCCAAGTCCGTGGTGATCCCGAACGGCACGGACTTTCACCTGCGCCGCCGCCCGGCGACCGGCGCGCCGGTCCTCGGATCGGATCCGGTGATCAGGGTCGGGATCGTGGGCCGCATCGTTCCGATCAAAAACTTCGAGCTCTTTCTCCGCGCGGCACGGCTCGTCGCACAGACGCAGCCGCACGTTCGATTCTCGATCGTCGGCCCGCCCGGACTCTTCGAGAGCGAGATCGAATACTACCACCGCGTGCGCGACCTGACCGGCTTGCTCCGGCTGACCGACCTGGTCACCTTTCACGAGCCGGCGGCCGACATCATCCCCCTGCTCGACAGCTTCGATCTGCTGGTCAGCTCCTCTCACCTGGAGACTTTCGGGCGGACCTTGATCGAGGCCATGGCGCTCTCCA
>DATEFT010000447.1:0-8032 GCA_035280505.1 Blastocatellia bacterium | reverse complement strand
CACCTTCCATGATCATTATCTGGACGTCGAATACGATCTCTCGCAGGTCATGTTCATCGCGACCGCCAACGTCATGCATACGATTCCGGCCGCGCTCCAGGATCGCCTGGAGGTGATCAAGCTGGCGGGCTATACCGAGCGTGAGAAGATGGAGATCGCCAAGCGCCACCTGGTCCGGAAACAGGCCGAGGCCAATGGTCTGAAGGATGAGCACGTCGAATTTGCCGACGAGGGGCTCAAGACCATCATCGAGAGTTATACGCGCGAAGCCGGAGTGCGCAATCTCGAACGCGAGATCGGTTCGCTCTGTCGCAAGGTTGCGCGGCAACTGGTCGAGCAGAACGCGGCGGCTCAACCGAGCGGCGAGGAGCAGCAGCCGTTCCATTCGGTCCTCGACGCCGCGACCGTCAAGAAGATGCTCGGTCCGACCAAGTTCCGCTCACAGCGGGTCACCGATCGGAGCGAAGTCGGTCTGGCCAACGGCCTGGCCGTGACCGAGGTCGGCGGCGACGTGCTGCAGATCGAGGCCACTCTGATCGAGGGCGTGGGCAAGCTGACGCTGACCGGCAAGCTGGGCGATGTCATGCAGGAGTCCGCGCACGCGGCGATCACCTACATCCGCTCGCGCGCGGTCGAACTGGGAATTCCCCTCGACATTCACAAGAATTACGACCTGCACGTGCACGTGCCCGAAGGCGCCATTCCGAAGGACGGCCCTTCGGCCGGAATCACCATGGCCACGGCCATGGTCTCCGTCCTGACCCGGATTCCGGTCCATCGGGACGTGGCGTTGACGGGCGAGATTACCCTGCGGGGTAAGGTGCTGCCGATCGGCGGAGTCAAAGAGAAGCTGCTGGCGGCGCATCGCGCGGGGTTGACCACCATTATCTTGCCGAAGGAGAACGAGAAGGATCTGACCGAGGTCCCACCCGATGTGCTGGGTGCCCTCCAGGTCAACCTGGTGGACGGCATGGACGAGGTGTTGCAGGTCGCTCTCGAGCGGCTGCCCACGCCGCGTCCGAGCCCCAACATCGAGATCGCTGCTCCGGTTTGGCAACAACCCGCTTCCGGATCGGTCCCGGCCGAAGGTTCGGTCACCGGTTGACGGAGCGGTTCCGGAAATCACAGAATCATAGAAACGCACGTGATTGGGACAGAAGAGTACCAGTGCAAAATTCGTTGCTGCCGCCAGCGAGGTTAGCTCGTTTCCGAAAGATCGAAAGGCCGAGATCGCTTTTCTCGGCCGATCGAACGTCGGGAAGTCGAGCCTGATCAATAGCCTCGTTGGCGTAAAGGGTTTAGCCAAAACGAGTTCCACGCCAGGAAGAACCCAGTCGATCAATTTCTTTTTGATCAATGAAGCGTTCTATTTTGTGGACTTGCCTGGGTATGGGTATGCTAAGACCTCTCAGGAGAACCGCCGCACGTGGGGCAAATTAATCGAGAGATACCTTGCAGAACGGAAGCAGCTTATGCTATCTATCTTAATCGTTGACGCACGGCATGAGCCTTCCCCGTTAGATCTTCAGATGAAATCCTGGCTCCAGCATCTTGGACTTCGCTATCTGGCGGTCTCGACGAAAGTTGATAAACTGTCCACTAATGAACGGCTCAAATCCTGGCAAGTAGCGAAGAGGGTCCTTGATACTGAACTCGTAATTCCTTACTCGTCGCTGACGCGTGAAGGCGGGAGTCAGTTGTGGACAGAAATTTTGGATAGCATCAGAGCAATGCAATAATCCACTAGCATTGATGGGTAGCTGAAAGTCGGTTGTCAGTCGATGACAGTCCTCCTAATACCAATTAAATATCGAGTTAAGATCGAAACTATCTCGAGCTGAGATGGGCGGGAGGCCTCAGATACAGGTAATTGGCGACGGATCGACTATTGGCATTGAATCTAGAAGAATGTTAAGATAGACATATCTCCCGGTCAGGTCATTGGCATAACTCACCACTAGGACATTGAACTCTCGGGCATTGATTATTCCCAGCAAACTTTTGAATCTGGTATTGAATCTGGCACTAAATTCAGCAGCGAGTGGAAGCAGACAGGTTTAAAAAGCTTTGATCAGAAGCGGCCTGATGATCGCCGTAATTGAACTTAATAGGCGCGACCTGCATTTCGCGCAACCAAATGACTAAGTAATCCCACTAACAATTTAAGGAGAGTTTGTCTCGACCGTTATCGGTTATGCGTGCCTTTTTGAAAACGTTTGCGTGACCGATGTGAGGAATGAGGAACCTGAGGTTAAGATTTATGGCAGAGAAAACGATGAGTAGATCAAAAAACAACAATAATAATGACGATGAGATGAACGAACTCGATGAGAGTTACGACAGCTTTTTGGACATTGCCGATCTGAAAGAGCTGAACATCTCAAAGCTGACCCAGATCGCAAAGGATCTGGACGTGCCCGGGGCGACTGGGATGCGCAAGCAAGAGTTGATCTTCAAGATCCTGCAGGCGCAAACTGAAAAGTCGGGGTTGATCTTCTCTGAGGGTGTGCTTGAAACGTTGCCGGATGGATTTGGATTTCTGCGTGCCCCCGAGTACAACTACCTGCCGGGTCCGGACGATATCTACGTCAGCCCGTCGCAGATCCGCAAGTTCGATCTGAGGACCGGTGACACCATCTCCGGACAGATCCGTCCCCCGAAAGAAGGCGAGCGCTATTTCGCGTTGATCAAGGTCGAAGCGATCAACTTCGAACCGCCGGAGATCGCGCGCGACAAGGTCTTCTTCGATAACCTGACACCGCTCTATCCGAACGAACACCTGCGGATGGAGACCGCCAATGAGAATACGTCGGGCCGCGTGATCGACCTCTTTACGCCGATCGGCAAAGGGCAGCGCGGATTGATCGTCGCGCCGCCGCGCACCGGCAAGACCATGCTCTTGCAATCGATCGCCAACTCGATCACCGAAAATCATCCCGAAGTGACTCTGATCGTGTTGCTGATCGACGAGCGGCCGGAAGAGGTGACCGATATGCAGCGTTCGGTCAATGGTGAAGTGATCTCGTCGACCTTCGACGAACCGGCTTCGCGCCACGTTCAGGTGGCGGATATGGTGATCGAAAAGGCCAAACGGCTGGTCGAACACAAACGCGACGTGGTCATCCTGCTGGACTCGATCACCCGCCTGGCGCGCGCTCACAACGCGGTGGTGCCGCCCTCCGGCAAGATCCTCTCGGGCGGTGTGGACTCCAACGCGCTGCAGCGTCCGAAACGCTTCTTCGGAGCGGCCCGCAACATCGAAGAGGGCGGTTCGCTGACCATCATTGCGACGGCCCTGGTCGAGACCGGCAGCCGCATGGACGACGTGATCTTCGAAGAGTTCAAAGGCACCGGCAACATGGAAATTCATCTCGACCGGAAGCTCTCCGATAAGCGCGTCTTCCCGGCGATCGATCTCCAGAAATCAGGAACCCGTAAGGAAGAGCTGCTGATCCCCAAGAAGGACCTCGATCGAATCTGGGTTTTACGGCGCGTGCTCAATCCGCTCTCCCCGGTGGAACAGATGGAACTGGTTCTCGAAAGACTCGAGAAGACCAAGACCAACGCCGAATTCCTGGCTTCCATGAACCAGTAAGGGGTTGGGGATGGGAGTTGAAAGAATGGCTACTCGGACCTCTAACCTCGAAATACGCGAACACTGCCAATTCGCGTGTTTCGCGGTTTGGGACCAGATGCGCCTGAGCCGGTACTTGATCCGCTCCGTTGAATCGCCCGCTGCCGTTACTTTTCGGGTTGCAGCGTCAGAGCGACACTCCTCACCTCGTCGTTCTCAATCTCAATCTCAGTCGAAGCGGGGAGGAAACCGCGTGCGCGCGCGGTGAGCCGGTATTTGGCGCGTTCCGCCTTCAACCGGAACGCAAACTCGCCGCCTTCCTGTGAAATTGTCTCCTCCTTGAGTTTCTTTCCCCCATCAATTCTTTCGATCAAGACGATCGCATTGGCCAGCGAATAACCGACCCCGTAGAAGACGGCACCGCGGATCACAGAGTAGGGCGTCCCCTCGCGCACCAGCTCCACGACTCGACTCAATTTGAGCGTTTCATCGGCCGTCACTTCCAGTTTGCGCGTGGTGAACGTTTTGTAGCCGGGTTTATCGAAAGACAGCGAATACTCGCCGGGAGGCAGATCGTTGAGCGTGAAGCTCCCGCTGCTGTCGCTCCTGGCTTCGTGTTTGCCTGAACTGTTCTTGGCCTGGGAGGCGCGCACGATCACACCCTCGAGATTCTTCCCGTTCTGCTCTTTGATCTTGCCCGTGATCTTCCCTCCCGGGCCGCCCTGGGCTGAGCCGCCTTTTCCGCCCTGGACTGCCGCCAGGGACTGCTGCAAGATGGTGAGAAGCAGTATAATTATGACCCCGGATCTCGGTTGCGTCTTGATCATAGTCTTCACCTCTGGGTTGATAAGGTTCAGTGTGGCCCGGCGATTGCAATCACGATAGCCGTCGGCATAGGCCGGACGAAACGATTATAACAAGGCTGGTATGAAATTTCGTCACTTGATACTGCCCTTTCTGTTGACGTGGACGACCGGCGTGATCGCCCAGGATCGGCGACCGTCGGAGCCGCGCCCGCCCATGACCATCAAAATGGAGACGGATCTGATTCCGATCGATGTGACGGCTCTCGATCAGAACGGAAACTACGTCCGCGACTTGCGCGAGGATGAGATTCAGATCCTCGTGGACGGGGTTCCGCAGCGGATCAACTTCTTCAGCATGACCGACGAGATGGCGCTCTCGCGGCCGCTGGCGGTGGTCTTCGCGCTCGACCTTTCGGGCAGCCTCAAGCCGGAGGAGATCTCGACCTTGCGCGGCGCCGCCCGCAAGTTCATCGAGTTGATGAAGGGCGAATCGGTCTTTGCCGCGCTGGCTTTCAACTATCAGCTCAAAATTCTGCAGGGGTTCACCAACGATCCGCGCCGGCTGGAACGCGCCTTCGACAAACTGGGGCGCTTCGAAGGGTCGACCCGGATCTACGACGCGATCGACCGCGCCATCGTGATGTTGGACCGACAGGCTCCGCGCACCCAGAAAAATCGGCCCGTCCGGCGGGTGGTGGTCGTCATCAGCGATGGCTTCGATTCCGCCAGCGTGATCGACCGAAAAGAGATGGTCCGGCGCGCCAATCAAGCCGGCGTGACCGTCTACTCAATTACTCTTCCCTCATATATGCTTTCGGCGACCCGTGTGACCGAGCGGGTGATCACCCCGCTGGATGCCACCAGAGTGGTGTCCGCAACTGGCGGGCGTGACTTTGACGCGGATGCCCAGGATTTCACTCCCGTCTTCAGAGCCTTGGCCGAAGAGATCCGAGCCAGCTACTCCCTGGCCTACTATCCTGAGACACGTGATGGAAAGTATCATGAGCTGCGGGTCAAAACCTCACGCCCGGGAGTGCAGTTGCGCGTCAGTCGCACCGGTTATCAGGCTCCGGCTAAGTAGAGCGCGATTTGCGGGCTCGAGCTTCAATAGTCATTTTCTTCTTCGTAGTAGTCCTCGTCTTCTTCCTCGGCGGCTAAATCTAGTTCGATCGGATCCAAGCCGACGACCTCCAGGGTCGCATCACATTCCTCACAGCTAATGATCTCACTCTTGTCGACATCATCGTCAACATGAATCTCCGCTTCGCATTCAGGGCATACAGCCAATGGCACGATCTTCTTCCTCCTGAGAATAAACTTTTAGCCCGGATGAATGGATATCCACGTGCGATGCTCAAGAATGATTCACTCCCAGGCCAGCGAAGCGCAACCAGCAGCAATCTCCCGATTCCTGCGAGCTGCGCGAGCAAAGAATCTAAACTAAACTTCCTTTGTTTGGCAATCCTGCCGCGTTCTCTGTCGATTTTTGGCCCGCTACACAGGGTTAGAGTAAATTTCGAATCGATCTGACGCGAGATCCGAGGCTCCGATCACCGCCAGACCCGCTGTTTATAGGGTCGGAAAGGGGGTAATCGCGGTTTTACCCCCGAAAATCAGGCGTTTGGAGCATTTTTATCGATCTTTTATCTTGCGCCTTAATACTAGCTACGGTATACTGCGCCCCGTTTTTGTACAAGATAATGTGATAACAGATCAGCTCTTTTTCTATAACTGGAGGCCGCCGCAATGGTGCGGGGCCTTGATGCCAAATCAGAACGAGCGTGATTGGTAGTACGTCGGGAAAGTTTTGGGAAGTTTATCGAGTCCGGAAAACACAACTACAGCATCTCTGGGCTGCCGCAGGCTTCTCAGAACCGTCTCGGATCCTCCGCCTACAATTTGCGCTGGTCATCGAAAACCGATCCGGAGGTACCCGCTGTATCTTCGGGTTAAATCTGAACAGGCTGCAAATCGCCGTCTCGCGCTGGTCCTGGACTAGGCGGGGCTACTGCACGCGGCTTGGAAGAACAACACTATTACCAAGGAGAATAACCATGGCAGCTAAATTGATGACGAAAAGCCAACTGGCTACCCATTTTGCTGAGAAATTCGGACTTTCAAAGAAAGCGGCGAACGAACTGCTCGACGAGTTTGCTTCCGTGGCGGTGACCCAGACCAAGAAGGTCGGGGCTTTTACCCTGCCCGGGCTCGGGAAACTGGTCAAAGCGCACCGGAAAGCCCGCATGGGCCGCAATCCGATGACGGGCGCCGCCATCAAGATTCCAGCCAAAACCGTCGTCAAATTCCGCGTGGCGAAAGCATGCAAGGATGCGATCGTTCCGCCGAAGAAGTAACCGGTCTCGCCACCAAGACATTGAAAGCGATGCATTCGGGTTTACCGGGGTATCGCTTTTGTTGTCTAGAGAGCCCAGGAGTATCGGGATGAGCCCTATTCATCGCCGATCGGAATGGTAAAGGCCACGCGCGTCCCGCCTCCCTCAGGGACGCCTTCGATCCAGATTCGCCCGCCATGAGCCAGGACGATGCCACGCGCGATCGATAGTCCCATGCCCAGACCTTTGGGTCTCCCCAGACTGGCCGCTCCTCCTTCCGTCGCCCGATAAAATTTGTCGAAGACCAGTTCCCGCAATTCAGGCGCGATCCCGGGCCCCCGATCTTCCACGGAGATTTGAATCAGCTCTCCGGCCGTGCTCTCCGCCAACACCCGGATTTCGGTGCCGGGCGGGGAGTACTTCGTGGCGTTGTCGATCAGCGAATAGAGGACCTCGGCGATCAGCCGCGCCTCGACGCAGGCGGCCGGCAGCTCCCGGCCCAGAACCAGTTCGAGCCGATGATCGGCGGTCAGCGCGCGCGCGCGTTCCAGCGCCATGCCGACGATCTCTTCGATCGAGGCCCACCGGCGGCGCAGTTGCAGGGCTCCGGCTTCGAGGCGGGCCAGCTCGACCATATTCTCGACGAACCTGGTCAGCCGGTCCGTCTCTTCATTGATGACCGCCAGCAGTTCATGCCGGCCCTCCGGGTCGAGCCGGACCATCTGCTCGAGATCGTGTTCCGCCAGCAGGGTGGTCACCGACGCCTTGATCGAGGTCAGCGGTGTGCGCAGATCGTGGGTGACGGCGTCCAGCAGCGCCGATTTCAACTGCTCACTCTGGGCCAGGATCTCCGCCTGCTTGGCCAGTTCCGAGACGGACTGGTACTCCAGGTAGAGCCGCTCGATTTCGCGCCTCCCGGCTTCCGCCTCTTCCGCGCGCCGCCTGGCCCGGGCCGAGAGCTCCCCGGCCGTCACGGCCGTGATCAGGAACGCCGCCAGCGCCACCCAGTTCTGCGGGTCGGAGATGGTGAAGGTGTGGATCGGGGGCAGGAAGAAGAAATTGAAACAGGCCACGCCCAGCAGGGCGGCCATCAGCGCCGGACCGCTGCCCCATCTGGTCGCGGTCAGCAGCACCACCAGCAGCAGGGCCAGCGCGGTGGTCGTCGGGCTGAGCCGCCGGTCGAAGGGACTGAGCGCCACCGTTACTAACGCGATGCCGCAGATCCCCAGGATGTACCCGTGAATCTCCCGCCAGATCTTTTTCGCCCGCTGAAGTCTCATTACCTGGTTAACAAAGTCGGTTTGTAAACCGCGAAAGAC
>DATEFT010000446.1:0-8412 GCA_035280505.1 Blastocatellia bacterium | reverse complement strand
CTCAACGACGTCCTCAACTCGCAGACGACGCTGACCGAAGCGGACAATCAATACCAACAGACGCTGCTCGCCTTCTGGGCGGCCAGAGCGGACTTCGAAAAAGCTTTAGGAGGTGACCGATGAGAAGAGAGACCAACCACCACCGCCGACCGGACCTGAAAGGCTCGAGGCGATCGCGACTGCTGATCCTGGCCTGCTGCCTGCTGCCCTGCGCCCTGCCGCTGGCGGGATGCCGGGAGCGGGCGACCGCGGCGGGACCGGCGCCGGTGGCCGTCAGGGTGCAGACCGTCGAGCTCAATCCCGCCGGAAAAGGGGTTCGTTACGCGGCCAACATCGAGCCCTTGAAGCAGGTCGAGCTGGCCTTCAGAGTCGGCGGTTACCTCGATCGAATTCTGCCGGTGCGCGGAGTGGACGGCCGCCTGCGGGAGTTGCAGGCCGGGGACCTCGTGACCCGCGGGACGGTGCTGGCCCACGTCCGCCAGAGCGATTACGCAGTCAAGCTCAGCCAGGCCCAGTCCCAGGCCTCCGAGGCCAGGTCGTCGCTCGAAGCGAGCCGGGCCCAATGGGCCGAGTCGCAATCGGCCGTCGCGTCAAGCCAGGCGCAACTGGCCGAGGCCGACGCCGCGTTCGAGAAGGCGCGGCTGGACTTCGATCGGGCCCGCAGTCTCTTCTCCAGCAAGAGCTTCACCAAGGCCGACTTCGACGGCGCCAAGATGCAGTTCGAGGCCGCCGCCGCCAAACAGGCGGCCGCGCGGAATCAGGTCGCCATGCTCCAGGCCCGGGAGCGCTCCGCCGCCGCACAGATCGAGGTGGTCAAGGCCCGGATCGACGGCTCGCAGGCGCGAATCGAGGAGGCGGCCATTCCGCTTCAGGACACCGCGCTCAGAGCGCCCATGGACGGCCTCGTGTTGCAGAAGAGCGTGGAGATCGGCGCCCTCGTCTCGCCGGGCAGAGCCGGTTTCGTGATCGCCGATACGACTTCGGTCAAGGCGGTCTTCGGCGTCCCGGACATGATCGTCAACAAACTGAAACTGGGCAGCCCCCTGACGGTCACGACCGAGTCGATCCCGGACACGGAGTTTCGCGGCCGGATCACTCGCATCTCGCCGGCCGCCGATGCCAAGAGCCGCGTCTTCGAGATCGAGGTCACGATCCCCAATCCGCAGCGGCTGCTCAAACCCGGGCTGATCGCGGCGATGGAACTGGCCGAGGCGGCGCCGAGCCGCGAGGTCGCGGTCGTGCCGCTGGCGGCGATCGTCCGCGCCAAGGAGCAGCCCGAGCAGTATGCCGTCTTCACGGTGCAGGAGCAGAACGGCAGGCCGGTCGCCCGCCTGCGGGAGATCACGTTGGGTGAGACCTTCGGCAACACGATCGCCGTCCTCGACGGCGTCAAGGTCGGCGAACGGGTCATCACCCTGGGAGCGACGTTGGTGATCGACGGCCAACCGGTGCAGATCATCCCCTAACCCGCCCGAATTGGATTGAGGAACGGATCATGTCTCAACATAAAAGTGACGCTGACATCATCAGCAAGACTCATAACACGTCCCGCTATTTCGTCAACACGCGGCAGATCTCCTGGGTCCTGCTCGTCGCGACCTGCCTCTGGGGAGTCTACGGATACCTGCGGATGCCGCGGCGCAAAGATCCGGAGGTGCAGGTCCGGACGGCCGTCGCGCTCACGCCCTGGCGCGGAGCGAGCGCGGAGAAGGTCGAGCAGCTCGTCACCAAGAAGATCGAGACCCAGATGGCCGCCAACGCCCGAGTGACGAAGATCGAATCGCTCTCTCGCACCGGCCTCTCGGTGGTCTATCTCGATCTGGACGAGAACCTGAAAGAGACCAGCATCGAACTGGACGACATCAAACTCAAACTGGACGGAATTCGCGACCTGCCCAGCGGCGCGGGACCGATCAACTTCATCAAAGATTTCGGCGATACGGCGGCGCTCATGCTGACGGTCGCCAGTCCGAAGGCCGGCGCCCTCGAGCTCGAGCTGCGAGCGAAAGCGATCCAGCCGGTCATCGAGCGGACGCGCGCGCAGGCCTCGCCGGGCGCGAATCGGGCCGCGCTGATCGTCTGTCTGCCGCGATCGGTGGTCGGAGGCGGCATGCAGATGATGCGCAAGCATCGAGACCTCTTCGTCGAGAATCTGAAAGAGCTGCAGTTGATCGACGACGCCCGCCCGCTGGAGGGTCCGGGATTCATCGGCGCCGACGCGGCGGTCAAAGTGGACGACGCCGCGCTGCTCAAGGCGGCGGAACGCTTCGTGCGCGAACGTCTGCAGGCCGCCGAATTCCATCCCGACGCCTGGCCGCTGGCGATCATTCACGATCCGAACGAGACGGCGGGCAGGCTCGCGGCGGTCGCGGGCGACAAGTACAGTTACCGCGAACTCGATCAGTTCACCGACCAGATCGAGAAGACCCTCAAGACGCTGCCGACGGTCTCCAAGGTCTCTCGCACCGGACTGCTCGATGAACGGATCTTTCTCTACTACTCGCAGGAACGGCTCGCGGCCTACGGCCTGCAGCCCTCCAAATTGCCCGACACCCTGAGCGCCCGCAACATCACGCTGCCGGGCGGCGAACTCGAAGCCGGCGGCAAGAACCTGTCGGTCGATCCCACGGGCGAATTCAAGAGCGAACGGGAGATCGGCGACGTGGTGGTCGCGACCTCGTCGGGCGGCGCGCCGGTCTACCTGCGCGACCTGGCGGACGTGGTGCGCAGCTACAACACCCCGCCGCGTTTCCTGAACTACTACAACTGGCGCGACTCGCAGGGCGCCTGGCACCGAACCCGCGCGGTGACGCTGGCGGCCCAGATGCGCTCGGGCGAACAGATCGACCGGTTCGGCCAGGGCGTCGACGACGCGCTCGCGGAGTTGAAGAAACGCCTGCCCGACGACCTGATCATGGCCCGGACCTCCGATCAGCCCCTGCAGGTCCGTGAGAACCTCGACCTCTTCATGAACAGCCTCTACGAAGCTCTCTTCCTGGTGGTGGTCGTCTCGCTGATCGGTTTCTGGGAATGGCGCTCCGCGCTGATGATGGCGCTCTCGATGCCGATCACGCTGCTCATGACTTTCGGGATGATGCATCTGCTGGGCATCGACCTCCAGCAGGTCTCGGTGGCCAGCCTGATCATCGCGCTCGGGCTGCTGGTCGACGACCCGGTCGTCGCGGGCGATGCGATCAAACGCGAACTGGCCGCCGGACATCCGGCCGTGATCTCCGCCTGGCTGGGCCCGACGAAACTGGCGACGGCGATCATGTATGCCACCGTCACCAACATCGTCGCCTACCTGCCGTTCCTGCTGCTGAGCGGCGCCACCAGTGAGTTCATCTACTCGCTGCCGATCGTCTTGACCTGCTCGCTGGTGGCCTCGCGGCTGGTCTCCATGACCTTCATCCCCCTGCTGGGATACTACCTGCTGCGGGCGAAGAAAGAGCCCAGCATCGAGGAGCGCCGAAAGCAGGGCTTTGCCGCGTTCTACTACCGAATCGGCAACGCCGCCATCGACCACCGGTGGAAGGTGCTGGCCGGTTCGCTGGTCTTGCTGGCGCTGGGCGGGGTCTTCATGAGCCAGCTCAAACAGTCCTTCTTTCCGAAGGACCTCTCGTATCTCTCGTATGTCGACGTCTGGCTGCCGGAGGACGCGCCGCTGGCCCTGACCAACGAGACCGCCGCCCGCGCCGAACAGGTGATCCGCCGGGTCACCCGGGAATACGGCGAACAGCACCACGAAGGCGACGTCTTGAAGTCGTTGACCACCTTCATCGGCGGCGGCGGTCCGCGGTTCTGGTTCTCGGTCGCGCCCGAATTGCAGCAACTCAACTACGCGCAGATCATCATCCAGGTCCAGGACAAACACGACACCGGACATCTGGTCGAACCGCTCCAGAGAGCGCTCTCGGCCGAGATCGCGGGAGCCCGCATCGACGTCCGCCAGCTCGAATCGGGCAAGGCCGTCGGGTTACCGGTGCAGATCCGGATCTCGGGCGACGACGCGGCGCGGTTGCGATCGCAGGCCGAGCAAGTCAAAACGATCTTCCGTACGGTCCCGACCGCCGCCCGCATCCGCGACGATTGGGGAGATGAGAGCTTCACCGTCAGGCTGCGAACCGATCCCGATCGCGCCAACCTGGCGGGCATCTCCAACTACGATGTCGCCGCCGCCTCGTCCACGGCCATCAACGGTCATCCGGTCACCAACCTCCGCGAGGGCGACAAACAGATTCCGGTCGTGACGCGGCTGAGAATGGAGGAGCGGGCGCAGCTCTCCGATATCAACAGCCTCTACGTCTACTCCTCGCAAGGGACGGGGCGCGTGCCGCTGGGTCAGGTCTCCTCGGTCGAGCATGGGATGCAGACCGAGAAGTTGCGGCGCCGGAACCAGTTCCGGACCATCACCGTCTCCTGCATTCCCGAACACGGCGTGCTGCCTTCGGAAGTGATGAGCGCCGCCCGCGAAAAGTTGCGGGCCTTCGCGAGCACGCTGCCGCCCGGCTACCGGATGGAGATCGGCGGCGAAGAGGAGGACCAGAAGAAGGGCTTCGGCGACCTGGCGGTCGTGCTGCTGATCTCGGTCGCCTCCATCTTTCTGGCGCTGGTCTTTCAATTCAAACACGCGGTCAAACCGTTGATCGTCTTTGCCGCCATTCCGTTCGGGATGGTCGGCGCGCTGGGCGCCCTCTGGGTCATGGGATCGCCCTTCGGCTTCATGGCCTTCCTCGGCTGTGTGAGCCTGGTCGGCGTCATCGTCAGCCACGTCATCGTGCTCTTCGATTTCATCGAGGAGGCGCACGAGCGGGGCGAGACGCTGCGGGAGGCCCTGCTGGACGCGGGGATCATGCGGCTGCGGCCGGTCCTGATCACGGTCGGCGCGACCGTCTTCGCCCTCTTTCCGCTGGCCTCGCATGGCGGCCCGCTCTGGGAACCGATGTGCTATGCGCAGATCGGCGGCCTCAGCATCGCGACCTTCGTGACCCTGCTGCTGGTTCCGGTGCTCTACGCCGTCTTCGTGCTCGACCTGAAGCTGGTGAAGTGGGAGCCCCCCGGAGAACATGCCGAGCCCGCTTCGGCCGTGCCCCAGGGCGAACTGTTGAACGCCCAGGCCGGGGTGAAGAATTAATCTCGGAAACTATCAAGATCGAACCGCGAAAGACGCGGAACACGCGAAATCGATTTTTCGCGTGTTCCGCGTTTTTCGCGGCCTGACTGACTCTTTTTCGAAACCCCAAGTCTTGGTAGAATCGCGTATACTGAACTCGGTATGATCTTCTTCTTTGCTATGGCCGAAAACTTTAATCGTCAGTCGGAAAATTCGGAACAGTCGTCTCGCGGATCAAAGGGAGTGGTCCGGTTTCTGGCCGCCATCCTCGTCGGCGTCGTCGCCGTCGGCGCGTGGGGCTGCGGTCCCGGAACGGAGGCGCTGCGGTTCCGGCATTCCGAAGTCCTGCGCCAGGCCGAGGACCTCGGTCTGCAGATCAACATGACGCCGGAAGAGCTGGCGGCTCTGGAACGGATGGGCCCGCTGCTGGACTCGATCGGACAAGAGATGGGCGATCTGAACCAATTGACCGGCAAGATTCAAAATATTTTGCGCGGGCTCTCGCTTCTCCGGAACGATACGCTCTACATGCAGCCCGGGATGCAGGACTTCAGCGGAACCTGGGAGGCCATCACTTCGAGCTGGGGAGGAGCCGCCCGCATGCTTCCGACCGATGCGGCCGTGGCCCTGGCGGCGGTCGAGACTTCATTCAGAACGGCCAACAGCCCGCTCAGTTCGGCCAGCGGATTGTGGCAACTGGTCAATCCCAAGCCTCCGGCCGGGGACCAGGAGAAGTTCGACCGGCCCACCAACTACTGGCAACAGATGTATAACGACTGTTTCGACAAATTGGACGGGATTCAGAACCTCGCCCTCCGCAAACACACCGCCGGAATGTTGGCCCACTGGCTCAATAACGCGCACCACGTCGATCGCATGCCCTGGGCGGAAGAGTTGCAGGACGTCAAAGTCCCCCTCATCCTGGCCCAATATCTCAACGGCCCCTCGCTGCTCAATCGCACGACCGAACGCTCGATCCTGATCGTGACCCAGGCCGGCTCGGTCGGCAAGAATCCTCCGCCGCGAATCTACGTGGCCCGCTTCGCCGTCTATCTCGCGATCGTCCGGGCCTACAACGAACGCACCCAGATGGAGGGCATGGGCGTCGTCGAATCGGACGTCCCGCTCGAACATCGGGCGTTCTTTCAAAAATCGGTGAGAAAACATCTGGGCTGGATCCTGACCACGCCCAATTTCGGAATCGAACTCCACCTCCCGTCCGAGCCGACCATGTTCGAACAGGCCAGGGAGTATCTCACCGGGCCCAACTGACCTGAACTTGACACCCTGCTCCGCTGCGACTATCGTCACCCGAGAGGGTGAATAATCATGATAAGAGCGGAGCAGCCGAACCTGGATCAAACACTGAATCTGGCACTGATGGCCCTGGCCGACCCGACGCGGCGAGCGATCCTGCGGCGTCTGCTGGAGGGTGAGACCCGCGTCACCGACCTGGCCCAACCCTTTGCGATCTCGCTCAACTCCGTCTCGAAACACATCCGAATTCTCGAACGGGCCAACCTGGTGCGGCGCCGGCGCGAGGGACGCGAACATCTCCTCTCGTTCAATCCGGCCCCGCTCGACGAGGCGGCGGCCTGGATCGAGGCTCAACGCGCCTTCTGGGCCACCCGGCTCGATGCCCTTGAGGCCCTGCTCCGGACCGAAAACGCGCCGCCGGCTCAACGTCCGGCCTCCCGAAAGAAGCGACGATAAAGATGATGATTTCGCGTGTTTCGCGGTTTGTCTTCTAACCCCTGATCACCATGACCTCGGTCGATTTGACCAGCGCGTAGACCGGGACGCCGGCCTTCAGCTTCAGTTCGCGGGCGGCGTCGCTGGTGATGATCGAGGTGATGATCTGGCCGCCGATCTCGATGCTGACCTGCGCCAGCAGACCTTCAAAGCGCAGCTCGGTGACCTTCCCGAACAGCTTGTTGCGCCCACTGATCGCATCCAACCCGATCGGCTTCTCTCGCCTCCCCTTGCGCTTGTTCATTCCGGTCAGGCGATCGATCTCGCTTCTCGGAATGCGGTGATGCCCGCCGGCGGTCTGCACCGATTTGATCTTGCCGCGATAGATCCATTGCTTCAGCGTCGGGTAGCTGACTCCCACCAACTGCGCGGCTTCATGTAGTCTCAATAATTCCATTCGTGGCCTCTCAGGTGCTGTTATTGATAAATCTTCGCTATAGTATCCGAATCGCGATATACGATTCAATACGGTTTATTCCGGATCTTGTGAATCGCCGCACAAACTAAAAAAGCATTGTCTTTTTCCGCGCTTTCCTGTTTCATCTCACCTAAATAAGATCGCACTAAGCGGCGTCGCGAGAGACGACCGCCGGCTGGGATGTATTCCGACCCAAAACATGATGATCAGGGTGTCGCGCGTCAGCGCAGATCGTGAGGGCGCTCGCACCTTACCAGCAACCCATCGACTCAAAGGAGAGGACATGCACCCGAAACCATGCCAGAAGATCCGCAAGCTGTGGCTGCTTTCCTTCGCACTCATCTTAACCTATTGCTGCACGGCGATGGCGCAGGAGTTGACGACCGGGAGCGTGGTCGGTGTCGTCAAAGAATCGGGGGGCTCGGTGGTCCCCGGCGCCTCCGTCACCGTCACGAACCGGGCCACCGGGGCCCAGCGCACGGTGACCAGCAGCGGATCGGGGGATTTCTCGATCCCCGGACTGCTGCCCGCGGTCTATGATCTCAAGGTGGAGAAGACCGGTTTCCGCGCCTACCTGGTGGAAGGCCTGGAATTGAAGATCAACCAGGTGGCCCGTCTCGAAGTGCCGCTCCAGGTCGGAGCCATCACCGAATCGGTCACGGTCACCGGCGGGACGGCGCTGTTGGAGACCGATACCGCGGCGGTGGGCCAGGTCATCGATTCGCAGCGGGTCAGAGAGTTGCCGCTCAACGGCCGAAACCTGACCCAGTTGGCCGCGCTCTCGGCGGGCATCTCGCCGCGGTCCTTCGATCGCGGAACCCAGTACGGCGGGCGCGAACAGTATGTGACGATCGAGGGCGGGCGCGACTCCTCGACCAACTACCTGATCGACGGCGTCATGGCCCGCTCGCTGCGTTTCAACAATCTCTCGCTGCAACTCAACATCGATGCCATCCAGGAGTTCAAGGTCAACCGCAACTCGTTCTCATCCGAGTTCGGTCAGGGCCAATCGGTGGTGACCGCCGTCACCAAATCGGGGTCCAACGATCTCCACGGAACGGCCTATGAATTTCTCCGCAACGACAATCTGGATGCCCGCAAATTCTTCGACAAGCAGCGGCCCGAGTTC
>DATEFT010000445.1:0-13047 GCA_035280505.1 Blastocatellia bacterium | reverse complement strand
CGACGATGGGGTGAGGCTGGAGGCGGCGCTGGAGCGATTCGGCAACGACGGGGCGCGGCTGGAGGCGGCGCTTGGGCAATTCGGCAACGACGGGGCGCGGCTCGAAGCGGTACTGGGACAATTCGGCGACGATGGGGCACGGCTCGAAGCCGCATTGGCCGCTTTTGGGAATGACGCTGGCCGGCTGGAAGCGGCGCTGGTCGCTTTTGGCAATGATGGAGCGAGGCTGGAGACGGCACTGGGGCAATTTGGCAACGACGGAGCGCGACTTGAGCGACTTCTGCGGTTAGGAATTAATGCAGTCGATCTTGAACTTTACATCCTGATGGCGGGAGGCCAAAGCGAAGTCGCATTGTTGGAACAGCTACTGATCAAGGCCGATGCTTTGGGAGATGTCAGGCGGGTTGAGCCTTTACTGAACATCGCCAGTGGAGATGCGGGTAAGTTTAGAGAACTCGGCGATGCCGCGCAGGCTTTCCCACCCGTGCGAACGCCGGTTCCTAATCCGCAACCTTCAAACTTGGTTCCTACCGCTGCTGACCCACCAGGCTCCCAAGCTTTTACTGGGTCTAATACAACACATTTCCTGAATGAACACACTTTCTCTTTTTACGACTTTGCAAAAACTGGGAACCAGCAAACATTCTGGCCACCAGGAACGACCGACGCGCATGTTGTGCAAGCTTTGGAGCAAGCCATTACGGCTGTTCGAGCGAGCGGTGTTCCTATGCCTGCTTTTGGTTTCCGCATTGTTCCGATTCCTGGAGTAAACGGAGTAACCGCCGTTCGATTTGGCGTTCGACCAGGTTTAGGTGGCACGTTTATCGGCCAATTTTTCCCGACATCTGGCACGGGAATCTTAACGTTGCTCAAAAACGAACTGGATGCTATTGCGAGGATTGTCATTCCGTGACACCTCATGCTAGCTTGGCGAGGTGAGGCCACTATTATGACAGTTGAAGTTACATTTTGTTTGTACATTAACAAGGATCTTTGCCTTGGCGAATCGGACATAAACGATGATTTCGATTCCCATCGCGCCGGTCTGATAGCTAATACCAACAACTATGGCAACGTGATCATCCGTTCGGTAGGTCAGCCTGAGATTTATATAGATGATGAGGTGTGGGCAACTGTCAATAATCTATGTTTGGGGTCGATTCCAGCCCTGCTTGCCGGCGAGGCTGTGGTAGTGGGCTATCTTCGTTATAATGGCGAAGTGACATTGACTCCCAAAGATCATCAGATCCAAATCTCAGGTGATTTTATCTCTACGTCTCTGATTGAGTCCCGGGAACTGCTTCCGGCCCTCTTAGATTGCGGGCGACGATATATTCAATTCCTTCACCGGTTTGACGGAAGCGATGTCGATTATGTGGATATTATCAAACACCTGGATACTCAATTCGAGATCGCTAGCCAGGCGCTCAATGCCACATAGATTACAATAGGTTGGCAGGACTTCTTGGGACCTGTCGGCCGTCAGGCTAATCAATCAAATCCGCTCTCTACTTCTATAAGGGGTCGCCGCGCCTTTCAAGAATGATAAGCGGCCGCCTTCAATCCATGTTTCCGCATCATCTCGAAGAAGACTCTTCGGGGTTTGTGGCTCTCTCGTGCCGCCCGGGCGATGTTCCCGCGGCTCCTGCGCAGTGCATCCTCAAGATACTCGCGCTCGAAATGGTCGACCAGGCCCCGTTTGGCTTCGTTGTACGGCAGCTTCGCCAGTTCCGGGCTCAAGTCAACCTTTCGCCGATTCGCCTCCCCGGCGCTCATTTCAGGGACCGGTTCCAGAGCGAGTTCGTCTCCCTCGACATCCAGCAGCGGCAGCTCCGCCGGCGTCACCGGGCGACCGAACTGTGAGCAGGTCAGATAGTTCAGGCAGTTCTCCAACTCGCGGATGTTCCCGGGCCAACTGTAGGTCTTCAGTCTCACCATCGCCTCCTCGCTGAAGATGACGCGGGGCAGTCGATAAGCTTCGGCAAAGCGGTTCGCGTACTCCTCGATCAGTAACGGAATGTCGGAGGGGCGCCGGCGCAACGACGGGACCTCGACCGGAATGATGCGCAATCGAAAGAAGAGATCTTCGCGGAAATAGCCCTCGCGCACTGCCGACAGCAGATCGGTGTTGGTGGCCGAGATGATCCGGACATCGGCATGGCGCAATCGGGTTTCACCCAGTCGCCGATACTCCCGTTCCTGCAGAAAACGCAGGATCTTGACCTGGGCGATCAGCGCCAGAGAGTCCACCTCATCCAGAAACAACGTGCCGCCCTCGGCGGCGGCGATCAACCCCTCGCTATACTTGCTCGCGCCGGTGAACGCCCCCGCCACATGCCCGAAGAACTCGTTTTCGAAGAGTTCGGGCGGCAGGGCTCCGCAATTGACCGGGACAAATGGGGCGTGGCGGCGCGGGCTGCACTGGTGGGCGTATTGCGCATACATCTCTTTGCCGACTCCGCTCGGACCGCTGATCAGGATTTCAGCATCGGTCAGAGACATCTTGGACAGGCGATCCAGGATCTGTTGATGCTGATGGCTGCATCCAATCAACTTCATCTCGCTCACAATTATTCCCCCGCAATTCAGAAAAGAACCGGCTGTATGGCGGCGGCTGAGATTGACCGACCTTCAGGTGTAACACTTTGAGTAACAAACGGGCGCATGTCAGCCTCCCGCTCTTCGGAAAAGGTAGATATTGAAAGGCAACCGTATCTTTATCGTTCTGATACGTTCTGTGGTACCGGGGCGATATCTAGCCTACTCGAAGTGTATTCAAGCTACCTCAAACTTAAATAACATATCGTTAGTGGAGTAACGGCTGAATGTTTTTGGCTGCGAAATTTCATAATAACGTCAGTTCTCAGGAAAAGCAATAACTATTTTGGGAGTGGCGACGGGCTTCCTGCTGTATTGATACAGTCCGTAGACCGCGATTCCGGTTCGGCCGAGCAGGCATCTATTCTCTGCCGCAGTGTGTGTCTGGGGGGCCGCCAGATGAAAACGAGTGTGGGCGATGATGAGAATAATATAGCCCAGCGGGTTTCGTCGCGAAATGCGCGCGCGGCGCGGCGCGGGTCATCAACGGAATCCATTTTCAAATCCAATTGATTGAGCTAGCATGCCTTACTCAAGATATCGGCAATTAGTACTCTGTTTACGGAATTGATCTACAGACCGCGAAGCGCGCGAGATCCTCGATCTTTCGCGTCTTTCGCGTCTTTCGAAGAACTTCCCTAACAGAGTAATCAGTATCGGTATCTATGCCCCCAATCGATTGGGCGAAACAACATGCGGAAAGAGTTAGAGGTCTCACAAGAAGCATTCGACCGGCTTCTCGCCTGGCTCCATACCGATCGGAATCTAGCCGGCGAGAAGTATGAAGTGATCCGTCGCGGTCTCACGCTCTTCTTCGAGCGGCGAGGATGCCTGGAGGTCGCCGATTTGGCGGATCAAACCATCGATCGAGTAATCGGTAAGCTCCCCGAGATCGCGGCGGGGTATACCGGCGAACCGGCCAAATACTTTTATGGAGTTGCCCACCGGATCTATCAGGAGTATCTGAGAAGACCGCATCCCACCACCCCTCTGCCACAGCCTGAAGACTCAATCCTTCAAGAAAGAAAAGACCAGTGTCGGGAGAGATGTTTAAACAAGCTCTCTGAGGAAGACAGGCTGCTGATCACCGGCTATTACCTGAAAGAGAAACAGGAGAAGATCGAGTATCGCCGCCAACTGGCCGCTCAGCACGGCCTCACCAGTAACGCGTTGGCGGTCAGGGCCTGCCGAATAAGAGCGGCGCTCGTCAAATGCCTGGAAGAATGCCTGGAAATATTTTCCCGCGCGGATGTAATAGATCGGCAGTGGCTCACATACGAGAATGAGAGAGAGCGATGATTTGTGTGGTCTGTCTATGAATAATACGCAAGGTAACGAAAATTCCTTTTATCGTTTCCTACTGGGCGAAGCCTTGCCCGATGAACAGGAAGAGATGGAGATCCGGCTGCTCGAAGATGCCGAACTGCAGGAACTGATTCAAGCCGCGGAGTTCGATCTAATTGACGATTACATCCGTGGGAATCTGGCTGCCTCGGAGACCAGGAGCTTTGAACAAAATTTCCTGAACTCTCCCGCACGTCGGCACCAACTGGCGATGGCGCGCGTGATCTTGAATGCCCCCGATCGGGGCCCCAAGAGATCCCTGGCCGGCGGGCCGCTGAAGTTCGGTCGATACTTATCCTGGAGGCATTCGTCAGCCATGATCGTCCGGCACCGGGCTCTGCAGATTGCCGCGGGCGTTCTCTTGCTGGCTGGAGGCGGCCTGACGGCCTGGCGTCTCGTTCTGCCCTGGTGGCAGGTTCGCGAGGGGCTGGCCCTGTTGAACGAGGCCTACAGTCAGGGGCGCCCGATCGAGACGCGCCTTTCAGGATTCCGATACGCCGCGTGGGAGAAGGATCGCGGCGGCGATCGGCAACCGGGCGACTATACGATGCGCGATCAGGCCACCCTGACGCTGCTCGAGGTCGCCAAGGCTCATCCCGGCGCTCAACGTTATCAAGCGCTCGGAAGCAGTTATCTCTTGAAACGGCAGACCGTGGAGGCCATTGACCAGTTCAATAAGGCGCTCGCCCTCGATCCGTTGAACGCGCGCATCCACAGCGACCTGGGCGCGGCCCTGATGGAGTCCGCCATGAGCAAACAACAACAGTTCGAGCTGCTGAAGGAGCGGGAAGGGCCGACGGCCGCGCAACTCTCCACCAAAATCTTTTCGGATCTGAGCCTGGCGAATGAACACTTCTCCCTGGCTCTGCAGCGGGACGGGAGGTCGGTCGAGGCGCTGTTCAATCAATCGCTCTGCCTGGAACGGCTCGGGCTGCTTGACCGGGCACTGGAGAGCTGGGAGCGGTACCTCGAGCTCGATTCGGGAAGCGCCTGGGCCGGAGAGGCCAGACAGCGGATGGCAGAGCTGAAGAGGCGGAAGGAGCAGTCGTCCTTCAATGGAGAGCGGATCTTTCAGGACTTCCTGGCCGCTTACGCTTCCGGCGAAAGCGAGAACATCCGGCGCTCGTTCGTCCTGGGAAATCAACAGACCGGCAACCTGATCACCGGACAGCTTCTCGATCAATACCTGGAATTGAGGGCTGGGGACGATCAGGCCGGGGCGCACCAGCGGCTCGAGATGCTGACGACGATCGGCGAGATCGAATCCGAAAAGAGCGGCGACGTCTATGCGCGCGACCTGGCGGCTTTCTATCGAACGGTCGGCCCTCAACAGGCGAGCCAGCTCTCGGCGGCGCACCGGATGATCGGGGAGGCGCGCGAGAAGATCAAGCAGTCGAGCCCCGGAGCGCTCGACCTGTTGCAGCAGGCCCGGCAACTGTTCGTCCGCGCCGGGAGCGCCTGTGAAGCGGCGCAGGCCGATTTCATGATCGGAACGGTCCATCTGCGGGCCTCGGACTATCGGCCGGCCCAGAAGATTGCGGAGACCCTGGCCCATAATTCGAGAGAGCGAGGTCATCTCTGGTTGCTCGCCCGTTCCTTCTACCTGAAGGCCGACCTCAACATGAGTCAGAACCGGGCGGCACTGGGGATCGAGGACAGTCGGCAGGCACTTTCGACCCTGGAACCGACGCGGGACCGCAACGGGCTGGTCGCGATCCTCGGGCAACTGGCCGCGGGTTACAGGTTTCTCGGCGCCTATGATGAATCGATGAACTATATCCGCCAGGCCCTGGACCGCGCCGCCGGCGGCCCCATCGAACCGGCGATCTTGTGGACTACTTATCGCAACTCGGCCGATGCGCTCAACACCGGTTCCAGGTTCTTCACATCCGCGGCTTTCGACCGGCAGTCTCTCCAGGTCGCCATCGAGATGGATCGGCCGCTCCGGATTTCACGGTCCTATGGAGCGCTGAGCGACACCTACCGCAAGCTGAAAGAGTATCGAACGGCGATCGAGTTGGCCGGGAAGGCCCTGGAGATCGGCACCCAACTCGGCGACAGCCCGGCGGGACTGGACATTCGGGCGCATGCGCTGCGGCGGTTGGGAGACCTCTACCGCGAGGTTGGACGCCTCGATGAAGCGCTCAACGCCTTCAACGAGTGGATTCGCCTCTCGGACTCGAAGCGGCTGCTGCCGGAGAGTCTCGACGTTCATCGCGGCCGATTGATGGTCTATATGGCGAAGCATGATTACCAATCGGCGCAGACGGAGCTGGAGGAGGCGCTCAGGCTGTTCGAGAAGAACCGGCATGCCATCAACCAGGACGAGCTGCGCGTCAGCTTCTTCGAGACCGGACAGGATATCTACCAATTGGGAATCGAGCTCTCCACGATGCTGCGGAAAGACTATCGAGAGACGTTTCAATATTCCGAACAGGGCCGCGCCCGATCGTTGCTCGACCTGATGGCTGTTTCCAGCCCGATGCCGCCGAGCGGCGCGGCCGGCGACAGGGTCAGCCAGCCGCTGGCCCTGCCGCAGATCACCGAGCAGATTCCCGCTTCGGCTCAGATCGTTCAATATTCGGTGCTGCGCAATGCGCTTCACTTCTGGGTTCTGTCCAGCGCCGCCTCTTCCGGAATCGTCCGCGATCTCGACTCGGACGATCTGCGTCGGAAGGTCGAGGCGTACCTCGAATGCATCGGGGATCCGAAACGGGACGAGGAGGCGAACCGGCTGGCCAGGGAGCTGTACCGGATTTTGATCGAGCCGGTCGAAGCGAGGCTCGATCTCGACAAAGAGGTCTTCATCGTGGCCGAGAGCCCGCTCAATAATTTTCCGTTCGGCGCGCTGATCGACCCCAAGACCGGCCAGTACCTGATCGAAAAATTCACCATCGCTGCCGCTCCGAGTTCGACCGTCTTCATTCAATGCTCCAAACTTGCCAGGCAGAAAGAGGCCTTCTCCGCCGAACGCTGCCTGAGCATCGGACAGTCGGTTTTTCAACAGCCCGACCTGCAAAATTCATCTCTCCCCTCGGCCCGAATGGAGGCCGAGCAGGTCGCCGCCAGCTATGAACATCGCTCGAAGGTCCTGCTCGACCGCACGGCGACCGAGGATTCCGTGAGGCGCGAGATCGTGAATGCCGAGGTCATTCACATTGCGACGCACGGCCGGGTCAACGAGCTGAGACCCCAGGCTTCGGGCCTGGCCCTCTGGAGGGGATCGGATGGTTCACTGCCTGGCGGCGACGGAGTGTTGGAGGCCGGCGAAATCTGCCAGCTCAAATTGCCTCGAGCCAGACTGGTCGTCTTATCGGCATGCCGAACCTTCGTCGGGCGTGACTATCGCGGCGAAGGGATGGTCGGATTGGCTCGCGCTTTTATCGTCTCCGGAGCGCCAATCGTCATCGCCAGCCTGTGGAATGTCGATTCCCAGGTGACCGCCATGATGATGGGGCGTCTCCATCACTACAGGACTCACTCTCGTATGCCAACAGCCAGGGCCATGCGTGAAGTACAGTTGGAAATGCTCCACCAGGACTCGCCCGATCGTCGCCGGCCATGGTCCTGGGCCGGGTTCATCGTGGTGGGGGGATCTGCCCGCTTCTGACTGCCTCAGCCTGGTTCCGGTCGCTCAAAACAGGAGAAAGTATTCATGACGACATCCGATTCTCCAACCGTAACCGTGCTCTTCAAAGGATTGCTGCTCTTCGCCTTCGATCAGGATAACCGGTTCTGCCAGGCCGGGATCATCAACGCGGACCGGCACTCCCTGAAGATCACGGTCAATAGCAACTCATCTTCCCTCGTTCTCCCAAACGGATCTTCGTTCGAAGTTCCGGCCGGCGATGTGCTCTTCGAGGTGCCGGGCCGACCCCGCGCCGTCGGGACTTTCGAGGCCAGTTATTTCGATCGCGATGGCGGCGGCGACCCGAAGGACTTTCGCTGGGTCATCGATATGGAAGGGAGCGAGTTCCATGACTGCCAGGTTCCGTTCAACACCGGGCAGCTCGAGCGCAACATCTTTATCCTTAACGGCGACTTCTACACTCACGCCACTGAACTGGTGACGCTGAAAAAACCTGCACCCAACAAACCACGCAGCCCGTATAAGGTGGCTCGAACCATCGGGTGCAGAGTGCACTTGAAGGACGGGGAGGAAGCGATCCTCAGGTACGGCGATTACTCCGCCGACCCGATCAGACTTAAGAACGAACCAGGCGTCAAGCATGAGATCGTGATCGAGAACCTCTGCTTCGAAAACGGGGGCGGATCGACGCTGCCGGATAGCGATTTCCAGTTCTACTACCGGGTCATCGCCCTTCCGGAGTGCGAGCAGATCAAATTGGTGGGACTGGAGATGAGAGCCCAGCCCAATTCCGGATCTATCCATCCCAGCAGCACTTCCGTGAATCCATGCGACCCGGTGAAAGTGGGCCGGACCAAGGCCCTCTTGCCGGGAACCGAATGGCGAGATGATTTTTTAGCCTCGGTCGCCTGACCCGAAAGAAGGGGCGGGCGGGTCTCCCAACGCCCGCCCCTTCCGAAAGAATTTTTCGAAGCCGAGCTGTAAGATTTCGCGCGGTCCGTGCATATCAGATTGAGAGTTACAGAATTGGGGCGTCACAGAACCCATAGCTACAGGTAGTGTCCTCAGCCAGCCCCATTTCATCGGAAAGCGTCCTCAGCCATTCTTGACGGAAGAGCAGCTTGCTCCCCTGCCTCATTCGCCCGCTGCCAAGAACATTTCCAGGCCTGGCCGGTAATCCTTCGCCAGGCCTTGGCGTCTCGGGTGGCCTCCGATCGGTGATTCCCCTCATCTTCTTTGCGGTTTTCCCCTCGCTTTAAAGATTTAGACTTGAATCGCCAAATCGGCGATGGTAGGATTGGCGCGCTGATGTTCCATAAGTGGCCTTATTGATCCTTGGTCAGTATCTTTACGTTGTTACTCAACATCGGGCTCTTCACTACAGGTGGACATATCAGCAAACAGCAACAGTCAGCCTCAATAACAAGTAGTAATAGACCTCAGTAACATTACGCTGATTTAACAGTGGCGGTGGTGGGTTCCGCCCAGGGCCGACGGTTGTTGATACGGTGTTCTCACATTTTCAACTAACATCCGGTAGCGTTTTCTTCCAATTTGCCTGTCACGGAACAGCTTAGCCTCTCCGTGCCGAAGGTATACAAAGGAGCATGCCAGGGAAAGAACGATCGGATTGCATTCAGGACTCAGTTTAATCAAAAACATACACAAGAGACTTATAACCAAGACTTACCGATGAAGGTGGAATGGTGCCGGGTGTAGGGGGTGGGTAGCTTCTTCTTTATAAGGGTGGTTAAGGAACGAGCCATGCAGGAAGTGTTGCCGGGTCCGTCAGCGGGCCAGGTCAAATCTTATGCTTCGGATTGGGAGTACCTGGCGGATGAGTTGAGGCATCTGGATCTGCTCATTCGCTGGCGTCTGCTCCGGGAGCGGGACGAGAGACCGGTCGATCCGCCGGCGAATTTCCTGGATCAATTCAGAGGGCTCGTGCTTTCGGACGAGGAGATCCTCAAACTGCTGGCCGATTCCGAGCCACCCGCAGCCGGTGAACTCCACCTCGACCGGGAGCAAGCGGAGTTGGCCGAGGCCATCGATCGCCTGGAAGCGGCCATCCAGGGTCGCCTCGCTGCGGGAGCCGAGAACGGGACGAGAGTCTCGTTGCCGATCCTGAGCCGCCTCTTTCATCTGACGCGCTTTGAAGAAGAGTGCCTGCTGATCTGCCTGGCGTCGGAACTCGATCGCAAATATGAGAAGCTCTATGCCTATCTGCAGGACGATGTGACGCGCCGGAAGCCGACGGTGGCCTTGACGCTCGACCTGCTCTGCCGCCTCTCGCCGGAGAAGATCGCCGCGCGCGTGGTCTTCGATAGCCAGGCTTCGTTGCTCAAATACCGGCTGGTGCAGATGACCGATCAGGCGCCGGACGGCCCGACGCCTCTCCTGGGGCGCTCGCTCAAGCTGGATGACCGGATCGTCGATTTCCTGGTCGGCCATCGGGTCCTGGATGCTCGCCTGACCTCGTGCGCCCGCTTGAGTTTCCCGGAGACGGAGTGGGAGCAGACCTTGATCGCCGGCGAGACTCGCCGCCGGATCGAACGCTTCGTGCGCTCGCATTTCAGTCGCGGGGGCCCGGCGGAGTCCGTCCCGCGGGAGTTGATCTTCTATTTCTCCGGCCCTTACGGAGCGGGAAAACATGCGCTGGCCGAGGCCGTCTGTCACGAGCTCAGGATCCCGATTCTGGTCGGCAACCTCGAGAAGATGTTGAACGCCGCGAGGCCGTTCGAGGAGCTGCTCTGGTTGTTGGGCCGCGAGGCCGCTCTGCAACAGGCCGCCCTGTGCCTGGAGAACTTCGACTGTCTGATGATCGAGGCCGAGAAGCATCCGGATCGGCTCAACGTGTTGACGCAGGTCGTCGAGACCTTCTCGACGTTGACCATCCTGCTGGGCCGGCAGTCCTGGAAACCGCGCAGCCTCAGCCGAGAGCAGACGTTCATCGAAGTGGCCCTGCCGATCCCCGACGAGCAGGCGCGCAAAGATTTCTGGCTGCGTCAGACCGGCGAACTGGGTGAGATCGCCGACGATGTGGATTGGGACGCGCTGGCCGGAAAATTCCGTTTCACTCCGGGGCAGATCCGCGATGCGGCCGTCACCGCGCGCGATCGCGCGGCCTGGCGCACCCCGAATCAGGGCGACGAGACGGAGGATCGACGCATCACCCTGGCCGACCTCTACGCGGCCTGCCGTGCACATTCGAATCATCGACTCGCCGCGCTGGCCCAGAAGATCGAGCCGAAGTATCGCTGGCCCGACATCGTCCTGCCCGCCGACCGGCTTCAGCAACTGCACGAGATCTGCAATTACGTCAAATATCGCGCGCTCGTCTACCGGGAGTGGGGATTCGACGACAAGCTCTCGCTGGGCAAGGGGCTCAACGTGCTCTTCGCCGGCCCTTCGGGGACCGGCAAGACCATGTCGGCGGAGATCATGGCCGGAGAACTGGGGCTGGATCTCTACAAGATCGACCTCTCGACCGTCGTCAGCAAGTATATCGGGGAGACCGAGAAGAACCTGGCGCGGATCTTCGACGAGGCCGAGACGAGTAACGCGATCCTCTTCTTCGACGAGGCCGACGCGCTCTTCGGACGGCGCAGCGAGGTGCGCGACTCGCACGACCGCTACGCCAATATCGAGATCGGCTATCTGCTGCAGAAGATGGAGGAGTATCAGGGCGCCGTCATCCTGGCGACCAATTTCCGCAAAAATATGGATGACGCTTTCGTCCGGCGCATGCATTTCACGGTCGAGTTTCCGTTCCCGGGCGAAGAGGATCGCCGCCGGATCTGGAAACAGATCTGGCCGCCGCAGACGCCGGTCGGCCCGGATTTGAATCTGGAGTTCATGGCCCGCCGTTTCGAGATGGCGGGCGGCAATATTCGCAACATCGCGCTCTCCGCCGCCTTTCTGGCCGCGGCCGATGGCCGCCTCGTCACCATGTCCCATCTGATCCGCGCCACCCGGCGCGAATACCAGAAGATGGGCAAGGTGGTTTCAGAGGGCGAATTCGGCGAGTACGCCAGTCTGGCGGAGACGCACTGAATACCTGGTTTTTTCTTTAACCGCGAAAGACGCGGAAGACGCGAAATAAATAGCCTTTCCGCGTCTTTCGCGTGTTCCGCGGTTGGTACCCGATTTGATGGCGAAGTCCTGAACCACGTTCAACGAGGTGCAATATGTACGATCGGGAACTCGAAGCCGCCGGCGAGACCGGAGCGCGGGCGGCGCGTCACCAGCAAGAGCGGCTGAAAGGGGCGCCGGATGCCGCCGCTGCGCACGGCCTCGCGGGGCAGGCCGGGCACTCGCTATTGCGGCTGCAGCGCCAGTACGGGAATCGCTATGTCCAGCGGCTGCTGCAACGGGCGGCCGAGGGCGAGACTCATCTCACGCCGGAGGTCGAGGAGTCGATCAATCGTTCCCGAGGCGGCGGCCGCGCGCTCGACGAAGACGTGCGGGCCCGGATGGAGCCGGCCATCGGAGCCGATTTCAGCGGCGTTCGCGTCCATACCGATGCCCGGGCCGACACTTTGAGCCGGGCCGTCAACGCGCGGGCCTTCACCGTCGGGCAGGACGTCTATTTTCGCCAGGGAGCCTATCAGCCCGGCAGTTCCAGCGGGCGCGAGTTGCTGGCTCACGAACTGACGCACGTCGTGCAGCAGTCGGGAACGCAACCGGCGAGCGCCGCGCCCTCGGGCGGCATTCAGCGCCAGCTCACCGTCAGCCAGCCGGGGGACAAGTACGAACAGGAGGCGGACCAGGTCGCGCAAGCGGTCACCCGCCAGGAGCAGCGCGCCTCCTCCGTGGTGCACGACGCCGCGCCGCCCGTGCAGCGGCAGGCGGAAGAGGAGAAGAAGAAGGAGTCGGTTCAAACCAAGGCCGAAGCCGGGTCGTTGCAGCGGCAGGCGGATGAAGAGCCGAAAGACGAGAGCATGTAGGTCCATCAGGAGCCTTTTGAGAGTCCATCGCAAGACATCCAATGACACGCGGTCCGTCCGCCCGCAGTACCGGTTCCAGCACCGGATCTCTGCCTCGCGGATCGAGACGGGGCAGCCGGCGGAGAGTCTATCGGCCGCTCCCGGTCCGGACACGGTTCTCGATGGAGCGGCCACGGTTCAGCGCCGAGCCGAGGCGGCTCCGGTCTCCGCGCCGCTTCCGCCGGCACGCCTGATGCCGGGCGCGCAGGCGTTGCTGAGACTCCAGCGCTCCCACGGCAATGTCTTTGTGCAACGGCTCATTCAGCGCGAACTCCGGTCGCCGGCCCCGGCCGCCAAACCGGCGCCCAATCGTTCTGCGGCCGCGCCGGCCAGGCCCGCCGCGAAGCCCGCGGCCAAGGCTAAGGCCGGACCCAGGCCGGTTGCGGAGAAGGTGGCTGGAAAGGATCAGACCGCGCCGGAGCCCTCGGCGGAGGGCGCCGCCGAGTCTTCGCCGGTGCAAGATCCTCGCTTCCAGGGCGTCATGCAGCGCCTGGGTCAGGCCGCCCGCCAGAGCAAGGTTCACGAGCCGGC
>DATEFT010000444.1:0-9257 GCA_035280505.1 Blastocatellia bacterium | reverse complement strand
AGCCAGGCACCGCTCCCGCTCATCCCGCGGCTCATCGCCGGATTCGGCCGTGGCGCGCCCGGCCGGATCTTCGGGGCGGGGAAGCGCCTGATGATCGATCTTCCCCGTGACCTTGATCGGCATCTTCTCCAGCCGGATCAGGTGGGCCGGGATCATGTATTCGGGCAGCGACTTCTCGAGGAGTTCGCGGAGATCGGTCTCCGGCAGCGCTTCACGCGAGGCGTAATAGCCGATCAACTCCCGGGTTCCGACGGTCGTGGCCCGGGTCAGCACGACGGCCTCCTTGACGTCGGGATGCCGAAGCATCTGCTCCTCGATCTCTCCCGGTTCCACGCGGAAGCCGCGCACCTTCACCTGTTGATCGATGCGGCCGATGAACTGGATCGCGCCGCTGGGGAGCCAGCGCCCCAGGTCTCCGGTTCGGTAGAGTCTGCCGCCGGGGCGAAACGGGTCCGGCACAAACTTCTGCGCCGTCAACTCGGCGTCGTTGAGGTAGCCTCGCGCGACGCCGTCGCCGCCGGTGCAGATCTCGCCGGGGACTCCGACGGGCAGCAACTGCAGATTGCGGTCCAGCACGTAGACGGTCGAGTTGGCGATCGGTCCGCCGATCGGGACATCGTCTTCGTGCCGCTGCCTGACTAAGTGGTAAGTGCTGAAGGTCGTATTCTCCGTCGGGCCATAGACGTGCAGCAGTTCCAACTCGGGATAGGCTTCATGCATCAGGTTGAAGTGGCGGGCCGAAACCTTCTCGCCTCCGGTGAGCAGGGCGCGGAGGCCGCGAAAGATGGCGAGATCGGCCTCCGCCAACTGGTTGAAGAGGCTGGTCGTGAGGAAGAGCACCGTGATCGATTGGTCCTCCATCACCTGCCGGAACCCGGCGGGGTCCAGCAACGCCTCCCGCTCCGGCATCACGAGACAGGCGCCGTTGAGCAGCGCTCCCCAGATCTCGAAGGTGGAGGCATCGAACGCCACGGAACCGGCCTGCAGCAGGCGGTCGTCGGCTCGCAACTGCAGGTAGTCGGTGTTGAGCACCAGCCGCGACACGGATCTCTGCTCGATCAATGAACCCTTCGGCCGGCCGCTCGATCCGGAGGTATAGATGACGTAGGCCAGGCTGGAACCGTCGCCCACCGGCTCCGGATTCTGCTCGCTGCCGGGGGCGTCATCCCGCAGCTCGGCCACCCGGAGCCCCGCGAGGCCGCTCTCGATTTCGGCCAGGGTTCGGAGGTTCTCGCCACTGGAGATCGCACAGCGGCAGCCGGTGTCGTTCAGAATGTATTCGAGGCGTTGACGGGGGAAGTCCGGATCCAGCGGCACGTAGGCGCCCCCGGCCTTGAGGATGCCCAGCAACGCCACGATCAATTGCTCGGAGCGTTCGAGCAGGACCGCCACCCGGTCGTCCGGTTGAACGGAGTGCCGCTCGCGCAGCGCGGCGGCCAGCGCGTTGGCCCGGGCGTTGAGCTCTCGATAGGTCAGTCGCCGGTCGCCGCGGACGACGGCCGGACAGTCCGGAGTCCGGGCGGCCTGCTCCTCGAAGAGCGCCGCGATCGTTCGATCGGCGGGATAGTCGCGCGGGGCCTGATTGAATCGATGCAACAGGAGCGTGGCCTCCTCGCGCAACACCTCGCTTGAACTCAACGCTCGATTCGAATGCCTGGCGAAACTCTCCAGGATCCGCCGGTAGTAGTTGGCCAGCCGTTCGATCTCCGGTTCCGTGAAGAGGTTCTCGGAGTAGTAGATGGTGACGCTGAAGTTGCCCAGGGTGCCGTCAACGCTGAAGTCGAAGAGCGTATCGGTTCGCTCGAAGCCCTTCACGAGGCCCGTATCCACTCGCCCCAGGTCGTCCAACCTTTCATAGACGTGAAAGTCGATGAAGTTGAAGAGCGTCCTGAAGAGCGGCGCCGTCTCGCCGCCCCGCTCGCCGGAGTCCATTCCCGCCAGTTCCAGGATCTTGCGCAGGGGCAGCCGTTCGTGGGCCTTCAACTCCCGGGTCTTGCCGGAGACCGTTCTCAGCAACTGCCGCGGGCTGCACGAGGCCGGCAGCGCCAGGCGGAAGGGAACGGAGTTCAAGAAGCAGCCCAGAATCGCATCGCCGTCCTCGACCGCCGGACGATTGTTCGTGACGACGCCGAAGAGCAGGTCCGTCTTTCCCGTGAGCAGCCCCATCAGATAGACGAAGGCGGCCAGGTAGGTATCTTTGAGACTGACGTTCTCGGCCTGGGCGAGCGCGAAGATTTCCCGGTCCAGCTCGGGACCGAGCCGCAGGACCTGGAGGCTCTTCGCGCCGCCGGCCTTCACGTCGGATTTCCCGAACGGCAGCGGCAATCGCTCGCATCGATCCAGTTCCCGGCGCCAGTATCCGATCGTCTCTTCGGACTGTTTCCAGCGGAGTTGATCGGCCACGAAATCGCGGTAGGTGGCCTTGAGCGGGGCCGGGAGGTAACCGGTCTCCTGCTTCAGTCGAAAATAGGTGTTGATCAGCTCGGTGAAGAGCGAGGCATTGCTCCAGCCGTCCAGAATGGCGTGGTGGAAGATCAGCAACAGGCTGTACTCCGCCTCCGCGAGCCGGAAGATTCGCATTCGCCACAGCCCGGCCTCCGCCGGGTCGAAGGGCCGCCCGCGGTCTTCGGCCAGATAGCGTTGCAGCAGCTCTTTCTGGGCCTCGCGATCGGTCCCGAGATGCTCCTGGTAGACGAGATCTATGCGGGCCTGGCGATGCACGATCTGAATCGGCTCGCGAAGACCGGCCATCAGGAAACTGGTCCGCAGGATCGAATGTTTCTGCGCCAGCAGGGTCAGGGCGGAAGAGAACCGCTGCCGGTCGAAAGTCTCGTCCCTGATCTGGAATACGAACTGATCGTGATAGACGCCCTCGCCGTCCTCCAGCAGATTGTGAAAGATCATTCCCTGCTCGATATCGCTCATCGGGTAGAAGTCTTCCCAATCTTCCGGCAGGAGCTTTCGTTGATCGGGGTCGGCCAGGATCGCCTCTTTGAGCGAGTCCAGTTGGTGCCGCGCCCGGTCCGGCTCCTGGGCCGAGGTCGAGAGCCCGGTCTCCCGGGCTCGCTGTCGAAGTTCAGCCGCGAGGTCGGCAATCGTCAAGTGACGGAAGATGTCTTTGATCTCCAGCCGGATTCCCAATTCGGCGGCGATGGCGTTGATCAGGCGGATCACCTTGATCGAGTCACCGCCCAGATTGAAATAGTTATCGAAGACTCCGATTCGCTCGCGGTTTAGGACCCGTCTCCAGCTCTCGACCAGCGAGGCCTCCAGGCGGTCGCGCGGCGGCGTGAACTGTTCGCCCGGGACGCTCGCGGCGGCTCCGGGGCGGGGCAGCGCGCGGTAATCGATCTTGTTGTTGGCGGTCAGCGGAAACTCTTCGAGAGTGGTGAAGTGCGCGGGCGTCATGTACTCCGGCAGCGTCTGCTGGAGGTGCCGGCGCAATTCATCGATCGGGGCGGGGGACTCCATGATCAGATAGGCGTGCAGTTCCTGCACCCCCTCCGGCGTCGGCTGCGCGATCACCAGCGCTCTCCGGATCCGCGGGTGGGTGAGCAGGCATTTCTCGATCTCATGCAGTTCGACGCGGAAGCCTCGCACCTGGACCTGATCGTCATTGCGGCCCAGATGCTCCAGCGTGCCGTCCGGCAGCCAGCGGCCCAGGTCGCCGCTCTTGTAGACCGGTCTCCCGGGCAGATACGGGTTCTCGATGAACCGCTCTGCCGTCAGTTCGGCCCGATTCAGATAGCCGCGGCTGACTCCGGTCCCGCCGACGTAGATTTCGCCCGCGACCCCGATCGGCTGCATTTTGCGGTCGCCGTTCAGCACGTAGACGCCGGTCTCCGGGAGCGGGATCCCGATCGGGCTGCCGGAAGAGGACTTCAGCAGCTCCTCGCCGCGCAATCGATGGTAGGTGACATGCACCGTGGTCTCGGTGATGCCGAACATATTGATGAGTTGGACTCGGTCCGGCGAGTACCATTCGGCCCAGGGCCGCAACTCCGCCGGCTCCAGCCGATCTCCGCCGAAGATGACGTAGCGCAGGTGCCGATCGAGATCGTGAGGCTCACAGGCGCTCTCGGTCCGGATCAGGTTGTGGAAGGCGGCGGGAGTCTGGTTGAGCACCGTCACCCGGTGATCTTTGATCAGTTGCCGAAACCGCCGGGGATCCCGGACCGCCTCGCGATCGGGCACCACCACGCGCCCGCCATAGAGCAGCGCGCCGTACATCTCCCAGACCGAGAAATCGAAACAGAAGGAGTGCGCGACGATCCAGACATCGTGTTCGTTGAAGTCGAAATAGTGGCGATCGTTCTTCATCAACTGCGCCACGTTGCGGTGCGTCACGACACAGCCCTTGGGCCGGCCCGTGGAGCCGGAGGTGTAGATCACATATGCCGCGTGATCGGGCCGTGCCGCTCGCGGGGGATTGGAGGTGCGGCCTTCGATCCCGCGCACATTCAGGATCTGAACTCCGGGCGCCGGCAACTCCGCCGACGTCGCCGCTTGCCGGGCCAGTTCCAGGCAGGCCTCTTCGGTGATCAGGACCCGTGCCCCGCAGTCCTGCAGCATGAAGCGCAGCCGCTCCGCCGGGTATGAAGGGTCGAGCGGCACATAGGCCGCCCCCGCTTTCAGAATGCCGAGGAGCGTCGCGATCATCCAGTCGGAGGGCCGCAGCAGGACCGCGACCAGCCGGTCCGGACCCGGGCGGTCTTTCACGCCCAGGCCCCAGGCGATCCGGTTGGCTCGTTCATTGAGCTCGCGATAGGTGAGGGTGCGGCTCCCTGAAACGACCGCCACCCTTTCGGGCCCGAGTTCCGCCTGCTCCTCGAAGAGCGTCACGATGGTCCGATTGGCGAGCGCGCCGGTGGCGGTCCGGTTGAATTCGAAGAGCAGTTGCCGCAACTCCGCCCCGGTCACCATCTCGAATCTGCCGATGGGATGTTCCGGGTGCTCGGTGATGCCAACGGCCAGTTGTTTCAGGTGTCCGGCCAGTCGGGCGATGGTCTCCGGACGAAAGAGGTCCGTGTTGTAGTTCAAGACCACGCGCAGACCGTCCGGCCCGGCCGCGTAGTAGAAGCTCAAGTCGAACTTGGCCGTGGCGAAGTCGAGGTCGAAGGGCTCGATCTGCAGGCCCTCGAAGCCGCCCGGTCTTGATGATTCTTCGCCCTCCAGGACGATCATCACGTCGAAGAGCGGCGAGCGGCTCAGGTCGCGATCGAGATTCAATTCGTTGATCAGCAGATCGAAAGGATAGCCGCCGTGTTCGTAGGCCTCTTCCGCGGTCTGTTTGACCGCGGCCAGGGCTTCCGGAAAGGTCTGTTCCCCGCGAATCTCATCGCGCAAGACCAGGGTGTTGACGTAGAAGCCGATCTGGTCCTCTAAATCCGGGTCTTCCCGGCCGGCGATGGGCGTGCCGAGGATGATCTCTTCCTGGTCCGTGTATCTGTGGAGCAGGACCTTCGTCAGCGCCGTCAGGGCCATAAACAGCGTGGCCCCCGATCGGCGGGCCAGTCGCCGCAGGTCCTCCAGACAGCCGGGCTCGAGTTCGAACGCGAAGTTGGCGCCGCGATGGGTCAACTCCGCCGGGCGCGGGAGGTCGGTCGGAAGGTTGAGGATCGCGGGCTCTCCCGAGAGCCTTCGCCGCCAGTACTCGCGGGCGGCGGCCGTCTCTGGCCGGCTCAATTGCTGCTCCTGTCTGGCGGCGTACTCTTTGTGCTGGAGTTTCAGCGGGGGCCACTGCGGCTCCGAACCCCTCGCCGCGCTGTTGTAGGCCTCCGACAACTCTCTCAGCAGCACGTTCAGCGACCATTCGTCGCAGACGATGTGATGAAGATTGAGGTAGAAGAGGTGGCGCTGCGGGGTCAGTTTCAGGAGTTCGGCTCGCAGGAGCCATCCTTGCGTCAGATCGAAGGGCCGGCCCGCATCCTCCCGTAACAGCTCCCGGGCCCTGGTCTCGGCCTGCGGGTCGCCGGTCAGATCCGTCTCTTTCAACGGAAACGAGAGGTCCTCGCTCCAGTCGCGGATGAACTGCCGGGGCTCGCTGTCGATCGCCTCGAAGGTCGTGCGTAGAATTTCATGCCGCTGAATCACGGCCTGCAACGCGCTCCGAAGAGCGAAGACCTGCAGCGGACCCTGCAGGAGCAGGGCGCCGGGCACATTGTAGGCGGCGCTCTCGGCCTCCATCCGGTTCAGGATCCACAGCCTCTTCTGCGCGTGAGAGACGGGATAGCCCTCTTTCTCGGCCTTCTTCTTTTCGAAATAGCCGAGATTGCGCAGCTCCTGCAGAGCCTGCAACTCTCCGGCCTTGGCTCGGCGTTTGAGTTCGGTGAGGTCCATATTCGGATCAATCATCTGCTAGCATCTCCAACTCTTCCGGCGTGACTGGAATGATCGCGCCGGAATCTTTCCGGGGCTTGAAGACGGGCTGCCGCAGGCCGTCTCTCTGGCTTGCCAGCCCGGCCAGCGCGGCGACGGTCGGCTGCCGAAAGATGTCCATCAGCGCGATCTTCAATTGCAACTCTCTCTGGATCCGGAACGCGATCCTGGTGGCTTTCAGGCTGTGCCCGCCCAGCTCGAAGAAGTCGTCGTGGATGCCGATCGGTTTCACCTCCAGGACTTCTTCCCAGATGCGGGCGATGCTCTGCTCGATCCCGTCCCTGGGGGCGACCGGGTCTCGAGTCCGGTTGGCCGCGGCCGGCGCCGGCAGCGCCGCGCGATCCACCTTGCCGTTGGGCGCCGCCGGGAAGGCCGGGAGCTGGATGAAGACCGATGGGATCATGTAGTCGGGCAGGGAACCGGCCAGGTGAGCCCGCAGTTCGGCGGGTTGCAACTCTCCCTGTTCCGCGACCAGGTAGGCGACCAGACAGGCTTCGCCCTGCGAATCCTCCCGGACGGTCACGATGGCCGCCCGGACCGCCGGAGCTTTGAGCAGCGCCGATTCGACCTCGCCGGTCTCGATCCGGAAGCCGCGCAGCTTGACCTGATGGTCCGTCCGGCCGAGAAACTCGAGGCGGCCGTCGGGGAGAAAACGCGCCAGGTCTCCGGTGCGATAGAGCCTGCCTCCCGGTTGAGAGCTGAAGGGGTCGGGCACAAACTTCTGCGCGGTCAATTCAGGCCGATTCCAGTAGCCGCGGGCCAGCCCCGACCCGCCGATATAGAGTTCGCCCGGGACGCCGACCGGAACCGGTTGCCGCAGCGAATCGAGGATGTAGATCTGGGTATTGTCGATGGGCCTCCCGATGCTGACGATCGGAGACGACTCTCTCGGCTCTCCCGGCTCGCCGCCGACCCGGTGCAGCGTGGACCAGATGGTGGTCTCGGTCGGGCCGTACAGGTTCCAGAGCGACCGGCATCCGGTCGTCAAGGCGGAGGCCAGGTTGCCAGGCAACGCTTCACCGCCGCAGAGGACGGTCAATTGAGGTGAGCCTTCCCATCCCGCCGCCAGCAGCAGGCGCCAGGTGCCCGGTGTCGCTTGCATGATGGTGATATCGCCTCTGCCCAATCGTTCGGCCAGCAGCAGGCCGTCCGCGCCCATCCGCGTCGAGGCCAGGGCGATCCGGGCGCCGGAGATCAACGGCAGATAGAGTTCGAGCCCGGCGATATCGAAAGAGATGGTCGTGACCGCCAGCAGCACGTCGGTTGCCGAGATCCCGGGGCTCTTGCGCATCGAACAGAGAAAATTGAGCAGGGCGTCATGCGTGACGGCGACACCCTTCGGCCGGCCCGTGGATCCGGAGGTGTAGAGCACGTAGGCCAGGCCCTCGCGGCGGGCGAGGCTTCCCGCCGGCCTGCGGCCGACGGTCGGGAGCTGATCCTCCTCGCCGTCCAGGCAGATGACCATCGGTTTGATCGCCAGCGGAGCCAGGATCTCCGAGAGGCGCGGCCAGAGCCGTTGTTGTGTGAGGATCACCGCGGCCCGCGAATCCTGGAGCATGTAGGTGAGCCGCGATGGCGGGTAGGCCGGATCGAGCGGGACATAGGCGCATCCGGCCTTCAAAATTCCGAGTAGCCCGACCACCATCTCCGGCGATCGCTCGACGAAGAGCCCCACGAGCACTTCGGCTCCGCCCTCGCAATTGAGCGCTCCTCTCAGGTGATGGGCCAGTTGATCGGCCAGGCGGTCGGCCGCGCGGTCGAGTTCTTGATAGGTCAGCGCCTGCTCTTCAAAAGATAGCGCCTGAGCGTCCGGGCTCTTCCGGACCTGCTCCTCGAAGAGCTCGACCAGGGTCGGGAGCGCGGACGCGGATGGGAGGGCCGCCGCCGTCCGATTGAAATCGCGCAGCAGCAGCTCGCGTTCCGCATCGGGCAGCATCTTCAGCTTCCCGACCGGTTGCCCGGCGTCGCGAAGGAGGCTTCGAGCCAGCTCCAGCAGATGCCTGCTCATGCGCTCGATGCGGTCCCGACGCAGCAGGTCGGTGTTGTATCGGATTCCGGCCTGCAGTCCGTCGGCCACGACCGCGAAATCGAAGGTCAGGTCGTACTTGCTGGTTCCCGGCTCCACGGCGAACGGTCGAGCCCGGACGCCTTCCAGGTTCAGGTTGAGGCTTCCGGCATTCTGCAGGATCACCATCACGTCGAAGACCGGAGAGCGGCTCAGGTCTCGCTGCAGCCCCAGGTCGTCGATCAGTTTGTCGAAGGGATAGAGTTCGTGCTCGTAGGCCTCCAGCGCCGTCTGGCGAACCCGTCCGAGAAACTCCGCGAACGGCAGATGCGGGGTGACCGCGTCGCGCAGCGCCAGAGTGTTGAGATAGAAACCGATCTGCCGGTCGAGGTCGGGATGCGTTCGGCCCGAGATGGGCGTGCCGATCAGGATCTCTTCCTGGCCGGTGTACCGATGGAGCAACACTTTGACCAGCGCCGCCAGCACCATAAAGAGCGTGGCCCGCTGGGCCGTCGCCAGTTGCTGGAGCCCGGTGTACAACTCCGCATCGAGCGTGAAGGTGAACAGCTCTCCACGCGAGCTTTGCCTCGGCGGGCGCGGGAGATCGGTCGGTAGTTCCAGGATCGGGAGCGGTCCCGCCAGCTTCTGGGCCCAGTATCGCCGGTGCGGGACGATGGCCGCGTCCTCCACCTGCCGGTTGTGCCAGGCCGCATAGTCGCGGTACTGAAGGCGCGGCGGCGGCAGCGGATTGGGCTCTCCGCGCCGGAAGGCGCCGTAGAGCGCCGTCAGCTCATGCGCCAACACGCTCAGGCTCCAGCCGTCGGAGATGAGATGGTGCATGACGAAGAGGAAGGCATGGCGATCGGGAGCGAGC
>DATEFT010000443.1:0-5876 GCA_035280505.1 Blastocatellia bacterium | reverse complement strand
CTTTTCGGGAAATGCCGGTTGTGACAAATGCCTCTTCGCCATCCCATCACCTCGACCGCTCAATCATCTTGCGCCATTGCGCACCCGATGCCGCTCAGTCCGAACCCGTTGCCATTGTAAAAAAGATAGGTCCGCCCATGGCTGCGCACGACGCTCGGATAAGCCAGCATCTTGGAGTCCCACCCCTCTTCCGAAGTGGAGATCCCCGCCAGTTCGTCCAACCGTTGCCAGGCCCTGCCATCCTTCGATTCGGCATAGCCGATTCGGTAGCTGTGAACGCCGTCACGGAAATCTTCGCCTCCCCGGAAACAGAACCACATGCGGAATCGGTCGGCCTCGGCCAGGACCGTGGGACGCGCGTTCGATTCATCCGGTGTGTGCGGATGGATGCAGGTCAGGTTAGGCCGTTCCCACTCGATGCCGTCTCGAGACGACGCATACTTGATGACGTAGACCGGTTCCGGTTTTTCATCCGCTCCCGAGCGGATAAATCCGGTCACCGATCCGTACCACAGATGCCATTGCTGATCGACTTTGCTCACGCAGGGCGAGAGCGTGAAGTACGGCTCGCGGAGATTCCGATCGACGACCGCGCCCGGATAGGGTTTCTCGAAGGTCAATCCTCCGTCGTGGCTGATGGCCAGTCCGACCGCATTGCGGTACGGCACCGAGACGCCGGCGTTCCATCCGACATAATAAAGATGGAGTTTCCCGCCCTCCTCGACGATCGATCCCGGCATGATCCCGTTGTCGTCGAAGGTCCCCAGTTCGCCGAGCCCGATCACCGGCCGGTCGTGCACGTAGAGCACGCGGCGCGGATCCAGGCCGTCCACTTCGATGAAGGTCGGCCGGCTGCGGCCTTTGATGTCGCGCGGCGAAAAATAGACGCGAATGCGCCCATTGGCCAGCGGCAAGGCCGTCGGCACGCTCGCATGAGAGACCATCCAGTCGCCCTGCCGATGATCAGGCAGAGTGGTAAAGATCAATCCCAGCTTTTTCCATTTCATTCGACTCTCCACTTCACCGTTCGATACGGCGGAAAATAGCCCGATCGGGACCTCGGATCGACCCCGGCCCGCCGACAGCATTCCTCATAAACGTCCGGGCGATAGACCTGCTTCAGCGCGCGAAGCGGGCGGCTGAAACCTCCGAACCGGGCCTTGAACTGATCCAACCCATCGCCGGCTGTGACTCCTCCGCCTAAATTGACGACCGGAACCCCCTCGGACCTGAGCCGCAACATTCCTTCCCAGAGGAGCGCCGCGGAATGGCCGCGCCCCTCCGGCAGCGAAACGTTGAAGAGATATTCGCCGCAATAGTCCGAAGCGGCGAAGACCGAGACCGCCTCCAGTCGGCCGCTGCCGTTCTCGGCGCCGAGCAGCCAGACCCGTTCGAGGCGGGTCCATCCGTCGAGCGTGATCGGGGAGAAGTGATAGGGCGTTCCCGCACCCACCCGCCGCGTGAAATCGCGGTAATTGTCGATGAAGAACCGCCGGGCGCGTTCTCGATCGTCGATGATCCGGGCTCCGCTCCTTTGCCACTCGCGCAGCCGGGTCTTCACGTTGCGCGACAAACCCTCGAATAACTCCGCCGGGCTTTTGGTCACGTCAACCAGATAGACTGCCCGATCCGGTTCGCCGCTCTCGTCGGGCGGATTCGGCAACGCCGGATTGAGGCCCAGATAGCCGCAGACCCAGCCCCGTTCGGTGGCGAAACGACGCCAGCGATCCGGGAGTTCGGCGGTCTCTCCGGCGATCGCGAATCCATTGAAACCGTATGGCGTGACGACGTCCGTCCGACCATTCCAACTTCTCTCCAACAGGGGACAGAGGCCGCGCCCATTCGCTCCGTCGAAGACGTAGAGCCGAAGGTCGTTGGGGAGCGAATGGGAGAGGGCCTGGAGATAGTCCCAGGTATGCGCGAAAGCGTGCGGGATCGAGAGCAGCGCCTCGCGCCAGGCGGCCTCATCGGCCAGAGTGAGTAATCGTTCTCGGTGCACGGCGGTCGATTTAGCGTGTTCCGCGTGTTTCGCGGTTCAAATCTCAAATCCTCTGTCCGGGAAAACTCCCAGTTGAGGTCGCAGGCGCTCGTACCGCCCCGTCAACCATGGATGTTGAGCTTCTTCAA
This sequence comes from Blastocatellia bacterium, assembly GCA_035280505.1. Lineage (GTDB taxonomy): Bacteria > Acidobacteriota > Blastocatellia > RBC074 > RBC074 > JAKEHZ01. The sequence goes on along the minus strand of DATEFT010000443.1, from coordinate 3,749 downwards.
CCAGAGCCTGTGGGACGCGATTGCCCAGGTCCACGTAATATTCGAGCCAGGCCCAAAACCGGGCGATCTCCGGACGGAACGGCACGTGTTGTTCACACTCGCCGGACCATTGCGCGATATTCCACATCAGCTTGCCCTCCAGAATCGCGGCCCAGATCGGAGCCGGCAGCGCGAGCGTCTGATCGACCGTGACCGGCCGCTCCCAGCGGATGGCGAAACCGTTTTGCGGGTCGGCCTCGAGAAAGAAGGAGAACCCCGGCGAGCCTTCGATCCGGATCTCGAAACAGGCGGTGACATCCAGGTAATCCCGGCAGATCCATTTCGAGACGTATTCGGTATAGTCCCGAGTGCGTTGCTCCAGGTACGCCTGGTTCGAATCGTGGATCCAGTCGCGAACCCGGTCGAGCTTGTATTGGAAGCGTCGCTGCAGTCTTCTGACTTCGTCCAGATGATGCTCCCAGTCGATCGGCGGATGATGATGCACCGGGCCGGTCGCCATGGACCAGGTGTCGGACGGCAGCAGGATCGCCAGCTCGACTCCCCTGACCGCGTAATGGTCGTTGAACCAGCGCTCGAAGATGGCCGGGGTCGTGCGATTGGCCCAGTTGCAATGAAAATAGCGTTCGTCGAACCATCCGAAATCGCCCGCGAAAGGCGCCAGGTATTTGAGTTCCAGGGCGTCGATCAGGCGGCGTTGAAAGATCGGATTGAACTGGCGCCGGCCCGCCTCCTCGCGCATTCGGCTCTCGGACATGCGAAAGCGCCCCGGATACATCGAGACGCCGGTGGTCTGCACCAGGCCGAGATCGAAGCGGCCGAAGCGGCGCGCGATCCGCGCGAAATGCTCTTCGTCGCCGATATTGTCGTTGACGTTGACCAGCTTGCACCCTTCGTCCTCGATGACGAACCCGGCATTCTCCCAGTCGTGCGGACGATTCGGATCCGGAGGCAGCACCGTCAGCTCGGCGCCGCCGCCGAGGGCAGCGGTCTGCCACGGCCGCAACTTTCGGATCCGGTGAAATCCGAGCGCCCGGCAGACGCGCTCGATGTGCTGCGCCCGCATTCCGGGATGGCCCTCATATTCCGGAAGCAACACCGTGACCTCACGTGGAATCAGGTCCAAGGACGGGATATGAAAGTGATCTTCGTGCGAGTGGGTGATGAACAGATAATCGAGACCGGCGACCACCTCCGACGGGGGGATCACCGCCGCCGGAAATTTCCAGGTCGTGAAATTGTAGATCGGTTCGTTCAGAAACCATGGATCGCAGAGCAATGAACCGAACTCTCCCTCGATCCGGAGGCAGGCGTGGCTGACCATGGTCACGGTAAGCGGCTTCCTCATATTTGAATTCCCAGTGACCAGAAATCGAGGCCGAACCAGTGGCGCGGATGGAAACCTTCGGCGTCCATCCCGAGCTTGAGATAGAACTTTTTGGCCGCCTCGTTCTCGGCATAGACTTTGACTTTGTGACAGCCGCGCCGCCGATAGGCGGCAAAACATTCGCGCATCAGTTCCCCACCGATCCCGCGGCCCCGAGCCTCGGCGGCCACGCCCAACCAGATGACGGTGCCGACGCCGCTTTCGGGCGGGGCCCCGAACAGCAACCCGGTGGCTGTCCACGCGGCTTCATAGGCGCCCAGCAGGAGATAGTTCCCGGACGCGATCCGCGTCTCGATCAACTCGGCCGTCCAATCCGCGGCATATCGATCGACGGCCTCCGCCGGGAAATTGGTGAACGTGTTGCGCAGCAGATTTAAATAGATGGCGCGCAGGGAACCGGCGTCGGCCGGCTTGGCTTCTCTAATGACAAACATGATTCCACCTGATTGCGATAGAGGTAGACGGTATATTCATAAAGACCGTAGTCTTGGCGGACGATGAAGTGGCGGCTCAACTCCGCGGCCAGGAAATCGGCCAGGCAGTTCAGCGGCAGATGGAACAGATCCTCTCGCTCCCAGTCGACCTGCTTCGACATGCAGTTGAAGGCCATTCCGAGGCGAGTCTTGGACCAGGCGGCGCGCAGCAATCGGCGTCCGTAGCTCCACATCTGGTCGAACGACAGTTCGCGCTTTTCGGTCAGGACGCCGTTGAGCACCAGATAGTCGAATTCCGGAAGCTCCGTCCGGGGATCGAGGAGATCGGCGTGATAGTAGGTCCGGTCCGGAAACTTGGCGCGGCACAATTCGATGAATCGCGGCGACAGCTCCAGACCGGCGTAATCGATGTGATCGAGCCCTCTCTCCCGAATGTAGCCATAGAGGTGTGAGGCTCCGCATCCGAAATCGAGCAGCTTCACGGACGACCCGCCGCCGGTGGGCCGGATGACGCCGAGCATCACCTCGTATCGTTTGTCGGCGTCCTGCGGATTCGGCCAGTCCACGCCGAGGTGCGTATCGCCGTAGCGGGCGAGACAGCTCTCATAATGCGCGACCAGCCGATAGTAGTTTGTGTCTTGATCCGGAATCATAGTTCGGGCTTCGATAAGCGGGGAAATAGTCGAGGGCGTCGAGGGCCCGGTCTTTCACGAGGGCCGTGTAGACCCGGTGATCGAGGATCCGCCCGCAGAGATAGACCGGGCGGTTGACGGTCGCCCATCCGCGCTTGAAGCGCGAGAGGCCGTCGGTTCCGTCGGATTCGAGGCCGGCCCCGGCCCCCAGATTGATCCAGCGCACTCCCTCGCCGGCCAGAATCTCGGCGGCCCTCCAGAAGAGCGCGAAAGAGGCCTTCAGCCGATAACCGAGCGGCGAATAAGCGGCGAGGTGATAATAGGCGCGGTCCTCATTGACGTACCACAACGTCATGCCCACGGTCTGATCCCGATGAACGGCGCGCAGCAGCACCAGGCCCGGGACCCGCAACTGTCCGGTCAATGACTCCGGCGGAAAGGCCGCGAATCCGGTGATTCGGTGGCGCTCGATCAGATGATTGTAGAGCGTAATCCATTCGTCGCGCGCGGACTCCGGCGGGCGGCGCTCGATCTCGACCGCGGCCAGCGCTCTTCGCGCATTGCGTCGATGGTGGGCGCAAACGGTCTCTTCCCATCGGCGGCCGAGGTCCATGATGAAGTGGTCTTTGAAGGGCCGCACGAGGTCGGGAAACGTTCGCTGCAACTCTCCGGGCGAGAAGTCGGCGAAAGGATCGGTGACGACCGTGACGCTCACCAACTCCTCCGTCAGCTCTTTCAAATCCCGGTCCAGCCGCTCCGGATAGCGGCAGTTGAAGAACGGATAGGCGCCCATGGCATCCCATCGGTCGGAGCCCGGAATCCGGCGTTTGAGAATCCAGCCCTGCGCCTCCGGTAGACGGCGAGGTTGGCCCAGGCCCGTCAACGAGTGAACATAATCCGCATGCAGATAACCGGAGGTCATAGCAGATAATTTATCGGCCGATGCGGCGGGTAACTTTAATCGGCTCTTACGGCTCGATCACGATCGGGCCGAAATCATCGAGCGGGATTCCGTTGGATTGGGCGACGGCCTCGCGGCGGATTTTGCGGCTATTTTATGGCGCGCCTTCGGCGCTTAAGGCCGTTGCCCACACAATCCGCCGCGGTCAGCAAATCTGAAAACACCCACTCAATAGACGCCCATGGGTTCGGTATCGGGGGACTGATTTGAGGTGCCGACGGTCATCTCGGCGATGGTCTTGAAGAGTTCCGCCGGTTGAACGGGTTTCGAGACGTAAGCGTCCATGCCGCCTTCCAGGCAGCGCTCGCGGTCGCCCTTCATGGCGTGGGCGGTCATGG
>DATEFT010000442.1:0-5925 GCA_035280505.1 Blastocatellia bacterium | reverse complement strand
GCGGTCTGAGCCATGGCCTCGTAACCGGCATCGCTCGGATGCAGATTGTCTCCGCTGTTGAAAGCGGGGAGGAAGAAGGCCGGATTGTTCGGGTCGAGCGTGGCGGCATCGAAATCGATCACCGCATCGTAGGCCCCACTGGTGCGGATCCAGGCATTGATCGCCTGGCGATTGGCCTCGCGGGTTCCGGTCGATCCGGCCGGAGTGAGCGTCCCGCCATAGATCTTGAGGCCGCGGGCGCGGGCTCGCAGGATCAACTGCTGATGTCCGGCAATCACGCGGTCGGCGACGAACTCGGTATTCGACGAATCGTTGATGCCGATCAGCACGATGACCTGTGTGACTCCCGGTTGGGAGAGCACGTCACGGTCGAACCGGGCCTGGACGTTCTGGCCGCCCGTGACGCTGTTGGCGAGTACCCGGTTGCCGGAGATGCCCTGGTTGAGCACGGCCAGCTTGAGCCGCCCGTGTGAGGCGGCGAGCAGCCTCGCCAGATGGTTGGGATAACGATTGTTGGTATCGGGGGTGGAGGCCGTCCCATCGGTGATCGAATCGCCGAAGGCCACCACGACGCCGGTCTCTTCGGGCGCCAGGACCTCCACGCCCTTCAAGAAGAAGTAGTTCCGTGAGGTCGTTCCGGCCGGCAACAGCGGCTCTCCGACGAAGTTCCCGGTCGGTGAGATGTAGGTCGTCCTGAGACCGACGCGGTGCCAGGTGACCGGACCCGTGCTTCCCGGCAAGTAGAGGTCGATGGCCAGCTCGCTCGTCGCCGGAACCTCCAACTGCACCGGATCGCTCACGACCTGCGCGTTCGGGACGATCGTGATCGACGATTGTCCGCCGAACGTCAGAGGGCGTCCGGTCCCCGACCTGATCGCGCCGTCCGGATCGGCGATCGCCACCTGCGCGGCGCCGACGTTCAACGGCTGATTGCCGAACTCGTTGGTCAGGCGAATCCGCACGGAATCGCCGCCGAGGCTGGTGAAGACGATCTGACGCAGGGTCTGATCGGTGAATCCGGCGTTCGGGAGCGCGGTGGTGTCGGGTGCCTGTGGGCTCGTCGTCCAGGTTCCGATCCAGGATCGGAGGCGACGTGAAGGTCCATGATTGCCCTCCTGGGCCGTCATCGCCGAGGGCATGGTGACCGCGAACGATGCGGCGGCGAGGATTACTGCTAACGCCAGACCTTTGAGACTGCGCCAAGAGCTTGACTGTGATCTATTCACAAACGTCATATCAGTTCCTCTCTGGTGATGGATCTCCGGATGTTCTAAGATCGGTTGATTGCCATAATCGGAGCCGGCTAGCGGAGGTTGAAGACCCTGAGATTGACCGCGTTGGCCATGGCCTCGTAACCGGCGTCATTGGGATGTAGATGGTCGCCGCTGTCGTAGAGGGGGAGGAGTCTGGTCAGTTGGTTCGGGTCGCGTGTGGCGCGGTCAAAGTCGATGACCTCATCGAATTCGCCGCTATGACGGATGAATTCGTTCACTGCCTGCCGCTTGGTCTCACCCTCAGGTGAGAAATAGCCGGCCCCCTCGAAGGGCAGTAGCGTTCCGCCGATTATCCTGAGGCCCTTGGCATGCGCACGGCTGATCAGTTGCCGGTAGGCCTGGATCATCTCCCGGGCGCTGACGGCTTGCACCGTGAAGGGAGAATCGGGATTCTGAATCGCCGAAAACCCGATATCGTTGATTCCGACCAGGACCACGACAAACGCCGCATTAGTCTGGGCCAGCACGTCATGATTGAATCGCGACAGGACGTTGGGGCCGATCACGTTATGCAGCAGACGATTGCCGCTGATGCCCTGGTTGACCACCGAGAGGTTCTGTCGCTGCTTCTGATCGCGCAGCCGTTCCGCCAGCCGATCGGGCCAGCGCCGGTTGGCATCCACGGTCGAATTGAAACCGTCCGTGATTGAATCCCCCAGCGTGATGATGGCCTTCGTTTCATCGTCCGCGCGCACCTCGATGCCCGACAGGAAATAGCGCGCCAGCGTGGTGGTCGGCGCGGGAATGGTCGTCGCACCACTGAGATCCCCCGCCCCCTCGCTGGAGAGATACGCCGTCTGCACCCCGAGCGAGTGGACGCTGAGGGCGGGCGTCGGCTTGGGCAGGTAAAGGCTCACCGCCAATTCGGTCAGGTCTGGCGCATGCAGACGCACCGGATCGCTCACGACCGAGGCGCCCGGCGGAATCGTAATGCCCGGGTTACCTCCGAACTTGAGCGTGCGGTCCGAACCGGGCTCGATCTCGGCGCCCGCTTCGCGCCGAGCGAGGTGTGCCGCGCCAATGACGAGCGAATCGGTACCGAACCGATTCTCCAGATTGATCCGAATCCGGTCGCCTCCTTTGCTGATGCGCGCGATCAGACGAATGGTCTGGTCGTTGAACTGCAACGGCGTGGGGGCCGGTCCGAAAATCGGCTCCGCGCCCGATTGCGAGCTGGCGCCCCAGGTTGCAACCCAGTTATCGTCACGCCCATCATGATCCCGCCCATTAAAGGCGGAAGCATTGGACATGATTAACAATGCCGCCAGCGCAATCGTGGCCGCGATGACGGATAAACGATTCTTAAGTTGACGATTCGATGCGGTAAACATGATGGACTCCTTCTTCAGCGCAGGGTTAATTAACCTGGCTCGGAATAGCTGAAATGGCGGACCATTAACGGCGCTTCGGCTATGGAAATGGAGCTGTTCACCGGGTTCCCGTGTACGTCCTCCATCCACCAGCCCGCCGGATCTCAAGATTCTGTATTTTCAATTTCGGTGTCACGAAGAATGGTTCAAAGATGAACCAATTGTCAAGCTCGATTTTTTGACCGGGTCGGCCAACAGGTCTAACCGTTAGACTGATGAACCAGCGCGGCGATCGTCGATCACCGGTTTGCTATGGACAGCAGCGGCCGCTTTGCGGGAGTATTTCTCAATGAAAAAACTGATCCTGTTCTTCGTTGTCGCAATCGCACTACCTCACAGTTCCGGTGCCGCGACGGTTGGGCAGAACCCTGACCTGCCGCGGTGGGAGCAACAGGCCCGTAACGTCACGATCATCCGCGATGACTGGGGGATCGCGCACGTCTACGGCAAGACCGATGCCGATACGGTCTTCGGCGCGATCTATGCCCAGGCCGAGGACGATTTCAACCGGATCGAGACCAACTATCTCAACTCGATGGGGCGGCTCGCGGAGGCCGAGGGTGAGTCCGCCATCTGGCGGGATCTGCGGATGAAGTTGTTCATCAATCCCGAGTCCCTCAGGACGCAGTACGACACGAGCCCGCCGTGGTTGAAGACGCTGATGAATGCCTGGGCCGACGGTCTGAACTTCTATCTGGCTAAGCATGCCGAGGTCAAGCCGAGGGTTATCAAACGCTTCGAGCCCTGGATGGCGCTCTCTTTCACCGAAGGCAGCATCGGCGGAGACATCGAGACCATCAACCTGGACCAGTTGCAGGCTTTCTACGGCAACGGGCTGGTCGGCCTCAATTCGCACGGCGAACGCGATCTCTTCGCCGAGCCGACCGGATCGAACGGCATCGCCATCTCGCCGTCCAACACGGCGGCGCGGCGCGCGTTGCTGCTGATCAACCCGCACACCTCATTCTTCTTCAGGTCCGAGTTGCAGATGGTCAGCGGCGAGGGGCTGAACGCCTACGGCGCGGCCACCTGGGGGCAGTTCTTCATCTACCAGGGTTTCAACGAGCGATGCGGCTGGATGCACACCTCCAGCGCCGTCGATGCCATCGACCGGTATCTCGAGGCGATCGTCAAGAAGGGCGACCGCTTCTATTACAGGTACGGCGCTGAGGAACGGCCGGTCACGACGGCCGTGATCAAGGTCCCGTACAAGACCGAGCAGGGAATGGCCGAGAAGACGTTCACCGTCTATCGCACCCAGCACGGACCCGTGGTCTCCTCGACGGAAGGCAAATGGGTCGCCATCAGCCTGATGCAGTCGCCCGTGAAGGCGCTGACGCAGTCCTACGCGCGCACCAAGGCGAGAAACTATAAAGAGTTCAGGCAGACCATGGAACTGCACACCAACTCGTCGAATAACACCATCTACGCGGATGCCGACGGCAACATCGCCTATTTTCACGGGAACTTCATTCCGAAGCGCGATCCCAAATTCGACTGGACCAAACCGGTGGACGGCAGCAATCCGGCGACCGACTGGCGCGGTCTGCTCTCCATCGACGAGACGCCGAAACTGCTGAATCCGGCCAGCGGCTGGCTCTACAACAGCAACGATTCGCCGTGGACGGCGGCGGGACCGAACAGCCCGAAGCGGGCCGACTATCCGGTCTACGTCGATTCGGGGACGGAGTCTGCGCGGGGACAGCACGCAGTCAGAGTTCTGCAGAACACGAAAGATTTCACGCTCGACTCGCTGATCGCGGCGGCCTACGACAGCTATCTGACCTGGTTCGAGAAGCCGATTCCGGCCCTGGTCAAGGCCTGGGACCAATTGCCCGCGTCCAGTCCTCTCAAGGCGAAGACCTCCGAGCAGATCGCGCTGCTGCGCGCGTGGGATCTGCGGTGGTCCGTGGCCTCGGTCCCGACCTCGCTCGCCGTTTACTGGGGAGAGGATCTGCAGCGGAGAGCGCTGCGAACCGGCCTCGACGCCGTGAACTATATCGTCAGCGAGGCCCCGGCGGAGCAACTGCTGCAGTCGCTCGCCGCGGCTTCGGACAAGCTCGCGGCCGATTTCGGCACCTGGAAGACGCCGTGGGGCGAGATCAATCGCTTTCAGCGGTTGACCGGCGACATTGTTCATCCGTTCAGCGACGCCGGACCCAGCCTCCCGGTGGGCTTTACGTCCGCGAACTGGGGCTCGCTGGCCTCGTTCGGCGCGCGCCCGTATAAGGGGTCGAAGAAGATCTACGGCAGCGGCGGCAACAGCTTTGTGGCCGTCGTCGAGTTCGGCAAGACGCTGCGGGCCAAAGCCGTCACCGCGGGCGGTGAGAGCGGCAACCCATCCTCGCCGCACTTCAATGATCAGGCGAAACGTTACAGCACGGGCGATCTGCGGGAGGTCTATTTCTATCGCTCGCAGCTCAAAGGGCATACCGAGCGGGAGTACCATCCGGGAAACTAGTACCTCGCTCGCCAAATTGGTTGATCGACCGCGAAACACGCGGAATACGCTAAATCATCAGTTTTTCGCGTGTTTCGCGGTTTGAATCTCAACTCTCCACGGGTCAAGGGGCCTGGCTCAGAATCGGATATGGATTGATATTGACCCCGTGCCAGTACTGCTTCGGATCATCGACCGACCACATCGCAAAATGCAGGTGGTAATTGCCCGTGCCCGCATTTCCGGTATCGCCTACATAAGCGATCACTTCACCCTGTTGCGCCTGACGTCCGGCCGACAACCCCTCGACGTAGCGATCCAGATGCGCGTAGTAGAAGACGGTCTTCCGATCCCGGCTGAGCTGATAGATGGTATTGCCGCCGAGATTGCTGGAGTAGAGTCTGACGATCTCGCCGTCGGCCGCCGCCAGGACCGGCGTCCCGCGTGGAGCCATAATATCGATGGCCTGATGCTGGCGTTCCGATGAACGCGCATCATTGAACGTATCGCGCAGATCGGAGGCGCGCACGGCGGCGACCGGAATGATCAATTTGAACTGGCCGGCCGACGCGGGCGATGACGCGGCATCTAGCGGGGGCGGCAGCGACGTGGGCGCTGCCGCCGGTGATGCCGATTCGGTCGATGGCGCCGGTAACGCCGGTCCGGCCTCCGCGGGAATCGGGATCGAGGCCGCGCGGCCGACCCTGGCCCAGATCAGGGCGCCCAGTAGCATGGCAATGGCCAGGAGATGTGTACATAAAAATAGACTCAACCAGAAACGCAAGTATCCCACCATCATTCACCTCACAGATTCGCTCGACCGGCACGATCATCCAAATCG
>DATEFT010000441.1:0-2983 GCA_035280505.1 Blastocatellia bacterium | reverse complement strand
AACGCGGCGATCACGGCCAGGGTCGTCGCGCTCATCAGCGTCTTTCTGCGGTCGAAGCGGTCGGCGGCCTGCCCGGCGGGGAGCGCCAGTCCCAGCATCGGGGCGATCTGAACCAGCCCGACCATCCCCAGCGCCAGCTTCGAATTGGTCTTTTCGTAAAGCTGCCAACCGACGGCCGTGGTCTGCATCTGCACGCCGAGCACGGAAAGCAGATGGCCAGAGAGGAACAGTCGAAAATCACGGACGCGCAGCGCGGCGTATGCGTCACGCTTCTCGCCCTCGATTGATGACGAGGCCTTCTTCGTGGCTTTTGCCGTTGAGTTCATTTCCGGTTGAGGCGATTGCGACGAGAAACGAAAGGGGCGACCGATTTTGATCGCCCCTTTTGAAAATTGATGCGGATGAGAGGACTCGAACCTCCACGAGATTGCTCCCACAGCGTCCTGAGCGCTGCGCGTCTACCAGTTCCGCCACATCCGCGCTGGAGAACGCATACTACAGTTCAAGGTGCAGGCTGTCAAGCACACTTTCGACCGAACCCTCATCTTGGAGGCAGGTTTATCGGCTCCGGCAAGTATGGTAAAGTTTGAAGAGCCCGATTAAAGGAAAGTCTATGAAAGTCTGGAAAAGTCTAGAGCCGTCTAGAAAGGTCTAGAGCAGTCCGGAGATCTCTTCGTCCCGACTTCTCTAGACCTCTCCGGACCTGGTTATTGGCGTTCTTTTTGGGGACGGCGGCCCTGTGCTCTACGAGCTTGGATCTCTTCTCGTGTAACTACGCCGTCGCCATTGGCGTCTAGACGTTTGAAGACTTCGGGATTGCCTTTCCATTCGTCGCTGGAGAGTTGACCGTCACCGTTCGAGTCCATCTCTTTGAGGGCTCGCCCGGCTCGCTCGCGCCTGGCTTGAGCACCCTCTTCGCGGGAAATTTTTCCGTCTTTGTTAGCATCCAGCTTGTCAAAAGCTTCGGAGCTGCCTTTCCACTCGTCGCGCGAGATTTGGCCGTCGTTGTTGGTATCCAGGCGTTTTAAGCCGCCGCCGCCTTCTCCGCGGTGGCGCCCCTTGCGCGGTCGATTGGAATCGGAATCCTGGCTTGAATCCTGGGCCAGTGAAGTCATCGTCAGGGCTAGCATGAACAGGCAGACTACAAACATTGAGAAGATTTTCATGTACTATCTCCACTTCTAAGTTTGGTTATGGAATCAAATTTGCCAATGTAATGTGAATGTGTTGAATGTGTTGTCGGAGTGTCATCGCCTCCAGGTGTTAGAGGAGAGGGCCGATCGGAAAGTCGAAAAAAATTATCAGAAGTAATGAATCTTAACGGGAAACCACCGGGCTTTGCCATCGAAGCGCGGGAACTATTGAAAAATTACGCTGACCTGGTCGCCGTCAACCGCGTAAGTTTTTGCGTCCGTTATGGCGAGGCGTTTGGACTGTTGGGACCGAATGGCGCGGGCAAATCGACGATCATGCGGATGATCTATTGCCGCACGCCGCTCACCTCCGGTCTGCTGCATGTGGTGGGGCTGGATGTGACGCGCGATCCGCGTTCGATCAAGGCCAGCGTGGGAGTCGTCCCCCAGGACAACAATTTGGATCCGGACCTCAGCGCGCGCGAAAATCTGCTGGTCTATGCCCGGTACTTTCGCATCCCCCGCAAAGTCGCCGCCGTCCGCGCGGATGAGTTGATGGAGTTCTTCGAACTCCAGGACAAACGCGACGCTCGGATCGAGACCCTCTCCGGCGGGATGAAACGGCGGCTCACGATCGCCCGGGCCCTGATCAACAATCCGTCCATTCTGATTCTCGACGAGCCGACCACCGGGCTGGATCCTCACGTCCGGCTGGCGATCTGGGATAAATTGCGGGAGCTGCGTGAAGAGGGCATCACCGTGCTGCTCTCGACCCATTACATGGACGAAGCGGAGAAGTTGTGCGATCGGCTGCTGATCATCGATCGCGGACAGATACTGGTCAGCGGCTCGCCCCGGGAGCTGATCGAACGTCATGCCCTGCACATCGCCCTGGAAGCCAGGGGCTGCAACGGCCGGCCGCTGCAGTCGGCGCTCCCCCAGATCATCGCGGAACGGCGCGGCTCGACCCATTTCTACTTCGCCTCTTCGGCGGAGCAACTCGCGCCTTTGATGCGCGATTACGACGATTGTGAGACCTATCTGCGGCCTTCGAATCTCGAAGACGTCTTTCTGCGGCTGACTGATCGCGACCGGTTGACTTGAACCATGAATCTGGCTTTGACGAAGGTGAACCTGGGGGATCTGGTGCGCGTCTGGCGGCGCAATTTCGACGTCTACATTCGGCTCTGGCGGACGGAGATGGTGGCGCCGTTGTTCGAGCCGGTCTTTACCGTGATCGGTTTCGGTTGGGGCGTCGGCTCGCTGGTGGCGGGCAAGGTCATGGAGGTGCCCTATCTGACCTTCGTCGGCGCGGGGCTGCTGGCCTTCACGGCGCTTTTGCGCGCGCTGTTTGAGTGCACTTACGGTTCGTATTTCCGGATGGTCTATCAGGCGACCTTCGACGCCGTGCTCTCCACTCCGGTCGAGGTCGAGAGTCTGGCTCTGGGCGAGATCGCCTGGGGCGCCTCCAAAGCCGTCTTCGACGGGTTCTTCGTGCTGGTGGTCCTGACGATCTTCGGCGCGGTGCTCTCGCCGTTCGGGATCGCGATTCCGCTGGTCCTGGCGGTCGGCGCGCTCTGGGTGGCGGCCTTGTCGCTGCTGGTCACGTCCCGCATCCGCGACATCAACTACTTCAACTTCTACATGGCCTTCGTCTTCTCCTACCTCTGGATCTCCGGGGCCTACTTTCCGCTCGACCGCCTGCCGAAGGTCGTGCAGTTGATCGCCTGGCTGGTGCCGGTGACGAGCGCGGTCGATATCTCGCGGAAATTGATGATCGGAACCCTCGACTGGCTGGTCCCGCTCGAACTGCTCTATCTGGTCGTGGCCTTCATCGTCACCACCGAATT
>DATEFT010000440.1:0-7987 GCA_035280505.1 Blastocatellia bacterium | reverse complement strand
CGGATTATGACATGAGGAGATCGTTCAGATAGGCTCAATCGAGAAGGGAAGGGAAGAGTGGACAGGCCTCACCTTCGGGGCTAAGCTCTCCGGGATTTGAGATTTGAGATCGGCGGCCGCTTTAAATTTCGCGTCTTTCGCGTCTTTCGCGGTTTATCCGGCAATCTCAAATCCTTCAGCGTTTCTGGGAGGGGATGGGGAACTGATTTTGAAAGATCTCGAGTATTTGCAATCGGATCCAAGGGTGACGGTCAGGCGGGCAGGCAGACCTTCCGGAGAAGGGAAGTGCGTGGTCTATTGGATGCAGCGGGCACAGCGAGGCTGGGACAACCCGGCGCTCGATCTGGCGATCAAAGCGGCCAATGAATTGGAGCAACCGCTGGCCGTCTTCTTCGGCCTCCATCCGGGCTATCCGCGAGGAAACCTGCGCCATTATGCGTTTCTCGTCGAGGGGCTCGACGAGACCGCGAGAACGATCGAAGAGCGCGGCGCTGCCTTCGTCTTCCGTCCATATCCAAATCACGACCTGATCGCGTTCTGCGAGGAGGTTGGAGCCTCACTGGTCATCGGCGACGAGAATCCGTTGCGGGAGCCGGAGGGCTGGCGCCGGAGCGCCGCCGAGAAGCTGAAAGCGCCATTCTGGACGGTCGATGCCGACGTGATCGTTCCGACCAGGCTCTTTCCCAAAGAGGAGTATGCGGCCCGAACCATCAGGCCCAAGATCCAGAATCTGCTGCGCGTCTTCCTCCATCCGCTGGAGAATCCGAAGGTCCGTCATCGATGGAGCGCCAAGAATCGGCCGCCCGGTCAAGCGATCGATCCGAACCGGATCTTGAGCGAACTACCGATGGATCGCCGCGCGGAGCCGGTCAGTTCGATCAGGGGCGGGACGGCCGCCGGCCTCCAAGCTCTCAAACGATTTCTGAGTGAACGGTTGCCGGAATACGACACGGCGCGAAACCTGCCGGACCAGCACGGCACCAGCGAGTTGTCGCCCTACCTGCACTTCGGCCAACTGGGACCGCACACCATCGCGCTCGCCGCTCGCGAGGCGCAGGCAGGTTCCGCCCCCAAGGAGGCCTTCCTCGAGGAATTGATCGTCAGACGAGAGCTGGCCATCAACTATGTGGCCCGCAATCCGATGTACGACCGGCTTGACGGCTGCCACGCCTGGGCCCTCAAGACCCTGAAGGAAGGCGCCCGCGACGAACGCGAATACCTATACACCGAAGCGCAGTTCGAGAGCGCCGAGACCCACGATCCCCTCTGGAATGCCGCCCAGCGAGAGATGTTGCTCACCGGGCGCATGCACGGCTACATGCGGATGTACTGGGCGAAGAAGATCCTGGAATGGACCGCTTCGCCCGAAGAGGCGTTCGAGATTGCCGTTCGATTGAACGACCGCTACCAACTGGATGGGCGCGATCCCAACGGCTACACCGGCATCGCCTGGGCCATCGGAGGCAAGCACGACCGCCCCTGGGCTCCCGCCCGGCCCATCTTCGGGATGATCAGGTATATGACGGCCGGCGGATGCGCGCGCAAATTCAAGGTCAAAGCCTACATCGAACGCGTCGAGTCGGCCTGGCAGCCGTCTATTTTTGAGCTTCGGTCTTGACGCCCTCGATAATGCAGAGCGGAGACCTGGTCGGAATGATCCGGGTCAATCGAAACGCCGCCCGCTCGAAGAGCGCCTCATACTCGCTCGCCGTGCGTTCAAGCCCGCCCGGCGAGATCAACATCTGCAGGTCCATAATCTTGCTGAAATGCGGGCGATTTCCGGGAGGCACGACCATTTCAACCAGCAACAGTTTGCCGTGCCGAGGAATCACCCGATGAATGTTGTGTAGAATTTTGAGGGCCCGCTCGTCATCCCAATCGTGAATGATGAACTTCATGAGGTAGGCATCGCCGCCCGTGGGAACCGATTTGAAGAAGTCGCCCGCCGCCAGCTCGACTCGATCCTGCAACTCTGCTCGTTGCAGCATCTTACTGGCTCCATCGATCACCGACGGCTGATCGAAGAGCACTCCTTTAAGTCGCGGATTGGACTTCAGGATGCCCGTCAGCAGCGCGCCATGTCCGCCGGCAATATCGATCAGCGTGCTGATCTCCGTGAAATCATAGGCATCGACGACGGCCGAGACCGATGAGTACGAAAACGAGGTCATGGCGCGATTGAAGATTTCGTGCGCTTCGGGATGCTCGGAGAACCAGGGAAAGACCTCTGCCCCATGAACGTGCTTCCAGGCCGGTTGGCCCGTCTCCACGCTGTAGAGCATGTCGGCCCAGATCCTCCAGTGCCACTCTTCGCCCATAAAGATGACCAGGTCTCGCAGGGAGCCGGGCACTCCGGTACAGAGCAGTTCGGCCGAGGGGGTCAAGGAGAAGGTCCGATCCTCGACCTCCGCGAAGACGCCCGCGGTCGCCAGAGCCCTCAGCAGGCGATAGAGGGCGCCGGCGTGAGTCCTGGTTCTACCGGCCAGCTCTTCAGCCGTTTGGGGCCTCTCGGCCACTAGGTCGGGCACCCCCAGTCTGGTCACCACACAGAGCGCCTGTTGCATGACCGCCCCGCTAATTAGCTGTAAAATCGCGTTTTCCGGCGGCCGCTCGGGTTTCATGTCGAAGCTGATGGGGATGCTTGATACTTCTTCAAGGGGCATGATCTGGTCTCCTCCTGTTTTCCGAACTGTCAAAGATCGATTACTGTCTGCTCTCGGGCAGGCTTCTTGCCGAGATCGCAACTCTTTGCCGACAGGAAGTATATAACAGGTCAATCTCTTCTTAAGATATATTTAACAATACAGTTTCGCGCCGGAACTTACTCGCTCCTGCCGTGTTCCACGAATTTCCACAAGCGGTAAATTATTGACCGCAAATTTGCTCGCGGGCCAGGCTGTGAAACTCGATCGATTCAGCCCTCGCCGGCTTTATCTACTTCTGAGGGGTATAATTAGGCGAAAACCCCTCACAAGTGGCCAAATTAGAGCCAGTTGGAGCAGGGAAGCGGCCCACTGCGTCGATGAAGAGAGGTGTCCGGCCCGGCCTCAAGGTGGTCAGGTAAAATCCCGGTTGAAGGAGCAGGTCAAAACTGATGAGAGCAGCATGGTATGAAAAACAGGGGGCAGCCCGTGAGGTCTTAACCGTCGGAGAGATGGACGACCCACAGCCGCGGGCGGGTGAAGTGCGGATTCGCCTGGCCGCGTCCGGCGTCAATCCGGGCGACGTGAAGAAACGTCAAAATGCTTTCGGATACGGGATGCCCTATCCACGTGTCATCCCGCACAGCGACGGGGCGGGAACAGTCGAGGCGGCGGGGGAAGGCGTCTCAAGGGAATGGATCGGGCGGCGCGTGTGGTGTGATGGGGCCCAATCTTACCGGCCTTTCGGCACCGCCGCCGAGTACACGGTGGTTCCGCTGGAACGAGTGGTCGAACTGCCCAAAGCCGTGCCGTTCGAGCAAGGCGCCTGTCTCGGCATTCCGGGCTTCACCGCCCACCGGGCTGTTCACGTGACCGGTTCGGTTGAGGGACGCACCGTGTTGGTGCAGGGCGGCGCGGGGGCGGTTGGGGCTTTTGCCGTTCAATTGGCACATCGGGCGGGAGCACGAGTCATCGCGACCTGCCGCGCTGAAAGCGATCTGGAGATCGCATCGCGGGCGGGGGCGGACTCGGTCCTGCTAACGGGTGAATCCCTGGTGGAGCGCATCCGGAAATTGGCGCCCGACGGCGTGCATCACATCGTCGAGGTGGCTTTGGGCGGGAACATCGAGACGGACGTTCAAGTGCTGGCGCAGGGCGGTTCGATCGCCACTTACGCCACGGATGCGTTCAGACCGGAAATTCCGTACTGGCCGCTCGTCTTCATCAACGCCCGAATCTTCTTCATCGGCAGCGACGATCTGCCGATTGAGGCGAAGACTGAAGCCGCTCACGCAATCAACCAGGCACTGGAGGCCGGCTGGCAGGGGCTCGAGATTGCCGAAAAATTTCCGCTGGATGAGATTGCGCGGGCGCACGAATTCGTCGAACGTCCGACCAGGTCCGGACGGGTCGTCATCACGATTTAAAGAGGCGAAGCGCCGCGGATTTGGAAGCTGTTTGCATCCGATTTCGAGACCGGCTGGTTCCGGAAACGAACACCTCCGAGCGCCGCATCCCACGCCTGATCCCGACCAAATCGAGCGTTTCTCCCACTTAGCCCGGCCGCTGGTCTGGCATAATGGTTGACTTTTGATCCCGGGTATCCATTATGGATCGTCTATGAGTCGTCCTGTATGAATCGTCCTGGGCCATCTGACGAGAATGGATCGGGCAGGCGATCAACCCTTCACAATCAGCTTGGGGGGACTATGCAGACCCTTTGGCAAGACCTGCGCTACGGCGCGCGAATGCTGCTTAAGAAACCGGGGTTCGCGGCGATGGCCGCAACATCGCTGGCGTTGGGGATTGGAATCAACAGCATCATCTTCAGCTTGATCGATGCGCTGTTGCTGCGGCCGCTGCCGGTCGTCAATCCGGGAGAGCTCGTCGCGCTCGCGACCAGTGACCATCACGGCAGCCGCCCGCACGGATTGTCTTACCCCGATTTCGTCGATTTCCGAGATCGCCACGAGACCTTCGCCGGTGTGGCGGCTTATACGCTGGTGCCATTGAGCGTGACGAGCGGCGACCAGAGCGAGCGGGCTTGGGGATTGATGGTCTCCGGCAGCTATTTCTCGATGCTCGGCGTCCGCCCGTTCATTGGCCGCACGATTCGGGACGATGAAGATCAGCCGCCCGGCAGGCACGCGGTGGTCGTGCTAAGTTACAGAGCCTGGCAGCGGCGATTCGGCGGAGACCGGGAAGCGGTGGGGAAGACCATGAACCTCAACGGGCACGCCTTCACCGTCGTCGGTGTGGCGCCTCCGGAGTTCAGAGGGCTCAATTCAAATATCGTGCCTGAACTTTGGATGCCGCTCGGGATGCAGGCGCAACTTCTCCCCGGAAACCCAGGGCTGTTGGAGGCGCGGGACGCGCACAGCCTGCTGGTATGGGCGAGGCTCAAGCCCGGAGTGAGCTTCGAGCAGGCGCAAGCCGACGCCGATCTTCAGGCGCAGCAGCTCGAGCGGGCATATCCGGCGACCAATCGTAACGTCAAGGTGCGGCTCTATTCGCAGTGGGAGGCGCGCTTTGAACCGGGCCTGGGGCGAGTCATGGCGCTCGCCGCCGGAATGCTCATGGGGGTTGTGGGGCTGGTGCTGCTCGTCGCCTGTGCCAACGTCGCCAACCTGCTGCTGGCAAGGATGGCTGCACGCCACCGAGAGATGGCCATACGCCTGGCGATCGGCGCGAGCCGCTTCAGGCTGGTGCGGCAATTGTTGACCGAGAGCCTGATGCTGGCGTTGCTGGGCGGCGGTGTGGCGGCGCTGCTCGCTTTGTGGATGACAGATCTGATCAGTGCCGGCAGCTCGTCGAGCGATAATCCGTTTATGCTCGATGTGCGAATGGACGGACGGGTGCTGGCTTTCAATCTGCTCGTCGCCCTGCTGACGGTGGTCTTCTTCGGCCTGGCACCGGCGCTTAAGGCGGCTCAGACGAACTTGACGACCGCGCTCAAGACCGAAGAGATGAGGCTGGGAGGTTTCGGCAGCCGCTTCGCTTTTCGCAATCTGTTGATCGTCATCCAGGTGGCGATCTCGCTGATCTTGCTGATCTGCGCGGGTCTGTTTATCCGCGGCCTCGCTAACGCGCAAAAAGTGGACCTGGGGCTGCGGACGAAGAACGTGCAGCTCGCTTCGCTGGATCTGGGTCTGAACGGCTACGATGCCAATCAGGGCCGGGCATTTTACCGGGAGTTGATCGGGCGCGCCCGCGCCATACCGTCGGTGAGGTCGGCGAGCATGGTCAATTACGCTCCGTTCGACTTTTCCGCTTCGTCGGATACCGTGGTGATCGAGGGGCGCGACCCGGCGCGGGAGGACGGCAAGATCGCGTTGTTGTCGTCGGTCGTAGGGATCGATTACTTCGCGACCATCGGCACCCCGATCGTGCGGGGCCGTGATTTCGCGCCGCAGGATGACGAGAGCCACCCCGCAGTGGCGATCATCAACGAAACGATGGCGCGCCGCTTCTGGTCGCCTGAAGACGCGGTGGGAAAGCACCTCCGGCTTGGCCGGCCCGAAGGCCCGCGGGTAGAGGTGATCGGCATCGCCAGGGACGGCAAGTATCGCCAATATTTCGAAGACCCGCAGCCCTGCCTGTTCCTTCCCTGGACGCAGCACTATCGTGACAGGATGACGCTGGTTCTGCACACCGAGGTTGAGAGCCCTGCCATCGTGGCGACGCTCGGGCACGAAGTTGCAGCGCTGGATCCGAACCTACCGCTCTTCGATCTCAAAACAATGGAGGCCCACATCGAGGAGCGCCTCATGGTCTGGCCGCTCCTGGCCTCGTCGTCGCTCAGCGTCTGCGGCCTGGCCGGCCTGCTGCTGGCGATCGTCGGGTTTTACGGCGTAGTGGCTTATTCAGTGGCCGCACGCACGCGCGAAATCGGGATCCGCATGGCGCTTGGCGCGCGAGCGAGTGACGTACGGGGATTGATTATCCGGCAGGGGATGAAGCTGGTCTTCATCGGCGTGGCGCTCGGTTTGATCGTATCGTTCGGATTGACGCGGTTGCTGCAGTCGCTGTTGTTCGGGGTGAGCGCGACCGATCCGCTGACATTCATCGTGATCACGTCGGCCCTGGCATTGGTTGCCTTGCTGGCCTGCTGGATACCGGCTCGGCGGGCGGCAAAAGTAGATCCCATGGTGGCACTGAGGTTCGAGTAAAGAAACGAAGCATCGGCACATCGATGCGCTCGATGTCAGCCGTGTGCTGGGTGAATTGAAGGCTGAAGGCTATCCGGTGAAACGTGAGGATGTCGCGGCGCTGAGCCCCTATCCGACCCAACACCATGGTGCGACAGCAACGCAGCCGGCCATCGGCTTTCAATTTCAGGGCCCAGGATCCAATGAACCGAATCGTTGACGGAGAGCCTGAGCCCGGTATTCAAAGATCTTCTCGAGTTGGCGGGAGACCAACAATTGGCGAATCACCGAGCCGAGAGGGCCGGCGGGCATCATGTAATCAACGAGATCTTCGGCGACGACTCCTCCCGAAACTTCCCGGAAGAAGTGCTGGTGGTGCCACATCCGGTACGGGCCGTAGCGTTGCTCATCGACGAAATAATGAGGTTCCCGGACCTGGGTGATCTCGGTCACCCACAGGATCGGAATGTTGAAGAGAGGCCGAACCTGGTGAGTGATGATCTGGCCCGCGTACATCGGGCGGCTGACCGGAGTCAGGATCTGCATCTTGAGCTCCGGAGGCGTGAGGAGGGTCAGGTTGGCCGGATTGGAGAAGAAGTCCCAGGCCTCGGACAGCGTAATCGGAAGGGACGATGAATGGCGAAGTTGATGGAGCATAGCGCGAAAGATCCATGTTTTAGCGTGTTTCGCGTATTTCGCGGTTTATCAATCGGTTGAGCCTCCCATCAAGCATATCATGACAAATAACATGTTCTGGTCGCGCGATCATGAACAATGATCCGATATCGATCGTAACGTTTGTGCAAGTCATCGCGATGAGCTAAACGATTGATGCCGAACCGCTTCTGATCTCGATCCCGACAAAAAGAAGATAATTATTGACAGAATCGGGCCGAGAGCTTACCCTTCAATTTGATTAAACATTCAGTCAATGAGCTTCAGTCACCGAAAGAGGAGGATCAGATGAAGTATTACCTGAAGGATCTGGGAATTCGTCGCTGGACGGGGATCATCGGGATCGGCATCTCGCTGCTGACGATGATTGAATTGCGGCTCTATTTTGTCTATGACGGGCCCCCTCCGGTCTCAAATATTCTGACTCGGATCCTGGTGGATCTGCTGTTGTGTCTGGGCTACCTGGCCTTCATCGTCGGTCTCCGCCAACTGATGCTCAAGGCTTCGCCCGATCACGAATGG
>DATEFT010000439.1:0-4685 GCA_035280505.1 Blastocatellia bacterium | reverse complement strand
CGTTATTTCCTGCAGGGACTCGTCATCTAAATCAGTAGCTGAGATAGCAAGAAGCAATGGCATGGGTGATTCTCCAGTGATCGAATTGGGGCTGACACACAGACCTGGATTGTAAACCGGGGCATTCGATTTGCCAATTATTTCTCCAACCGCGAAAGACGCGAAAGACGCTAAATCGGATTGATTTAGCGTCTTTCGCGGTTTGAATCTCAACTTTTAAGAACTTAAAAATTACCTGGAAGCGATCAGATCCGAGTTGAGGGGGACTCGGCGGTAACCACGGATGTGCGCTCCCCAGTACTCCGAGAAGTTCGATCTCGTCACTCCCTGCGACGTCGACGCGTGATAGAACGAGTACGCATCTCTCACCACTCCCACGTGCGTCGAGTTGTCGAAGAAGACCAGCGTCCCGAACTGCGTCCGCTCCTGCACGCTCGCCTCCGGCAGCGTCTCCCAATAGGTCCGCGCCGTCGCCCTTCTGAAGTTGATCCCCGCTGCCTGAAACACTTTCCACACGAATCCCGAGCAATCGTATCCGCCGTCGTCGATCCCGCCCGAGCGATACGGAATCCCGATCCGGCTCATAATCGCCTGGTGCAGCAGACCCTCGAAGTTGTCCAGCCGGTTGCCGGCCGCCGCGACGATCCCGCCCGCAAAGGCCTGCAGCCCGGTCTGCGGCTGCTCCGTCAGCTCTTCACCCATCGTCGCCGTCAGTAATTCGCTGCCGTGGACGCTGTCCGTCTTGACCAACCCGAAGAGCATCAGGGAGATGATCGCGGCGATGTAGATTTGACGATTGATGGCGAATTGCATTTGATTACTCCTTCTTCGGCAACAGAAATCCCGGGGCCCGGGCCCTCCGTCGGGCCGACCGTCTCAGCGTCCGGTTAAATGTAACGATTGCTTGAGTTTGCTGACGCCGATCATAATTGCAACCGGCGGGCCAGAGGCGAGGGGGGCCTCGAGTTGCCGGTTAAGGCGAGATGAATGAGCGACTTACGAAAATGGGCGGAAAGTGCCGGAGAGGCCAAAGAGGTCGGGATTCTGCATTTCAGATTCCCAGATTCAGAAGAAGGGGCTGACCCGGGCCGCATCTCATATTGACATTCGATATGAGCCCCTCTATCCTCTCCTACAGTAATTCTATATGACGCAGGAGGAGAGATGATGACTTGGCGATCTCGCCTATCCGGTCTCTGGCGCAACCTGTTCCGCAAGGGCCGAACGGAACGGGAGTTGGCGGAGGAGATTCGCGCCCACCTGGAGTTGCTGATCGAGATGAAGATCGGGGAGGGCCTCGATCCGGCGGCGGCTCGCCGCGCGGCGTTGATTGAGCTGGGCGGCGAAGAGCAGGTCAAAGAGCGAGTCCGGGAGGCGAGGGTGGGGTATCACCTGGACGCTTCGCTGCAAGATCTGCGCTACGGCCTCCGAATGTTGTTCAGAAATCCCGGCTTCACGCTGGTGGCGATCCTGACGCTGGCGTTGGGCATCGGCGCCAACACCGCGATCTTCAGTGTCGTGAATGCGGTTTTGTGGCGATCGCTTCCCTATCGAGATCCCGATCGTCTGGTGCTGGTCGGTCGCACGACGATGAATGGGGCGATAGACACGGTTTCGGTGAACGGGTTTCTGGAATGGCGCGATCAGGCGAGAGTGTTTGAACAGATCGCCGCGTACGGATTCGACGAGGTGGATCTGGCCGGAGACGGTGAGGCCGAGCGGTTGATGGCGGCCGTAGTCTCCGCCGCCCTCTTCAAGACACTCGGCATCGCGCCCGCGCTCGGCCGCGACTTGCTGCCCACGGAGGAGACGGCCGAAGGCTCGCCGGTGGTGATCTTGAGCGACGGTCTGTGGCAACGCCGCTTCGGCGGCAACCCGCAGATAATTGGCCGGGCGATCACGCTCGGAGGCCGGAGCCGGACGATCGTCGGGATTATGCCGCCTGGATTCCGGTTCCCGGAGCAGGCGGAATTGTGGCTGCCGCTGGCCCTCGGTCGTCAGCCCGGCCCCGCCATTAGCGTGATCGGGCGTCTCAAACCGGGAGTGACGCCGGAAGCCGCCAGGGCGGATCTATCGGTCCTCCTCGATCGGCGGCGGCCAGCCTCTCCCCGCAGAGAGGCCGAGGCGCAGGTCAGAATTATCGGGCTCAACGAGAGTCTCGTCGGCAAGGTGCGATGGGCCCTGCTGGTGCTGTTCGGAGCAGTCGCGCTGGTCCTGCTGATCGCCTGCGCCAACGTCGCCAACCTGTTCCTGGCGCGGGCGGCAACCAGGCAGAAAGAGATGGCGATCCGGACAGCCCTGGGCGCCGGGCGCGGGCGTCTCATCCGGCAGTTGCTGACCGAGAGTCTGCTGCTCTCGCTCGCCGGCGGCGCGGCCGGGCTCGGGTTGGCGTACCTGGCCGTCAAATTGATCGTGGCCATGAGTCCCGCCGACATCAAGCGCATTCAGGAGAGCGGCGTGGATGGCCGCGCGCTCGGCTTCACCTGCTTAGCGATAGTCGTGACGGGCATCATCGTCGGCATCTTCCCCGCGTGGCAAGCCTCGAGGACCGGGATCAATGAGACGCTCAAGGCGAAGTCCGCGGTGGGAAGCGCGCGATCGAGGCGCGGCGGCTCGGAGCGAGCGCTGCCGGCCTTGATGATCGCCGAACTGGCGCTGGCGCTGGTCCTGCTCGTCGGCGCCGGGTTGATGATCAAGAGCTTCCTGCGCCTGATGGCCCTTCCCAAGGGTTTCAACCCCGACGGCATCTTGACGCTCACGGTGGCGCCCGGCCGCGTCAGGTACCCGGGGGGATCGCCACGACGCGGCGCTTACTACCAGGAAGTGCTCGATCGCGTCAGGTCCCTGCCCGGAGTTCGGTCGGCCGCACTGACCAGCCACTTCCTTCCGTTCAATGGGCCGACCCGGATCGGATTCTTTGAGATCGAAGGACGCCCGCCGTTTGACCCGGAGAGACGGCCGCTGGTCACTCTCAATTTCATCAGCTCCGAATATTTTCAAGCGATGGGCATCGAGCTCAGCGCCGGACGAGCATTCGAGGCGAGAGAAGTCGCGGTGGGGTCGAAGCCGAACGCCGTCATCATCAGCGAAATGATGGCGCAGCGCTTCTTTCCCGGAGAGAACCCGATCGGTCGCCGGCTGATGGGTGAACCATTCCAGACGATCGTGGGAGTGGCGAGAGACACGCGTCTTCACGGTCTGGACCGGGA
Source organism: Blastocatellia bacterium (assembly GCA_035280505.1). GTDB lineage: Bacteria > Acidobacteriota > Blastocatellia > RBC074 > RBC074 > JAKEHZ01. The sequence continues at coordinate 1,476 of DATEFT010000439.1, read as the reverse complement.
GGTCTATCCTGAATTCTATCTTCCGCACGCGCAGAATCTGAACGGGTGGGGAATCTTGCGCCTGGTGGTGCGAGCCGCCTCCGATCCGAATCATCCGGCCACGCCATCGGCGACGGCCGACCTCGCGACCTCAATTCGTAATCAGATCCACGCCATCGACCCGGATGAACCGGTCAACCAGGTCATGACGATGGATGAACTCCTGTCGAATTCGGTCGCGGGACGGCGTTTTCAGATGTATCTGCTCGGTATCTTCGCGGCGGCGGCGCTCGCCATCGCGACGATCGGAATCTACGGCGTCATCTCGTATGCCGTCAGCCAGCGCACGCATGAGATCGGGATTCGGATGGCGTTGGGGGCGCGGGCCGGCGACGTCCGGCGGATGGTGATCCGGCGCGGAATGATCATCGCCTCGATCGGCGTGGCCCTGGGGGTGGCGGCGGCGCTCGCCCTGACCCGCGTCATGAAGACCCTGCTCTTCAACGTCAGCCCGACCGACCCGATGACCTTCGTGCTGATCAGCCTGCTGCTGATCGCGGTGGCGCTCCTGGCCAGTTACATCCCGGCCCGGCGGGCGACCATGGTGGATCCGCTGATTGCCCTACGCGATGAGTAGCTTGGTCGAGGTTCTCCGATCCCGGCCCACCAAGCATTGAGGCGTTTTCACCAAACGGATCTGAGGAAGTGCTGAAGAGATCGCAGCCGAGTCCGAATTTCCCGCTTCAGCATGGCGTTCATGATCGGCTCCAGGAGAAAAGCCAGGAATCGAGGGCGTGCGTGGAAAGAGTAGGTATACGTAAGGCGCGATCGGGCTTCACCGACAGCGTCATGCCGGATGGTCGCGGCAAAACGCTCAAAAAACGGCGGGCGATTCGTGAGGGTGACGGCGGCCACCCGACCGGGCTCGAACCGAATATATTCAGTCTCCAGCGCCAGGAACGCGCCCCGCCAGGTCCCAACACAGAGAGAACGAACGCCGGATCCGGCGGCAGTCGCGCCGGCCAACAGACGCGCCTCGCTCAACATGGAGTCCCATTCCAATCGGCGACCGTAGTCATGAAGCAGGCAGAACACGACGTCGCAGGTCGCTTCGATCTCAGTTGATAGGATTTCCCTACGCACGAGAGTCCTCACTAACTTTACCAGGAGTCACCTCAGACCGTTCCGCATTCACTTTGATGCCTCTCAACAGATAACGTTGAAAAAGATCCAGAATAAGTCCGACGGGCACACGAAGACATGCTCCAATTACGCCGCAAAGCTCGTACTGACTGGACAGTGACAGACGCACACCGCCTTGAGCGGGCTCTATTCGATAAGCACCGGTTTTCATCCGAAGCGGCCCGTTAGAGAGGTCCAGCAGATATGCCACTCGAAAACCGGGATCTGCTCGAAACGTGAAGGCATACCGTTCACATGGTTGCCATTCGGTAATCTGCTGCAAGAAACGCAGGCCGTTGGAGAAGAAGGCGGTTC
>DATEFT010000438.1:0-9831 GCA_035280505.1 Blastocatellia bacterium | reverse complement strand
TTTGCGTCTTCCGCGTGTTTCGCGGTTATGAATAAGAATTCGAGAAGCTTACTTTTAAGAACCTCGAATGTGCCATAGCTAATATTGTTACCTAGCATCTGTTTTGGAAAAACGATCGTAGATACTGGAGACCTATCTTTGTAAGAGTCTTTACGTTTTCTCAGGTTAATTTTTCCGTAGGTTAAATTTCTGTTTTCAGGAGGATGCTATGCTCAGAGTCGGGCTACGTCGAGAATCGGAGCTTCATGCGGTCAAAGCCAGAAGGAGGAGGCTCTTGAGCGTGATGGCCGTGCGAGCCTGGGTGCCTTGTTTGATCTTGTTGCTGGCACTTCCGATTCACGCCCAAAAGACCTCGGGACAGATAACCGGTACTGTTATCGATCAAACCGGAATTGGATTGCCCGACACGACCATCACCGCAACTCAGGTCGGAACGAATCTGAAACGGACAGCCAAGACCGACCGGGAAGGTAACTACACGATCACCAACCTGCCGATCGGTAATTATCGGATCTCCGTCACGCTGGAGGGCTTCAAGGAAGCTACCGTGGCCAACGTGATAGTCAATGTCCTGGCCACGGCCAGGCTGGATTTTACGCTCCAGGAGGTCGGCGCGGGTGAACGGGTGGAGATTAATATCGACGACCTGCAGGTCGAGACCCAGACCGGCGCCCTCGGCGAGGTGCTCTACGGCGAACAGGTAAGTAAATTGCCGTTGAACGGCCGCAGTTTTGTGCAACTGACCCAACTGCAACCGGGCGTTTCGGCCGCCAATAACCTGGACAGCAAGTATAAGGGGCTGTTTGCCGGCGTCGATTTCTCCGTCAATGGAAATTCGAGCCAGAGCAACCTCTTCCTGGTTGACGGCGCCTATAATAACGATCCCGGGTCGAATCGGACGATCCTGCTCTATCCCTCGATCGAATCGATCACGAGTCTCAGGGTGTTGCGTAACAGCTACGGACCGGAGTTCGGTCAGGCCGCCGGCTCGGTGATCTCGATCGCGACCAGGGGAGGCGAAAACCAGTTTCATGGCAGCGCCTTCTACTTCGGACGCACCGACAAGTTCAACTCCATCGAGTTTATCTCCCAGCGAGGCGGAAACGGAAAAGACAAGCTGCTGCGTAACGACCTCGGCTTTTCGCTCGGCGGGCCCATCATTAAGGATCGGCTCTTCTTCTTCTTCTCTGAAGAGCTGAACAGGGAGACTCGCGGAGCGACCCGCTTCGGCAGCGTCCCGACCGTGGCCGAGCGTAACGGCGATTTCAGTCGGCCGCGCTTTCAATCGAACGGGGGCCGGTGCAGTGGCCCCGCGATCGGAAACGATCGCCCCGGGACCGAGACCCAGGTCATCCCGCAAGCGGCGATCAGCCAGGCCGGGCGATTGCTGGCGCAGTTGTATCCCTTACCCAACGTCTCCAATAATTTCAGTTGCACCAACTGGGTCCAGTCGGTCAAATCTCCGATCAATTTCCGCCAGGAGAACGTCCGTCTCGATTATAAACTGAGCGAGTCACAGCAGATTTTCGGACGTTATACGCAGGACCATTGGTCCAATGCCGCTCCGATTCTTTATGGGGCCGGGTTGTTCGGTGACGATCCTTTTCCGGGAGTCGAGAGCAGTTGGAGACAGCCGTCGCGCCAGACCGCGGTTAAATTGACCTCGACGCTTTCAGACACGATGGTGAACGAAGTTCAGTTCTCATATTCGGCTAATCGGGTCAACATCACCACCGAGATGGGCGGAGGCCTCAATCGTCAAATCAATCAAGCTATTCCCGGGTTCTTCTCAAGCGACGGGAAAGTTAACGGCATTAATCGTCCCCACCCCATATTTTTTGGCGGCATTCAACCCTACAGCAGCTATCGCGGCCCCAATCTGATGGTGCAAGCGCCCTTCCAAAGCTCGCTCGACTCCTTCTCCGTCAGAGACGATCTCTCGAAAGTGTCGGGGGACCACACGTTCAAAGCGGGAGTTCTGGTTGACAAGGTCTATAAAGATGAAGACACCTCGCCGCAGAGCGAGACCGTGCAGTTCTATGCGCCGTTCAGCGTCGGCGAGGGTGAGGACGGATACCGGGGCTCCGGCAACTATCTCGCGGACATTTTAACCTCTGGAAGCCTGTTCATCTTCAGCGAGGGTAACAGAGAGAAGGTGGCTCACAGCCAGTATACGAACCTCGAGTCCTACTTCGGCGACACCTGGCGGTTCCGGCCCGGCGTCACGCTGGAACTGGGGGCTCGGTACTCGCTCTTCTTTGAACCGTATGATGCCAACGATCTGCTGAGCAGCTTCAATCCGGCGTTCTATGATCCGTCAAAGCCGGTTTCAGATCCGTGCAACGGGCTGGTGGTTCCGAAAGGGACGAATCCCTGCGCGGGGATTGCGGGCGCCAGCACGCCCAGCCAATTTTCGAACCGGTCGTTGCGGAACAACAGTTATAAAAATATCGCGCCGCGTTTGGGCGTCGCCTGGGACGTCTTCAAAGACGGAAAGACCGCCGTCAGATCCGGATTCGGCCTCTTCTACCTGCGCGAACGGATTCAACCCGCGATCACGGGATTGGCGCAAAACCCGCCATTTGTCACGGCGATCGGAGGTCAACGCACGCTGGACGGCCAGGTGATCCAGCTTAATGCGGCATCTCAAGGCGCCCCCAGCGCCTCGCTCACGCCCGAAGCGAAATCGCCCTATTCGGCGCAGTTCAATATCTCCGTCGCCCAGGAATTGCGCAAAGAGATGGTGATCGAAATCGGCTATGTCGGCAATCGGGCGCGCAACCAATTGACGACCTATGACCTGAATCAACCGGTGGCCGCCAACCGGCTGGCGGCGGCCCTGGCCACCACCGCGGATCAGGTGAATGCCTTGCGGCCATTCAGCAACTACGGATCGATCTATCAATTCGCTCGAACCGGCACCTCCAACTACGATTCGATGCAGGTGCTCTTCCGAACCAGGCTGCGCAAGAGTTCGCAATTCCAGGCATCTTATACCTGGTCAAAATCATTGGCCGACTTCGGGCTGAGCGATTCGGGGAGCGGAAGCCCCAGCAGCTTGTTGGATACTTATAACCCGCGGTTGAACTATGGGCCCTCCGACCTCAACCGTCCGCACATCTTTGTGGCCAACGCCCGGCACAGTTTCCCCGATTTCAAGAATGCGAAGCCATGGATGCAGAAGCTGTTCGGAGGATGGGAAGTGGCCGGGATCGTGCAGATCACGAGCGGGACCTCACTGACCCCGAACATCAACGCGACGGGTGTCAACTTCGATCTGGATGGAACCGGTCCGGGGACGGTGACGCGTCCTTTACTGGGAGGCATTTCGGGGCTCGGCACGGCCCAGGATAACCAGCGCCCGAATCGGGCGGAGGGTGTCTCCTGCGCATCGAGCGGGATTATCGACGAGTTCCTCAATCCGAACGCTTTCACCCTGGTCGGAATGGGAATCGGAGAGGTCGGTAATGCAGGGCGGGGCGCCTGTCTGGGGCCTCCCACCAAGAATGTCGACTTCTCCTTCTATAAGAACTTCGCTCCGCGATGGTTGGTGACCAGCCTCTTCGGCGAATCATCGCAGTTGCAGTTCCGGCTGGAGTTCTTCAACGCGTTCAATACCATCCAATTCAGGGGAGATAGTGTCAACACGATCTTCTTCAGCGGAACGGTCAGTTGTGGAAATGCGGCTTGCGGGCCGGGTAACAATTTAATTACCTCTCAAAGCACTCCGAGCGACCAGTTCTTCGGGCGGTCCGGCACGACGCGCGGCGGCCGTGAAATTCAGTATGCGTTGAGACTCACTTTTTAAACGCGCTCAGAGCCAGGCCGGTTGATTTCCAGAGTCTAAGGGGGCAGTACGCCATCATGATTGTAAAAAGGATGGTCTTTTCCTCGATCCTTTTCCTTTGCTCGTACCTCGGTGCCCAAAGCACGGTTGCGGCTTTGCAGGTCGGGTCGTTAGAGACGCAGGCCGAGCACACGGTGAAGCAGATGCTCGTCTCCAAACTTGATGCGGAGTTGCCCAGCTCTTCCTTCAATACCTGGTTCCGCCGCCTGATCGGTCCGAGGGCGGGGGTGACCTGGCAATTAACGGAATGCGGCGGACGCCGGGGTCAGAAACAGGTGGGAGAGCAGGACCTCAACGCCTGTATAGAAGCCAACGCCATTTTAACTAATGGTCGCCAGGTGATCCTGGCGATCGGCGTCGGCACGTTCAAAAAAGGGATCTCCGGCGAACCGGCGTTCTATTCCGGAGTCATCACGCAGAATGACCAGTTCTATCAGGTTCATCGCCTGCGCGATCTGCCGAATCTGCTGCGCACGCCGGAAAATCCTCCCACCCGGCTTCCAAACATCGCGTCGCTCCTTCCGCGAGGCAGGCTCTATTATGGACCGGCCAAAATCTCGGCGATCAGACTGAGGCCTTATCGTTCGACGCAGGATCTGACGCCGCCGCCGCCGCCGCCGGCCAGAACGGCGCCGCTGCCGAATCCGGAAGAGCCGAAAGAACGGGTCGGTTCGCAAAGGGCGCGAAGAGTCAGGGAGGTCGTCTTGCAGGGAAGGGCGCTGGTCAAGGTTAAACCGGTCTATCCCCCGACCGCCAAAAGTATGAATGTTTCCGGATCGGTCGCGGTGCAGGTCGTCGTTTCTGAGGATGGGCACGTCATCAATGCCAAAGCCGTCAGCGGTCACCCGCTGCTGCGAGGACCCGCCGTGGATTCGGCGCGGAAGTGGGTCTTCATTCCGACGACCGTCAACGAAGTGCCGGTCTGTGTGGAGAGCGTCTTGACCTTCGTCTTCAAATAGCGTGTGGTTCGCCACAGTGCGAGGGCGAAATAAGTACTTTGGAAAGTAAGCCAACCCGCCCGAGGTCTCAGCGTGGCGCGGATTGGAGGGTCAGCAGCACCGCCATGATCTCGATCCCGTCCCAGAGGTTCTGGAGTCGTAGATTTTCGTTCGCGGCGTGCTGGTTGTTGTCGTGATTGGCGATCGGGACGCCGATCGCGGGCAGTTGCAGAACGTCGGTGAAGACGTACAACGGCACGCTGCCGCCGAGTGTCGGCATTTTAATGACCGGGCCGCCGGCGCTCTCGATCGACCGGACGATCTGCTGTGAAATCGGCAGATCCATCGAGGTCCGCGCCGCGGGGTAGCCCTCCTCCCTGGTGACCCTGATCACTTTGGCATACTTCAGCCGCGTGGCTTCGTCAGGTTCGGCATCGACCAGATGCCATCCCTGTTTGCGGAGATGGGCCAGGAAGGCGGTGATCGCCTGCTCGGGAGAGAGGCCTTTGACCAGGCGAATATCGAGGGAGGCCGTAGCCGTCGCAGGTACGACATTGCGTGCAGTGGCGCCGACCGAGCCGCTGGAGAGGCCGCGGATATTGAGCGAGGGCAGATTGATCAGATCGTTCAGTTTGCGGCCCTGGCCTTCGGTGCTGCCGAGCAGCAGTTCCTGTTTCAGTTGTTCATCGTTGTCCGGCGCTTCGGCCAGAGCTTGCTTCTCGCTCCCGCTGAGCGGCGCGACCCGGTCGTACCAGCCTTCGATCAGAACGCGTCCGTCTTCGTCCTTCATCGTGGCCAGCAACTGAGCCAGCCTCAGAGCCGGGTTCGGCGCCCAGTTCCCGTAATGCCCGCTGTGCAATTCGCGACGAGGGCCATATACGGTCAGTTCCAACCCGATGACGCCGCGGACCCCGAAGTAGAGCTGCATCATCCGGTTCTGATTGACCGGGCCATCGCAGATCAACCAGACGTCCCCCTTCAAGAGCTCGCGATGGGCATCAATGATCCGTCGCAGGTTGGTCGAACCGACCTCCTCTTCGCCCTCGAAGAAGAACTTGAAATTCGCCGTCGGCTGGATGTGATGGGCCCGCATGGCATCGAGCGCGGCCACGAGAGCCATGATCGGCGCGCGATCGTCGGCGGCGCCGCGCGCGAAGAGACGCCATTCGGGATTGAACTTCTGGCCCTCGGCCGGGAAGGGAAGCTCTTGCCCGCCGAGTTCGAGGGGAGCCGTGCGGAGCACCGGGGCGAAAGGATCGCCGCCGGCCCATTTCGCCGGCTCAACCGGCTGCCCGTCATAGTGGGCATAGAAGATCAGCGTCTGCGTCGCGCCCGGCGTCAACAGCTCGCCGTAGACGGCCGGCGAGGCGCCGGGGACTTCGAGCAATCGCGGATTGAGGCCGCGCCGGGCGAGCATCCGCACGATCCATTCGGCATTGCGCCGCACGTTCGGGAGATCCGCCGAGACGTTGGGGATCGCCAGCAACTGTGCGAATTCTCGGAGAATCTCCGTCTCATGCGCCTGACGGTACTGGCGCACGGTCGCCACGACCGGCGAGGTAGACTGCGCCGGAGCCTGAAGGTTGAACCACAACAAGAGAAAGGAGAGGGAAGCCACCTGTTTCATATCTAATTTTCATCCTGTTTGAAGCGCGTCAGGAAAAGTCCCGCGCCGGATCGAAGGCGTCCGGCCGGCGCCGCAGTCTGCGGATTCACGGTGAGCGGCCAATCTTACCATTCCTCAAGCAGTTATTGACCAGGCGGAGAGGTCTAAACAGGCTACGACCATAATCTCACGAATTTCGGAAAAATCCGGGCTCTCGATGGGTTCCCTGTGTATAATGATCTCGTAATTCGATTAGCAATTCCATAAAATGAAGCTAAAGTGACCTGCCCCGCCTCGAGTCACCTCGGAAAATCATCTCGGAGACGCCGGTCAATTATCCGGCCAACGACAGCCGATTGTGGTGTAAGGAGTCATGAGGCCAACAATATCTGAAGGACCACGCGGGATGCTGCCTTTCGATCGGATCGGTAATTACAGTCTGATCGACAAACTCGGCGAAGGCGGAATGGGCGAAGTCTATCTGGCGATAGAAGAACCGGTCGGCAGAAAAGTGGCGATTAAACTGATGCACGCCGGTTTGGAGAAGTGGTGTTTGCAGCGGTTCAACAATGAGCGCAAAGTCCTGGCCAGCTTGAACCAGCGCAATATCGTCACCATGTTCGCCAGCGGCGAGGCTCATGACCGGCACTATTTCGTCATGGAGCATCTGGAGGGCGAATCGCTGCGGGAGCGATTGCGCCGGGGACCGATTCCGCCGGTGGAAGTGGCCGAGATCACCCGGCAAATCTGCGATGCCCTCAACGCCGCGCATCGTCGCGAGATCGTTCACCGCGATATTAAACCCGACAACATCTTTCTTACTCACGACGATGATGGCCAACTGGTCAAAGTTCTGGATTTCGGGATCGCGACGCTGAAGGAGTCCGAGACCCGGACCCTGTCCGGCGTGGTGATCGGCACCGGCCCATACCTGTCGCCGGAACAATCGCGCGGATTGACTCGCCACGAGATCGATGGACGAGCCGATATCTATGCGCTGGGGACGGTCGTCTACGAAATGCTGACCGGTGAGCTGGCGTTCAGGGCTCAGGATCTCAACGAGTATCTGCAATTGCACCTCTATGTCATGCCGCCGCCTCCGTCAAAGCGGCGGCCGGAGACCTGCAGCCTGGCCATCGATGAGGTCGTCATGAAAGCGCTGGCCAAAGATCCATCACAAAGGCATCAGGGCGCCCGTGAATTTGCCCGCGAACTGAAGGCCGCCATCGAAAGTGGTCACCGCCCCCAACCGGAAGAGGTGACCGACGGAAGACGGACCAGGGTCCTGAAACCCGAGGTCGAAGGAGATCGCGCCCCTCGATCGGAAGAGCCCTCGGAGAGCAAACAGTCCCCCAACCTGGATCCCGAGGTTCTCAAACAATATCTTGAGGAATATTCCGACTCCAGGCCCGGAGAGATGATCGAAAGCAGATCCGCCCAGGTCATGAATACCCAGATCATCCCAACAGATCCGGGCCCCCAGCCCCTCACCCAACCGGAGCGGCGCGGCGCGGCGATGAACACTCAGGCCTTACGACCGCCCGTCGAGAGCGCTCCCGGCTTGAAACCGAGAGAGAGTTCCCCGGGACGGCCTGTTCCCAGCCTCGCCCCCGGCGTCGGTGCGCCCATGGCCAGGTCTCCGCGGCGGAGTTCGCGAATTCTTTTACCGGTGACCGTCGTCCTGCTGGTTTCGATGGTCAGTTGCGGACGGTGGGCCTACACCTTGTTAACCTCACCGATCGGCAACCTTCTCACCGAGCACCGGCCGAAGAGCGCAGTGGCGCCCGCGGAAAAAACGTCGTCTTTGGATTCGACCACCCTGATCGGGGCCTGGCAGACCGAGGTGGTCGAGCAGGGAATCAGATCGAAAATCACCTGGCAAGCCAACCGCGATGGAACCTGCAATTATCTGTTTGTCGGCGCTTATGGTTCGATCACCAGAACCTGCCGATGGGAACTCTCCGATGGCATCCTTCATGAACAGATTACGGATGAAACGGATGAAGCGGCGGATGGAGAGCTTCGATGGATCGACAGCAACCATTTTGAACTGACGATCCTGGACAATGGGTCCGCCGACTTGAAGGGCGCCAAAAGGCTCTATTCACGGAAGCTCTGAGGACGCCCCGCGGTTCCGCCTCAAGCCTTCGAAATTTCAGGCACGGGGTGACGGTCCGTCACTCGTCTCTGAGCGCGGCCATCGGATTGACCTGCGTTGCGCGACGCGCGGGCAGGTAACCGGCCAGCGCCGCCACCGTCAGCATTAACAACACCGCCAGCGCAATGGTCACGGGGTCAGTGGGGCTGAGTCCGAACAACATGCTCGCCACCAGGCGGGTGGCGGCGAACGCCGCACTCAAACCGATGACGACTCCAACGCCGACCAACAGCATCGCTCCGCGCCATCCCGGCCCGCCGGTTCTCTTCCGCCTTCAATTCCAGATGGAACTGCATCTCCTAATGGATGGCCACAGCCTGCTGCTGGCGGAGGCGATCAGGACGGCGGAGCGGATCAGTGACGATAGCTCCCAAGCCGCTGCGCTGAGCGCGATTGCGGCGTCGATCGCCAAACTCGCTGCAGCAAGATGACAGCCTGCTCACATGTTTGGTGCCTTCCACTGACCAGGCTGCAGGACCGAGCCACATTCCGAGCGGCGAGATCATTCACCGAGTTCATCGCCAGCTACGCTCGCCTCTCCAACGCTTCACTCGCGCCGCAAGGCGACGATCGGATCGATTCGCGTGGCCTTGCGGGCCGGAATGTAACAGGCCGCAAGCGTAGTGAAAACCAGTCCCGCGCCGACCGCCAGAAAGGTTGCCGAGTCGTTCGCGCTCACGCCGAAGAGCAACCCTGAGATCAGTCGCATCAACCCCAGGCTGCCGGCCAGGCCGAAAAACAATCCGGCGGAGGAGAGGATCAGCCCCTGCCGGAAGACAAGGAGTCGGACCTGCCCGGGTTGCGCGCCCAGCGCCATGCGGATGCCGATTTCCCGCGTTCGTTGCGTGACGGCGTAACTCATGACGCCGTACACGCCCACCAGAGTGAGCGCCATCGCGATTGCGGCGAACAGGCCCAGCAGGAACACATTGAACCGGAACGGGGCGACCGAATCGTAAATAATCTCCTCCATGCTTTTGACGTTCGACACCGGAAGCGTCGGGTTTAGATCAGCGAAGACCTTTCGCGCCGAATCGGCGATGGCTGTCGGGGTCGTGTCGGTCCGCAACAGAAAATTCATGGTGCGGCCGAGCCCTTCTGTGACGAAGGGCGATTGTGCGGACACCTGGTACATCTGCATCCCAGTCTCACCGGCGAGGGTCGTATGTTTGACATTGCCCACAACGCCGATCACCGTTACCCAATCGGGCTGTTCGTTGGGCAGCGGGACCCCGACGGTCATCCGTTTTCCGATCGGATCTTCTCCGGGCCACATCTTTTC
>DATEFT010000437.1:0-6491 GCA_035280505.1 Blastocatellia bacterium | reverse complement strand
ATTGAAGGCCTGCAGAATACGCGGTTTGTCGGGATTGCCGCTGCGGCGCTGCAATAATCCCTCCGCTTCCTCCCGCCCGTCGCGGCCGAAGTACCGCTGCAGCAGATAGACCATCGCCCACAGGTGGCGGCCTTCTTCCACATTCACCTGAAAGAGATTGCGCAGATCGTAGAGCGAGGGGCAGGTCTGGCCGAGCCGGCGCTGCTGCTCGACCGAGGCCGGCTCGGTATCGCCCTGAGTGACGATCAGGCGGCGCAGCGGATTGCGAAACTCGCCGGGCACCTCCTGATAGGCGGGCAGTCCATAGTTGTCGCCGAAACCGATCCGGGCCTCCGGATCGGGCGGCGTCAGAAAGATGCCCCAGCGATAATCCGGCATCTTGACGTAATCGAAGTGGGCCCAGCCTGACGGTTCGACGCTCACCGCCGTCCGCAGATAGACCTCTTTCTCCTGGAACCCGTCCGGTCCCATCTGACGCCACCAATCGAGAAAGTTAGGCAGCCACTTCTCCAGCGCCCGTTGCAGACGCGGGTCTTCGGAGAGATTGACATTATTCGGAATGCGATCGTACACGCTCATATTCGGGCCGGTCCAGACTTCCTCTAGGTTCTGCGATGATCGAATTTCGGTTGCGACGGCTTGCCGTAGCTGGTCAGCGCGCCGTGCTCGCCGACGGCGTTGGGGCGCTGGAAGATCCAGTTTTGCCAGGCCGTCAGGCGCCCGAAGATTTTGGTGTCGATCGTCTCCGGGCCGGCAAAGCGTAAGGAGGCTTCCATTCCGGTCAACGCGTCGGGAGAGAGCGAAATCCGCTCCTCGATCGCCACCCGAATCTCATCATCCCAGTCCAGCTCATCCGGCGCGCTGGTGACCAGACCCTCATCGATTGCCGCCTGCGTGTTGAGACGCGTTTCGATCTCCAGGCCCCTCGCCGGATTGCCCAGCCAGCGGGATTGCAGGCGCGTCAGTCCGTTGCTCATCGGCAGGGCCCCGCTGTTCAGCCGGCTCGCCGCGACTTCAACCGCGAACTGCGGATCGTTGAGCATATAGGTGCGGTCCGCGGCCAGCGCGAGTTCGAGCAGGTTGCCGGCAAAACAACTGCCCGGCTCGATTATGGCGAAGAAGCTTTTGGCCGTCAGATCGAGCCGCCGCAACACTCGCGCCGACTGCAGGACGATCTCGTTTACCAGCCAATGATCTCGATGTTCGCCGAGCGTCCGATCGACCGCCAACACGTTTTCGATCAGACCTTCGGTTCGCAGGCAGACCAGGCCGATCTCCGGCTCGTTGAGGCGGAGGTGCAGCAGCGCATCATCCAGCTCTCGATAGGTTCGGAGCGGCCAGTAGGCGTCTCCGAGTTTGAGGATCTCCTCCGGGCCGGTCGGCAGATCGGCGTCAGGCCCGCGAACTGTCAGGTCCGCGTAACGTTTCTCGCGGTTGAGCCGCAGGGTGACGTTGACGTATTGACGCCCGGCCTCCGCGGCCTCGACCTGGAGTGGGCCGAGTTTTATCCCCGGCCCGCTCTTGGGCTCCGGGTTCTTCGCGATCAACTCTTGAACACGGGCCGTGACGGCCGCCTGAAATTTGCTGGGCGGAAAATAGTCGTCGATCAATCCCCATTCTCTGGCGCGGTTGCCCTTTAAGCCTTCAGCCAGCGTCGCAAAGAGATCGGCGCGGTCGCGGCGGACCTGACGCTTGTCCACCAGCCGAGTCAACCCGCCGGTTCCGGGCAGCACGCCGAGCAGCGGCACTTCCGGGAGCGACACCGCCGCATTGCCGTCGTCGATGAGATAGATCTCTTCACAGGCCAGGGCCAGCTCGTAACCGCCGCCCGAGGCCGTCCCGTTAAGCGCCGCCAGGTAATGCTGACCGGAGCGCGCTGAAGCGTCTTCGATCGCGCAGCGGGTCTCATTGGTGAATTTGCAGAAATTTACCTTGTGCGCGTGGGATGACGCGGCGAGCATATAGATGTTGGCGCCCGCGCAGAAGATTCGCGGCTTGAGGCTGGTGACGATCACGACTTTGACTTCGGGATGCTCGAACCGCAGGCGTTGCACCGCGTCGGCCAATTCGAGATCGACCCCCAGGTCGTAGGAGTTGAGTTTCAACTTATAACCCGGCTCGAGCGTTCCATCTTCCCGGACGTCCATCTCCAGCTTCGCGACGGCTCCGTCAACGTTCAGTCTCCAATGGCGGTACTCTGCGGGCGAGGTTTCAAAGTTGATCATTATCCCTGACCCTCCAGTTGGTTTGGCTCTCCGGCTTGAAACGACGATCTCTCCGTGTAGATGCCATGTACTATAATACTAGAATCGGCAAGATTCAATTGCAATATATTGCAGTTGGTCTCCGCCGCTTCTTCCTCAACCGCGAAATCCGCGAAAGTGAGTCCCTTATTGACAGTCTATAAGAGCCCGCCTATACTCTTATAGTCGTTCTATAAAGGAACGAAAAGAGAGAGAGAGAAAAGAACAGGAACAGAAAGGAAGGACGTCCCGTGGGGAAAGACAAGGCTGACCTTTTGCAGGGCACCCTTGATTTGCTGGTCCTCAAGACAGTGGAGACGATGGGCCCGATCCACGGTTGGGGGATTGCCAAGCGGATCGAGCAGGTCTCCCAGGATCTGTTGGAGATGAAGTACGGGACCCTGTATCCGGCGCTCATGAGGCTGGAGCAGAATGGCTGGATCTCGTCGGAGTGGGGCACCTCGGAGAACAACCGCCGGGCCCGCTTTTATTCCATCACCAAACAGGGGCGGAAACAGTTGGCGCTCGAAGCCGAGAATTGGGAGCGGATGGTGGCGTTCATCACGCGTGTCCTCGGCAGCGCCCGGTAGGCCCGGTCTGCCCTGGATGCCCCGGATGGAGGATCAATATGGTGCGGTTCCGTTTCCTGGCTTCAAGATTCTCCGCCCTGTTCCGGCGGCGGGAGTTGGGCCAGCGTCTCGATGAAGAGATCCAGTTTCACCTCCAAATGCAGACGGAGGAGAATCTTCGGCGCGGCATGGAGCTGCCGGACGCCCAGGCCGCGGCCCGCAGCAAGGTCGGCAACATCACGTATGTGACTGAGGAGGTCTACCGCATGAGCACGCTCTCGTTCCTGGAAGAAACCATGCGCAACGTTCGTTTTTCCCTGCGCACGCTGCGCAGGAGCCCGGGCTTCGCCGTCGCGGCGATTCTCACCCTGGCGATCGGGATCGGCGCCAACATCGCAGTCTTCAGCGTGGTGAATGGAATACTGCTGAAGCCCTTGCCTTATCCGGAGGCGGACCGGCTGATCTCGGTGCAGCACACCGCGCCGGGAGCCCCGGGGCTGATGAGCGCCTCGGGCGACTTGCGGCTGTCCGCCTCCATGTTCTTTACCTACGCGGATCACAATCAAAGTTTCGAAGCTATTGGCGGGTGGACCGCCGCGACGGCCACGATTACGGGCCAGGGAGAGCCCGAAGAAGTAAGGACCCTCGTTGTCACGAAAGGCGTGCTGGAGGCGCTGGGCGTGAAGCCCGCAGCCGGGCGGTGGCTTGCGGAGGCGGATCAGACGCCGGGCGCGGCCCAGGTCGTGATGCTGAGCTACGGGTATTGGCAACGGCGGTTTGGCGGGGACCGGGCGGTGATCGGGAAGAGCCTGACCGTGAGTGCGCAACCGGTGCAGATCGTGGGCGTCATGCCGGCCGGGTTCGGCGTGGTCGGCACGGAGGCGGAACTGATCCTGCCGTTTCAGTTCAATCGCGCGCAACAGATTCTGCCCGGCTTTTTTCTCCGGACCGTCGCGAGGTTGAAACCGGGGGTGACGCTGGAGGCGGCCGGCGCCGACATTGCGCGGATGGTTCCCATCTGGATGAGTTCGTGGCCCGCGCCCCAGGGCGTCAATCCGCGAAGCTGGGAGCAATGGAGAATCACGCCGGCCCTTCGGCCACTGCGGCAAGACGTGGTCGGGCGGATCGAACAGGGTCTGTGGATGGTGATGGGGACCATGGGGATGGTCCTGCTGATTGCCTGCGCCAATGTCATGAACCTGCTGTTGGTGAGGGCCGAGGCGCGGCAGCGTGAATTGGCCGTGCGCGCGGCGCTGGGCGCCGGTTGGTGGCAGATTATCCGCCAACTGCTGGTGGAAAGCCTGGCGCTGGGGTTGTTGGGCGGACTGTTGGGGACGGCCCTGGCCGCCGTGCTGTTGAAGGCCGTGGTGGCCATTGGTCCGGCGAGTTTGCCACGGTTGAATGAGATCTCCATGGATGTGCGGACGGCGGGATTTGCGTTGGGCGTTTCGTTGATCGCGGGTTTGCTGTTGGGACTGATCCCGGCCTGGCAATATGCGCGGCCGAAGCTCAGTCCGGCCCTGCGGGCAGGAGGCCGATCAGCCACCGATAGTCGGCAGAAGCATCGGGCGCAGGATGTCCTGGTGGTGGCGCAGGTAGCTCTGGCGCTGGTGCTGCTGGTCTGTTCGGGGCTGATGATCCGCACGTTTCAGGCGTTGAACCGGGTGCAGCCGGGCTTCACCGGGCCGGAGCAGATTCAAACGCTGCGGATCGCGATTCCACCGGCCTTGATCGCCGAGCCCGAACGAGTGATGCTCACTCATCGGCAGATCCAAGAGCGGCTGGCGGCGTTGCCGGGCGTCTCGTCGGTGGGGTTTGCCAGCACGATCCCGACCGACGGGCTGCCACCGAATTGGGACGGCATCGAAGTGGAAGGCCGACCCCGGTTGCCGGGGCAGTTCCCGCCGATGCGGCGATTCAAGGACATCTCGCCCGGATTCCTGGAGTCCATGGGCACGCGCCTGATCGTCGGCCGCAGCTATGAGTGGGCCGATCTGCTGGAGCGGCGGCCGGTGGTCCTGATCTCCGAGAACCTGGCGCGGGAGTACTGGGGAGATCCGCGCGCCGCACTCGGTCAGCGCATTGGGTACGTCGGGAATTTTCGCGAGGTGATCGGCGTCGTGCAGGACGTCTATGATAACGGCGTGCAAGACATCGCCCCGGCGACCGTGTACTGGCCCACGTTCGGCGCGAGATTATTTCAGTCCGTCACCCGCTATGTCACCTTCACGCTCCGCAGCGCGCGCACGGGGAACGAGGGATTTCTGCGTGAGGTGGAGCAGGCCGTGTGGTCCGTGAATGCCAATCTGGCGATGGCCACCGTGCAGTCCATGGCGGAGCTGCATGGCCGGTCGATGGCGAGAACCTCATTCACACTGGTGATGCTGGCGATCGCGGGCGGAATGGCGCTGTTGCTCGGCGTCGTCGGCATCTACGGCGTGATCGCCTACACGGTCGCGCAGCGGCGAAGAGAGGTCGGGATCCGTTTGGCGCTGGGCGCGGCGCCGTCGATGGTGAGCCGCATGTTTCTGCGGCGCGGCGTGATCCTTTGCGCCACGGGTTGCGTTTTGGGACTGGGGGGGGCGGCGGCCTTGTCCAGTCTGATGAAGTCGCTGCTGTTCGGCGTGACGCCGCTGGATCCGATGACCTACGCCGTCATGCCCGTCGTGTTGTTGGCGGCGACGCTGGCCGCGTGTTACTTCCCGGCACAACGGGCCGCGGCCGTGGATCCGGTGGAGACTCTGCGCGCCGAGTAAGGCGACAGCGTTACCCGCCCGGAGCGCCGCGGCTCAGGTTGAAAGCGCCTCGACCATCTCACTGGCGACTCGGCCGGTCGATTTGCCGCTGGTCTTGACGGTCAACCGCGCCTCGCCTTCACCGATTGCCGATCTCCTTCAGCAACCGGATCCTTTCATCTTTGTCACCCATTTTACATTTACCGCCCTTCGCCAGAACTATAATGCGATTGTAAATCGTGTCAAGACGGTACTATAGTACCAGCCGGGCAGACCTGGCCGGAGGCCGGGGACCACCATCCGGATTTTGAGTAACGAGAAGATCAGTCGAGTATTTTCAAAACATCGCTTATCGCCATCCCGGTTATCGAACCCGGTAAGCCGGATCTTGCTACGGAGGTGACTCGTGGTCGAGAAGGTTGCGCGCAGCATCGTCGACTATCTGGCGACCCACGCCCGGGAGAGGGCGGAGCAGACCGCCGTCATCAGTGACGACCGGGAGCTTAGTTTCAGCGAGCTTGATCATCTGAGCGGGCAATGTCGCCGGGTCTTCAAAGACCTGGGGGTGAAGCGGGGCGACCGGGTCGCCTTGATCATGTGCGATGGGCCGGAGTGGGTCGCGGCCTTTCTCGGCGTGATCGGTCTGGGCGCCATTGCCGTGCCGTGTAGTACGATGCTGGGAGCGGCGGAGATTCGGTCGATCCTGCGCGATTGCGGCGCGCGCCTGGCCGTCGTCACCCCGGATCAACGTGAATCGATGCGGGCCGTATTGTCGGAACAATCTCCGCCCGAGCTCGAAGTCGTGCTGGCAGCCGGCGGCGAGGCCTGGGAACCTGAGGGGGTGGCGACCTTGAGTCTGGAGGCGGCGCTCGCCGGAGTCGCCGGGGAATCGCTGGCCGATTTCGATTCCGAAACCCTCGCCCTGATACTCTATACCTCGGGCA
>DATEFT010000436.1:0-15900 GCA_035280505.1 Blastocatellia bacterium | reverse complement strand
GAACCGCGACATCGCCGCCAAACTGGACATCACCGAGGGGACCACCAAGTGGCACCTCAACCAGATCTACGGCAAGCTCAACGTCTGCAGCCGAACCCAGGCGGTGGCGCATGCACGCCAACTCAAACTGATTTGAAGTCTGGAGAAGTCTGGAAAAGTCCAGGGAAGTCTAGAGAAGTCGGAAGACCATTCCCGACTTCTCTGGACTTTCAGACTTCTGGGGATAGGTTTCGACTTTTCTAGACTTCCCTAGACTTCTTGATGGAGATCGTTTGATGCGAAAGCGGCTGGCATCATTGTTGATCATCTGGTCCTGGCTGGCGATGCCGGCGTCAAGTCTGGTGCAGCCGGACTGTCCGCCCAATCGTCTGGGGCCGGGAGATTACACGCTCAACCTGAGGTCCGGCGGAATCGACCGGGTTTATGATCTTCACATCCCCACCGGCCTGAACAGCGCCCAGCCCGCGCCGCTGGTGGTCGATATCCACCCTTACACCCAGACCAAGGAGTTTCAGGCCCGGCAGTCCGATTTCAACGAGCTGTCGCGGAGCAACGGCTTCGTGGTGGCGCATCCCCAGGGCATCGACCGCCAGTGGAACGCCGGCGATGCCATCTTTCTGGGCGATCGCGACATCGACGATGTTGAGTTCATCAGGGCCCTGGTGACGGAGATCTCGCAGCGGGTCCGGATCGATCACTCCCGCATCTACGCCACGGGCCACTCCAACGGTTCGATGCTGAGCCACCGGCTCGCCTGCGAAGCGGCCGATCTGTTCGCCGGAGTGGCCGGCATGTCCGGCGGCCTGCAGTTCCGGAACTTCAACAACTGCCGACCGGCCCGCCCGATCTCGATCAAGATGTATCACGGCCTCAGCGATCAGATCGTCCCCTACCGCGGCGGCCGCACGTTCCGGCCGATCCGGGAGACCTTCGAGTTCTGGGCCAAGACCAACCGCTGTTCCGGGGCGCCGCGCACGACGACCGGCGGCCTCAACCGGTGTGAGACCTATACCGATTGCGCCGGAGGAACCGAGGTCTCGCTCTGCAGCATGGTCGCCAACCACATCAATATCTACCGCGTCCGAAGTCTCAATGTCTCCGAAGACGCCTGGGCCTTCTTCAAACGGTTCCGCCTGCCGCTGCCGGATCGCGATCGGGACGGAGTCTCCGACGTCGATGAATGCCGCTTCGGAACCGGCGCGCGGTGAGCGCCCAGACTTTTTATGGCCAACCTAACTTTCGATAGGCGACGACTCCATTAATTCCTGCTACTTTATCGACAGCTTTCGGTGCCCTGCCCGGAGATAGCTGGAACCACGTAACCCCACTACAGAGCCCTCGTGTTTTCTGTCTGCCAGTAGGCCTGCATCTGGCTGTGAGGTGATCGGAATGGTGATTGGGACGAAACAGTCGGAATCGAGTTAAGCAATTGCAGCACACAACGGATTTAGGAGGACTCATGCTGAAGCATTTGATGGGCGTACTCTGCCTGCTGGCCGTGCTCTTGGTGAACCATCTCCCCGCTCTGGCCCAATCACAGAGCGCCTCGGCGGATCTGACGGGCGCGGTCTCGGATCCGTCGAAATCGTGGGTGCGCGGAGCCAAGATCACGGCGGTCAACGTGGTCACGGGATTGAAGCGCACGGTTCTGACCGATGCCTCCGGCGCTTTTCGCATCCAATTGCTGCCGCCCGGAGAATACGAATTGAAGATCGAAGCCGAGGGCTTCGTTCCGCAGATCAAAAAAGGAATTTTGCTGACGGTGGGCCAGACCGCCGTCTTCAACTTCGAGGTCGCGCTCGGCCTGACCAGCAGCGTCGAGCTGGTCGAGATCGAGACGCCGATCCTGGAGCCCGAGCGGACGCACCTCGCCACCACCATCACGCAGAAGGCGATCAACAATCTGCCGATCAACGGGCGCAACTTTCTCGATTTCGTCATGTTGACTCCGGGGGTGGCCGAGGAGAATCCGGCCTTCAGAGCCGGACTGCTGCCGCAGTTGCCGACCTCCGGCCTCTCGTTCGCCGGCCAGAACGGCCGCGCCAACAGCGTCCAGATCGACGGCGTGGATAATAACGACGTCGCCAGCAACGGGGTGCGCCCGACCATCACCCAGGAGACCGTTCAGGAGTTTCAGATCAACAGCCATGGCTATAACGCGGAGTTCGGGCGGGCCAGCGGCGGGGTGATCAACATCGTCTCGAAGACCGGCAGCAATCGCTTTCGCGGGAACGTCTACAACTATCTGCGCAACGAACGACTGGACGCCCGCAACAACTTCGCCACTTCTCAGCAACAGGATCCGCCATTCAAACGCAACCAGCCCGGCTTTACTCTCGGCGGTCCCATCAGCAAGGACCGCACCTTCTTCTTCACCTCCTACGAAGGGCTTTTTCGTCGCGAATCGGCCTTCACGACGATCCTGACGGATCCTTCGATCCTGCAACCGACCGCGGGACAACAAAACCTGATCCAGGCTCTGAGCCGGTCCGGCTCTTCGGCCTACGCCGCGCAGGGAGGGCAACTGCAGGCGCTCTTGACGACCGGCCCCAACAGTCCGTTCCCATCGCCCACCCAGACCTTTCCGATCAACCGCACCACCTACAATTTTCTGACCGGTTCGACCGGCAGTTTCCCGGTGAGCGAGACGTCGAGCACCGGCAGTCTGCGGGTCGACCACGCCCTCAGCGAGCGGGACTACCTCTTCTTCCGATACGGCGTGACCAACGACAGCCAGCACAACATCGGCGTCGGCGGCCAGTTTGCGCCTTCGGCGGGTTTCGACCTCGCGGTCCACGACCACACCCTCTCCGGCGGTGAGACCCATCTCTTCCGCAACGGCGTCTCCAACGAATTTCGCCTGCAGCTCGTGCGCAACGTCTTCAACGCCAATACGGTCGATCCGTTCGGCCCCCGGTACGTGATCTCCGGCATCGGGTTCTTCGGGCGCGAGTTCACCCTGCCCTCCGATCGCACCCAGCGGCGCATCCAGTTCGTCGACAATTTCAGCTTGACCCACGGCCGGCACAACTTCAAATTCGGCGGCGAATTCAATCGAACCGCCGTCGACAACTACAACGCTTACGGCAGCGGCGGCATTCTCTTCTTCTCGCAATCGCAGATCCCGCTCAGCGCGGTGCTGGGCGACGCGGCGTCCACCCAGTTGGTCTCGGCGCTCAACACTCCGGTCGCGAACGGCGGACTGGGCCGTCCGGACCTCGTTCCGGTCGTCACCACACAGCCGCTGAGCACCGTCCAGCAACTGAACTTCGGTTTTCCGCGGGCGATCACCCAGGGCTTCGGCAACCCCAACTCTTACGGCTCGGGCAACCTGATCGGCCTCTACTGGCAGGACAGCGTGAGAGTCAACCAGCACTGGTACTTCAATTTCGGCCTGCGCTACGATTACCAGATGCAGCCTCCGGGCACTCCGCGCGACAACAACAATTTCGGCCCGCGCGTCGGCTTCAGCTTCGATCCGTTCAAAGACGGGCGGACGCTGGTCCGGGGCGGCGGCGGCGTCTACTTCCAATCGCTGTATGGAGCGGCGGCCCTCATCTCGAGCCTCTCGGGCAACGGCAACGCGCTCCGGGTCACGGCCGACCCGCGCCAGACCCCGATCTCTCCGAACTCGACCTGCGCCGCGGCGCTCGCGATGGGCGTGCCGCCCGCCGTCTGTTTCTATCGACAACTGGTCTCCAGCGGGATCTTGACCTTCCCCTCGAGCGGCAGCATTCCGGAGTCGGCCTATATGACGCTGCTGGGCCTCTCCAGCAGCACGAGCACCAATCGCCTGCTCCAGCGTCTGGCCGGCAACGCGGTCAATCCCTACAGCGTTCAGGGCAGCCTGGGCATCGAGCATCAATTGCAGCGCGATTGGACCGTCTCGCTCAACTATCGGCTGACGCGCGGAGCGAAACTGATTCGCAACCGGCAGGTCAATGCGCTTCCGGACCCGACGGTGCTCGACGCGCTGGGACGCCCCTCACTGGTCGGCCGCGCCAATCCGACGGTCCTCGCCGACTTCGTGCTGGAGACGGCCGGCAATTCGATCTACCACGGGCTGTCGTTCTCGATGAACAAACGATTCAGCCGCTACTACCAACTGATCGGATCCTACACCTACGGGAAGACCATCGACGACGCGACCGACCTCAACATTGACCAGGCGCCGCAGGACGGCACCAACACGCGCGCCGAGCGGGGCCTTTCGACCTTCGACGTGCGCCAGCGGCTCTCGGTCGCGGCCATCTTCGACAGCCCCTTCCGCGGAGGGGCGGGGAGACCCTGGCACCAATCGGTGCTCTCCAATTTCTACGTCTCGCCGATCCTGACGCTCCGCAACGGTTTCCCGTTCAACATCACGACCGGGCTCGATATCAATATGGATTCCAACGGCAACGACCGCCCGCTGGCCGTGGGCCGCAATACCGGGGTCGGGCCGGGCTATTTCAATATGGATTGGCGGTTGGGGCGGCGCTTCCGTTTCGGCGACGACGATCCGCGCTCTTTCGAATTCATCCTCGACGCGTTCAACCTGCTCAATCGAACCAACTACAAAGCCGTGAACGGCAATACCAATGGCGTGCTCTACCTCAATCAACTGGGGGCGAGAGACGTGCGCGTCAGGGGCAGCGAAGAGACCCCGGCGAACCGCTTCGGCGGCTTCACTTCGGCCTTCGATCCCCGGATCGTCCAGTTGGCGTTGAAGTTGAGTTTCTAGCGGCAAAACTCCTCGCCCTTAACCGCGAAACACGCGAAATGCGCGAAATCGACCGATTATTTCGCGCATTTCGCGTGTTTCGCGGTTAAGCGACTGAAAGCCGCTAAAGTGCCGGTCGGACCCTGACGATGAGCATAGGGTGATGTACCCAGTTAGAGGAGACGGGCCGATCGTCAACAGAATGCCGCTGCTCACGGCCGCCATCGTGGTGGTGCTGAGCCTGGTCATCTTCAGCGCCCGGCGGGTGGCCGCGCTCGAGACCGCCAGTTCCCCCACGCCGGCCGGTCCGGCGAATGAAGTGGTCGTCGGGCAGTTGCAGGTGCTGGAGGATCCCGAAGGGACCGCCACGCTCGACCAGATTCTCCAACGGCGCGACCGCTTTCAGAATGTGCCCGTCGCGACTCCCAACTACGGCTATTCCCATTCCGCCTACTGGTTTCATCTCCCGGTCCAGAACCGGCGCCCGCAGGCGGCCCCCCTCTATGTCGATATCAAACATACGATGATAGATTTCGTCTCGCTCCATGTGGTGGGGGTGCGCAATCGGCGCGAGACCGTCGAGACCGGCGACCGAATCGCCGCCCGCGATCGCCCCTATCTCGCGGCGACCATGATCCTGCCTTTTCATCTGGAAGCGGGCGAAAGCGCCGACCTCTATTTCCGCGTCCGATCGGAAGACTCCGTAATCATGCTCCCGATCGAGATCCTGGATGAGCAGGCGTTGCAGAAGACCGTCGAGACCGAGCGCCTGCTCCACGGAGTGATGCTCGGGCTGTTCGGCTCCCTCTTCGTCTACAACCTGTTCGTCTTTCTCCTGCTCTGGGAACGCGCCTATTTCTTCTATGTGCTCTATCTGTGCGTCTCCTATCTGAGCATGAGCGCCCTCAACGGACACGGGTCGATCTTCCTCACTCCGGGCTCGACCTGGCTCGGCAACGAGGGGCTCCTCTTCTGCTCCGGCGGTTCGCTGGTTCTGCTTCAGCTCTTTACGCGAGAGTTTCTGCGAACCCGGGAAGACCGCCGCCTGGATCTCGGCCTCAAGCTGATGATCGGCATCAACATCTTTCTGACCGTCTCGCCGCTGATCCTCTCGATCATGCAGGCCTCTCAGCTCCTGATCCTGATGACCCTGATCTTCCCGGTGGTCTCGATGTCGGTCGGAGTGATCGCCTGGCGAGCCGGGAAGCGAGAGGCCCGCTTCCATATTCTGGGGCACCTGGCCTCCTGCCTCGGGCTGCTGGCCTTCGGGCTGGTCGTCAGCGGCGTGATCCCCTTCCATCTGCTCCACAACGACAGCATTGCGATCGGGATCTCGCTGGACGCCCTGTTGTTGTCGCTGGCGCTGGCCGATCGCATCCGGCTGCTCCAACAGGCCAAGCTGGAGGCCGAAGACGGGGCTCTCAAGAACCTGGAGATGCGCAAGGAGGAACTGGAGCAGATCGTGGCCGAGCGGACGGCCCAGCTCCAATCGGAGGTCACCGATCGCCAATATGCCGAGACCGCCTGGCGCGAGGCCAGCCAGTTCAGCGAGACCATCATCGTCAACGCCGCCGAGGGCATCGCCGTCTGTGACCGCCAGATCCGTTACGTGCTCTGGAACCGGGCCATGGAGAGACTGACCGGGATTCGGGCCGAGCAGGTGATCGGCAAGACGGTCGCCGAGGTCTGCCACGAGGTCCCCGCGCTCGAGAGCCTGGACCTGGAACAGAACTATCAGCGGGCGATCAACGGCGAGTCGTTCACCAGCAAGGACTATCAGATCCAGTCCCGCCGGGGCGAACTCTGCTGGACCAACGCCTATGCGCCGCACCGCAGCGCCGACGGCCAGATCATCGGCGCCATCGTCCTGACGCATGACATCACGGCCCGCAAAAAGGCCGAACAGGAGCTCAAAGAGTTCTCCTCCAGGCTCGCCCGCAGCAATCGCGAACTGGACGAGAAGAGCCGCGAACTGGGCCGCGCCAAAGAGTCGGCCATTGCCGCCGCTCACGCCAAGAGCGAGTTTCTCGCCAACATGTCCCACGAGATTCGCACGCCCATGAACGGCATCATCGGCATGACCGATCTCGCGCTCGACACCCGGCTCACCGACGAGCAATACGAGTACCTCTCGACCGTCAAATCTTCCGCCGATGCCCTGCTCTCGCTCCTCAACGACATCCTCGACTTCAGCAAGATCGAGGCCGGCAAGCTCGATATCGACTCCACTCCCTTCGAGCTCCGCGAGACCCTCGGCAGCACCATGAAGACGCTCGCCGTCCGCGCCCATCAGAAACGCCTCGAATTGATCTGCGACGTCGATCCCGACGTCCCGGAGACTCTCGTCGGCGATCCGACTCGCCTCCGCCAGGTCATCATCAACCTGGTCGGCAACGCCATCAAGTTCACCGAACTGGGCGAGATCACGCTCCGGGTCCGGCGGCTCTCCCTCTCCGGCGACCGCCTCACGCTGCAGATCACGGTCGCCGACACCGGGATCGGCATTCCTCCCGACAAGCTCGAGCATGTCTTCGGCGCCTTCGAGCAGGTCGATGTCTCGACCGCCCGCAAATACGGCGGCACCGGCCTCGGCCTCTCCATCTCCTCACAGTTGGTCGGGCTCATGGGCGGACGGATCTGGGTCGAGAGCGTGCTCAAAGAAGGCACCCAGTTCCACTTCACCGTCGAACTCGGGCTCCACCGGGAAGGGGCGTCTCCGACCGCCGAGGCGATTCCCAACCTCCATCAACTGCGGGTCCTGGTCGTCGACGACAACCGGACCAATCGGCGCGTCCTCCAGGGCCTGCTGAAGAGCTGGTCGCTGGAACCGGCCCTGGCCGCCAGCGGGGCGGAGGCGCTCTCCGAATTGAGCCGCGCGGCGGCCGCACGCCAACCCTACCACCTGGTCCTCCTGGACGGACAGATGCCCGATCATGACGGTCTGGCCGTGGCACAACAGATCCGCGAGACGCCCGGCATCGAGAACACCTCGATCATTCTGCTGACCTCCGCCGTTCAACAGGGCGCGGCGGAACGATCGCTCGAACTCCGGATCGCGGCGCGGCTGACCAAACCCGTCATGTCCGGCGATCTCCTGCACTCGATCACCAAGACCATGGGGCTGGCCTCGGAACCCGACCGGCGGCTCCCGGCCCACGCCAACAAGGCGGTCCAGACCACGAAAGATCCGCTGCTGATCATGTTGGTGGACGACAACGAGGTCAATCGCCGGCTCGGCAAGCGATTGCTCGAAAAAAGCGGCCATCTGGTGGTCCTGGCCGGGGACGGCAAACAGGCCGTCACCCTCTATCAGCAAGAGCGATTCGACCTGGTCCTCATGGATGTTCAGATGCCCGAGTTGAACGGCCTCGAAGCGACCACCCTCATCCGCCAATACGAGCAGTTGCAGGGATTCCGCACTCCGATCATCGCCATGACCGCCATGGCCATGAAGGGCGACCGGGAAGAGTGTCTGGCCGCCGGCATGGACGAATACGTCTCGAAGCCGCTGCAGGTTGAAGACCTCATGGAGAAGATCAGCCACTTGACTGCGGCAACCGCCGAGTCCTTCGGTTAAGGCCGCCGCCCGATTTCCGGCTCCGTTTTTTGAACCGCGAAACACGCGAAACGCGCGAAAGACCGCTGATTTCGCGGGTTTCGCGCGTTGACGGCTGAGACATATGTCACTGCCGATCGCCTCCATTGTTCAATTGTTCACGACTGCGTTGAGGGTTGCGACATATGTCACTCCGGACCTAACTTTCGATAGGCGTGGCTCGCGACTTTTTTTCGGAGCGCCTATCTTTCGCTAGGCGACCCTTCGCACCTCCACTGCTAATCTCTCATCATCCGCTGGCGCACTCTGGCCAGAGGCACTACCGCCCGATTAGCGGATTTGTTATCTCGTTCTCCCTAACAGATGTCACCGGTTCGCTGGTGTACCGGCAATCTATAGTTGCTGTTAGGAAGGGTCTTTATCTCTTCATAATGGCGAGCAAGCAGTTTTTTGACTTGGTGAAGGATTTTACGGAGGGATGAAAGTATGAAAAGGTATTTTGCTAAACGAACAACTACCACACTATCTCTGATGGCTTTACTGGTGATGGGCTTTCTGGCCACATACTCGACCAGTGCCGGCAGCGGTTTCAAGTGGTCAATCACGGCGGCCACCTCGGCCGCTACTTCGACGGCGCAAGCCCTGACCCTGCCCAAAACCAATATTTATGCCCTGACCAGCGACAGCATGCTCTACGTCCTGGCGAATGGAAGGAATACTTTCACCCGCGTAGGCAGCGTTCCCAAGACCAACGGCAATTTGATCGGAATCGATTTTCGTCCGGCCAACAATCAACTCTACGCCTTGACGGATACCGGCAAGCTGCTCGTGTTGACCCCGACCAACTCTTCGGTGAATGCCACGCTGGTGAGCAGCTTAACGCCTCGCTTCGCCGGTGGATTCCAATCGCTGATGGACTTCAATCCGGTGGTCGACGCGATTCGCCTGATCGGCAGCAACGATCAGAACTTCGCGGTCGTCAGCTCCAACGGCGGCATTCTCAACACGACCGCGGTTCAGACTCCGGTGGCCTATGCCTCCGGCGACACCAACGCGGGCGTCAACCCGAACCTGGTGGGCGGCGCGTATAACAATAACGTGGCCGGCGCCACGACCACGATCTTCTATGCGATCGATTACGACCTCGACACCTTCGTCACGATCGCCAATATCACCAACGGCAGTTCCGCCACCGGCGGCGGCCAGCTCAAGACGCTCGGCCCCATCGTCGACGGCGGGGGCAATCCGGTCAACATCAATCCGACGGCCGATATCGACATCTTCACCAACGCCAACGGCATCAATTCGCTGGTGGGAATCAACGGTCAATCGATCTTTACCATCGATTTGAACCAGGTCAATATCAATCAGCCGCTGGGGACTAGAACTCCGGTCAGAGCCAACTCGGTGACCCTGCCGGTCTTCCCGACCGCCGATTCGTTCATCGACATCGCCGTGCAGACGGTGGGCGGGCAGGCGGCGACGGCCGCACAAACCGCCAGCAAATAACGTCTCGCTCAAAGGTTCGTGGATCTGTTTTCTCCATATCATGAATTACCACAGGGCAGCCGCGGGGGCTGCCCTACTTTTTTGGCGGCGGCGGGTGGGGGCCGCTTTCCGAACCTAACTTTCGATAGGCCACACCCCATACATTTTTCCGGGTGGCCTAACTTTCGCTAGGCGACGACCGAGTGGCAGCTTGCTACTCTGGCAACATCCGCCGGACCTGATTCGAAGCTCCGCAGCCGGCGGCCATAATCAGATGTTTAAATAGCCGATTCGCTCAGCTAATCCCCGAGGGAATGGATAGGTATGGTCAGGGTATTGTATTGGGTTGGCGCATTTGTGCTGGGGTTATTGTACGTTCTCTATCTAGCGTATTGGGTGATATAGACATGTTTCACAAGATCGTCATCTCAGTTCTGGTCCTTTGCGCGCCGGCAGTGGCGATGGCGCAATCGGTTAAACAAGGCTTCACCGGTGAGTTCCGGTACAACAGCCTGGAGCTGAACCGGAAGCCTCCCTACTTTCTGCGCGGAGATATTATCAACAACACGGATCGTAACTGGAAGACCGCGACTTTTCAGGTCTTCGTCTATGACAAAGACGGCAATCGGCTGCGCGACTCTTCGGCGCTGGACAACAATTTTACGATCAGCAACCTGAAGCGCGGCGAAAAGCGGCAGCTCGGCCCCACCGATCAGGGGCAATTGCTGTGGCTCAAGCACCGAACCCGGCCGTCGCGTTTCGAGATCATCTTTCTCAACGGCGTCTTCAACGTCGATTACGAGGTCGCGCTGGTCGAACCGAAGGCGAGCAACAGCTTGAACTTTCAAGACGAGCGGATCGCGATTCAGTGGTCTTTCAATAAACGGATGGTCTCGCTCTGGTTGACCAACAAGACGGAGACCCCGATCAAAATAGATTGGGATCGAATCGCCTATGTCGATATCAAGGGGATCGCGCGCAAGGTCATGCGCCAGGGCGTCACTTCGGTCAGCAGCAATAACCGGCAATTGCCGACGATCGTGCACGCGAAAGGAATGCTCAAGGACCAGCTCCTGCCGACCGGCAATCTCGTCTACAACCCGGAGGAGAGCGGCGCGCTGACCGTCAAGCCGATCTTTCCGGACGGCGAGGCGGCGCTGGCGTACCAGGGAAAATCCTTCTGGGTCTACATTCCGGTGGAGATCGAGGGTAAGACCCAGAACTATCTGTTCGTGTTCAAAGTCACGAACGTCAGATTTTGAAAGACGCTCGGTCTTTCTCATGTCAGGCGGGGCACTCCACGGTTGATTTTTGACCGGACGAAGATAGGGTTCCTCGGCTAGAACGCGGGCGGTGCGGAAGGTCGAAGCTCTCAAGCTGGACGACCGGCGCCAACTCCTACCGGGCTCACTTGGAGTTGGAATCGATCAATGTCCGGAGAGCCATCGAGATTTCGCGCGTCCGCGCTCACTACCAACCCAACTTCCAGGTCGATTCACCGCTCTATTCAATCTGATTCAAAAATCACGTGGAGTACCTCAGCCTGTCCCTCATCCGATTGCCCCCGCTAAACATCCGGCCTTGAATTAAGATCGATCCATCCGGGGCGCCTTCCCGCGCCGTTCCGCCGCCACACATTGACAGCCTTGCCGCCGATACTTATAGTGCCGCTTGGAGTTGCTGAGGGCGCTCAGCGCGACCCAAGCCCATTCGAGGCCCATTCGAGACCCAAACGGAGATGCAGGGAAAATCACAGGACGAACAATGCGGAGCCGGTCCGACCGGGGAGAACGCGTCCCCGCCGCCGTGTTGTGGGTCGGGATGCGCGGTCTGCGTGCTCGATTATTGGACCCCCGACGAGCCCGGCGCCGGAACGCGGCCCGCAGATGAGGCCGTCGGATCCCGGGTTCCTCCGGTCCCCGATCCGAGCGCGGAGCCGGCCGAAACCGACCTGCTGGCCTTGTTGGAGGCATTCGAAGAGGCTGAACTGGAGGCGCAGCGAATAATCACCCAACTGGACGGAGAATCTAAGTCATAGCATAATTCTCACACCCCTTTGCGCTCGCCCCTTCGACGCAAGAACTACCATCACGAGGAGGAAAAGAGATATGGCTGCCGAGCCGTTGCAAATGCCCTCGCCTGAATCCGGATCCACCAAATCAGAGGCGCATCAACCGTATGTTCCGGCTTCGACCGTGATCCCCGAATTCACGCCCCGCGCGGTGATTCTGGGCGTCATCTTCGGGTTGATCTTCGGCGCCTCGACCGTCTATCTGGGCCTGAAGGTCGGATTGACGGTCGCCGCTTCGATTCCGATCGCGGTCCTCTCAATCACCATCCTGCGCGCCTTCGGGCGGGCAACGATCCTGGAGAACAACATCGTTCAGACCACCGGATCGGGCGCGGAGTCGATAGCCGCGGGCATCGTCTTTACGATCCCGGCGCTGCTGATCCTCGGGCTCGATATCGACATCGTCCGGACCTCGCTGATCGCCGCCGCCGGCGGCATGCTCGGCGTCCTCCTGATGATCCCGTTGCGCCGCTCGCTGATCGTCAAAGAGCATGGCAACCTGCCCTACCCGGAAGGAACCGCCTGCGGCGAGGTCTTGATCGTCGGAGAGAAGGGCGGAAGCGACGCCAAAACCGTCTTCATGGGTTTCGGCGTCGGTCTGGTCTACAAGTTCCTGATGTCCGGCTTCCAGTTCTGGCGCGAGATTCCCAACAAGGTGCTCTCCTGGTATCAGGGCGCGCGCGTGGCGGCCGAGATCTCTCCGGAACTGCTCGGCGTCGGATACATCATCGGGCCGCGGATCGCGTCCTACATGTTCGGCGGCGGGATCGTCGCGGCGCTGGTCCTGATCCCGACCATCAAATTCTTCGGCGCGGGCCTCACCACCAACATCTTTCCCGCTCCGCCGGGCGAGTTGATCGGGAACATGAGCGCGGGCCTGATCTTCGATCGTTACGTCCGCTACATTGCGGCGGGCGCCGTCGCCACCGGAGGGATCATCAGTCTGCTGCGCTCGTTCCCCACCATCATTCAGGCCTTCCGCGCCGGAGTGAAGGATTTCAGCGGGGGCCAGGCCGCCAACGGCGCCTCGCCCCGCACCGAGCGTGATATCCCGATCGCGTACGCGGTCGGCGGCGTGGTCGTGTTGTTGATCGCCATCACCGTCATTCCCAAGTTCGAAGTCGATTGGATCTCGGCCTTGATGATCCTGATCTTCGGCTTTTTCTTCGTCACCGTCTCGTCGCGGATTACGGGCCAGATCGGTTCGACCTCCAACCCGATCTCGGGCATGACGATCGCGACCCTGCTCTTCACCTCTCTGGTCTTCCTGCTGCTCGGCCGCCTGGGCGCGGAGGAACGCGTGATCGCCCTGACCGTCGGGGCCATCGTCTGCGTCGCGGCGGCCAACGCCGGAACGACCTCGCAGGACCTCAAGTCCGGATATCTGGTCGGCGCCACGCCCAAATGGCAACAGACCGGCCTCCTGATCGGCGCGCTGACCTCGGCGCTGGTGATCGGCTGGACCCTCGACTTCCTCAACCGCGCGGCCATCAACCTGCTGCCGGTCAACTACCCGACCTTCACGGTCCCGGCGAATCAGATCAAGGGTCCCTGGACCGAGTCGCCGCAGACGCAGGACGGCAAGAGTTATCGGGTCGTGCAGTTTCCGGTCTCCGTGACCCTGGATGAGGGGCGCACCCAGATCGCCGCGGGCAAATACCTGGTCGGCGATGACGGAAAGCTGCACTACCTGGTCAATCCCGGAGTCGGTGGGATCCGCCAGACCCTGACCACAACCATTCCGCCGGAGGCGCAGGGCAAGACCTTCCTGGAAGGACCCAACATCCGCCAGGCCGGGGCGGCTCGCGGAATGGACGATCAGATGTACGAACGAGTCATCGTCAAGGACGATTCGAGAGAGCTGACCCTGCTGGTCGATGCCAACGGCACGCCGCGGTACTCGGTCGAAGAGATGACCGGCAAACTGGATGCCCCGAAGGCCGCGCTCATGGGCGTGCTGGTCGACGGGGTGCTGACCCAGAGACTGCCGTGGTCGTTGATTATGATCGGCGCCGTGATCTCGATCATGCTCGAGATCCTGGGGGTTCACGCCCTGCCGGTCGCCGTCGGAATCTACCTGCCGATCTCGACCTCGGCGACCATCTTCGCCGGCGGCGCGGTCCGCGCCCTCGTCAATCGAATGACCCGACGGCAGCACCAGGAGAGCCTGGCTGAAGAGGAGACCGGCAAAGGAGTGCTGCTCAGTTCCGGCCTGATCGCGGGCGGCGCGATCGGCGGCCTCATCGTCTCGTTCAGCCGCCTGTTCGCGGGCGGCGAAGAGCATCTGGCCATCGGCGGACAGAGCGCAATCACGAGAGGGCCCTGGGCCAATCTGATCGCGCTGGCCATCTTCGGCGGCCTGGCCTTCTTCCTGTACGTCATTGCGCGACGCCCGGCGGATCGGGCCCCGCAATAACGAACCGGCTCCAACCTGAAACCTAAAACCGCGAAACACGCGAAACACGCTGAACCTGGTTGATTCAGCGTGTTTCGCGTGTTTCGCGGTTTCGGCTTGAAATCTTACGCCTCGTCCATCTCGACCCAGCGGACGATCGCTTCCACCGGCTGGTAATCGGAGAGCATCTCCAGCAGGGCCTCGATCTCATTGGACTGGGCGATCAGCCGGCGATAGGTCGGTTTGACGAACCGCTCGGCAATCGCGCGATCGATCATGGAGATCAAGGGATCGAAATAGCCCTCCACGTTCAGCAATCCGATCGGTTTGCGATGAATCCCCAACTGCGCCCAGGTCAGGGCCTCGAAGAGTTCATCGAAAGTCCCGAATCCTCCGGGCATGGCGATGAAGGCATCGGCCAGCGTGGTCATCATGGCCTTGCGCTCGTGCATGGTCTTGACGACGCGCGTTTCGACGCGATCTTCCAGATCCGCCTCCAGCGCGCGCTCCTTCGATGCCAGGCCATAGGGAATGACACCGATCACTTCCCCGCCGGCGGCGATCATGGCCTGCGCCAACGTGCCCATCAACCCGATCCCGCCGCCGCCATAGACCAGGCCGATGCCCCGCGCGACCATCGCGCGAGCCAGCGCCTGCGCCTGTTCCTGATAGGCCTCGCGGCGGCCCGGGCTGGATCCGCAAAAAACGCAGATCCGTTTAATCTCAACCTGACTCATTAAGTTGAATCCCTCTGTCTTTTTTCTTCAACCGCGAAACACGCGAAAGACGCGAAATCGACCATCTTTCGCGTCTTTCACGGTGTTTTGCGGTCAAGCACCTATTTGACCGGCGAATAGTCGGACGCCATCAAAAAGAGCGAGTCGATCTTGTCCGTCAGTTTGCCGTTCTTCTCGCTCTCGGTACGAACGGCGATCCATTCGGGATCGGCTCGGAAATTATCGAACGCCTGATCACGCGCGGCGCGACTGGGAAAGACCAGCAGGTAGACGAGTTCGTTCTCCGATCCAGCCTCCTTGTCGGTCGGCCCCCAGAAGCCCACAACCTCGATCTTATGTTTCTTGAAGAGCTTCATCGTATGATTGCGAAACCGGGCGTGCAGCGCTTCGAGCTTGCCCGGCGCGGCATGGTAGGTACGAAGCTCGTAACATCGCGAATCCTTGGCGAGCGAGGGGCTCGGCGCCAGGGTCGGCGGCGGCGGCGTGCTCGGCGGCGGCGCGCCGTTGCTCTGACCGGCGTTCTGTGCGGAAGCGACCAGCGAGCAGAGACTCAGTAAGATTAGTGCGGACCAGATTCGGGCGAATTTGTGCATTGTGTCGAAGCTCCTCTCGGGAATGGCCGTCCGGTCTCAGCCGGGCGGGCCGGGTTAGACTTCACTTCGGCGGCATGCGGAGGGCGCCGTCCAGACGAATCACTTCTCCATTCAGCATCTCGTTCTCGATGATATGTTTGGCGAGCGCCGCATATTCCGCCGGCCGGCCCAGCCGCGGCGGAAAAGGGACCTGCGCGCCGAGGACCTGTTTGACGTCGGGCGGCAACCCCGCCAGCAGCGGCGTATCGAAGAGGCCCGGCGCAATCGTCACGACCCGGATGCCCGAGCGCGCCAGATCCCGGGCGATCGGCAGAGTCATCCCGACGATTCCGCCCTTCGAGGCCGAGTAGGCCGCCTG
>DATEFT010000435.1:0-7505 GCA_035280505.1 Blastocatellia bacterium | reverse complement strand
ATGAATCGAGCAGGGAGACCGTGGAGAGTCGCAAGATGCCATTTTCGCGTGTGGGTGCTGTTCGGGAGAATCGAGAGATCAGGGTTCGATCACCACGTCGAGGTCGCCGTCCGTGCGCAGGATCCGGACCTCGACCCGATCGGCTTTTCGTTCGAACTGCAGATCGGTCTGCGCCGCGCCGATTCGGAGATGACGAATCTCGAGGTGTTTGATGTGTTCGGGGAGGGCCGGGTTGATCACGCGCAGCCGGTTCTCGAACCCTTCAGGTTCCAGACCCAGCAGGGTGGTGAGCAGGTACGGGGTTGTCCCTGCGGCCCAGGCCTGCGGCTGGCACGCGACCGGATAGGGGACGGGGATGCCGTAATCATCGCGGGGGAATCCGCCGAAGAGTTCCGGCAAGCGGTGCCCGTCGAAATGCATGGCCGCCTCGATCAGGCCGTGGAAGATGCGCAGCGCCTCGGTCTCAAAGCCGTAGCGTTTGAATCCGGCGGCGATCAGCGAGTTGTCGTGCGGCCAGACCGTGCCCACGTGATAGCCGAGCGGGTTGTAGTAGACCTCGCCGGCCGAGAGCGTGCGGACCCCCCAGCCGTTGAACATCTCGGGGGTCATCATCGCGGCCGCTGTTCGTTCGGCCTTCTCTGCGTCGGCGATGCCGGTCCACAACGCATGCCCGGCGTTGGAGGAGAGGACCTGGACCGGCCGCTTGTCCTGCTGCAGCGCCAGCGCGAACCAGCCCGCGTCGACCCAGAAGTCGCGATTGAAACGGCGGCGCAGCTCCTCGGCCTCCTGGTCGAGCTGGTCCGCCCGCGCGGAGTCGCCGGCGCGGCGGAAGAGCTCGGCGGTGCCGCGTTTCGCCTGATAGACGTAAGCCTGAACCTCGGCCAGCGCAATGGGCGGCACGGCCAGCGTGCCGTCGCGATGGACGATCGCATCGCCGGAGTCTTTCCAGCCCTGGTTGCTCAGACCTTTCTCGGTCCGGCAGTGGTACTCGACATAGCCGTCGCCGTCGCTGTCGCCGTAGCGGGCGATCCAGCCCAGCGCCGCCTCGACGTTGGCCCGGAGTTCCTGGAAGAGCGCGAGGCTGCCCGTCCAGCGGGCATGCTCGGCGATCAGCATCAGGAAGAGCGGTGTGGCATCGACCGTGCCGTAGTAGGGCATGTGGGGCACTTCGTTGAGTCGGGCCATCTCGCCGACCCGAATCTCGTGCAGAATCTTTCCCGGCTCCTCTTCCCGCCATTCATTGACCTGCCGGCCTTGCAGGCTGGCGAGCAGGCGGATGGTCTGTTCGGCGATGCGCCGGTTGAAGGCGAGCGTCTGCATGGCCGTGATGATGCTGTCGCGCCCGAAGGCCGCGACGAACCAGGGGACGCCGGCGGCGAAGTAGCTGATCTGACCCAGACGGCTGTGCAGCATCAGGAGATCGCGCATCGAGCGTTCCAGGATCCGATTCACGATCAGGCTGTCGCTCACGACCTGCGTCTCCTGCTGCAGCCAGCTCTCGCCGGCGGAGCGGAGCGCGGCCTCGATCGGTTCCTGCTCGACCGGCGGCGGCGGCACCGTTTTCTCGTCCGCGGAGGTCGGCGCCTCGATCATCTGGAGCGAGACCCGGATTCGTTGTCGTTCCTTTCCCTGCAGGGAGACTCTGAAGAAGGCCGTGGTCTGATTGACTCCCGCCGGAGCCGGCGAGAAATGGACCCTCAAGGCGCGATGTAACTGGTCGGCCCCGTCGTAGGCGAAACGCAGCCGGCCCTTCTCCCATTCGGGTTGATGCAGTTGGCCGCGCCGTCCCTGGAACATGCCGCGAATCGCGAACATGTCCTCGAACGCCGATTGGAAAGTCAGCGAGACGACGAATTCGATGGGCCGGAAGGTCAAACTGTTCAGCTCGATCTCGTCGAAGAGGGTCAGGTGTTCGTTCGAGACCATCCGCGACCATTTGATCTCGAGGCTGTGCCTGGGCAGCACCTCTCCGTTGGGCATCTTGATCTCGGGATTCGACAATCCCAGGACCGCCTGAAAACCGCGATCGGCCGTACAGACCAACCGTTCGGCTCTCCGGCCGCCGAGCCTCAGCTCGTATCCGCTCAGATAACGACAATCGTGATAGTAGAGGCCAAAACCGTGCCCCGCCTCGAGGGGCACGCTGCCGTCGGGTTCACAAAGAAAGAAGATATCCTCATTTTTGATGACCACCGCCAACGCGGTCCCGCGCGTCATTGAGGTGATCCCCGGAACTAAGTCCTGCTCATCAAAAGATGGTGTGAACTCGTTCACTGTATGGTCCTTTTTCGGTTCCTCGTCTGCCATCGTATTACACCGCTGTTTGGAGCAAGTACGATCCCGTCCGGTATCCGATACACTGGAGGATCGCCGATCGTGCCATAAACTACCTCTTCGCCAGAGAGTCTACTCTTCGGCAACTTCCAGAGTTGATTTCAGCAAATAGAATGCCCTGGAGGAGGGGCGGACTTAAGATTCAAACCGCGGAATACACGAAAGCTCGATCAGTTCGTGTGAATAGCAGTTGCCGGCGCCCTCCGTTGCGGTGGAGGTCGCCGGCTCTGTTCATAGGCTGAGGACCCTATCTGACTGAGGACGCTATCGTGGTTGTTGCCCGAAGTCAGGGGGAGTAAAATGATTGGCCCCCCAATAGAGTGGCAGACAAGATCTGGATGAACTTCAGGCTTCAACGTTCTTCAATTCAATAACCGTGAAGCCCGCGAAACATTACATCCGGCCGCGCATAATAATCATAGAAAAGTAATAACTAATCTTCCCGGCTCTGGCTGGCTCTGGCCGATTCTGGTCTTTTGATACTGCTCGGTTGAAGGGAGGGCGTGTTTGAAAACCGTGACGGATTCCTTATAATCTACGGCTTCCAATTCTGTTTAGAGCTATGCTTTACAAACCGTCGCTCCCCTTAATATGAACGCCGATTGGACCGATTCATTCAAGCTTTTTCTATCTTGGCTCAGCGAGGATCAGAGTCTGGCTGCGGAAGAGTATGAAAAGCTCCGAAGGAAGCTGATCATTATCTTCAATAATCGCGGCTGTGCGGTCTCCGAAGATCTGGCCGACGAGACCTTCAACCGGGTCACGCGCCGCTTGCCGGCGATCATCGAATCATATCAAGGCCAGCCCGCCCCTTATATCTATAAAACAGCTCATCGAGTCTATCTGGACTATCTTGAGAAGGTCTGGGCGCCCCTGCCCGAGAATCTCACGGAACGGGCCCAGCCGGAGCGCGATCCGGAGGAGGAGAAACGGTATCAGTGTCTGGATCAATGCATTAAGGGCTTGAATCCGAAGACCAGCGAGATGGTCCTCAGTTACTACCGTGAGAACCATCAAGCGAAGATCGACCATCGGAAAGAGATGGCCGAGAGCCTCAAACTGGACCTCAATGCGATGCGGATCCGCCTGTATCGCGTCCGTAAGTCCTTACGCCAGTGTATCGAAGACTGCATGCAGCGGGGTGAGCCCGTGCGCTGAATCGAGGGAGGCGATCAATTTTTTAATGAAATGGATCGAGCGACCCGCCGTTATGGTGATGAGACGCCATATCACTGGAGCGAATGAGCGGTGAAAATGATTCCAAAACCCGAAGAGGAGCCGGGTCTCCGGAGGTATCTGCTTGGTGACCTGTCTCCTGAAGAACGCGAGCCGATTGAGGAGCGGCTCCTGGTCGACGACCATTTGATCGATCAGTTGGCGTTCGTTGAGGAAGAGCTGGTCGATGATTACCTCTTCGACCAGCTCTCTTCGCACGAGCGCCAGCGATTCGAGGAGCACTTCTTGATGGTGCCGGAACGCCGGCAGAAACTGGATCTGGCTCGGCAGTTGAGACAATATGCCTCGTCGGCGGAAGTGCCGCGCGCGGGGCCGTCCCGGATGGCGTCCGAGCTATGGAAGTGGAAACATCTGTTGTTCGTGCCGTGGTGGAAAGCCGCGGCTTACGGCGTGTTGCTGCTGGGACTCGGGCTGTGGGCGGTCAACCGGCACTTCATGAAATCGCCGATCGAACAGGCGCTGGCGGCCCTGAACCAGGCCTATCGCAGCGAGCGGCCGGTGGAGGCGCGAGTCACGGGCTTCAGTTACGCGGAGTTCAAGTTTTCAGCCCAGCGCGGGGGCCCGGTCGGCCGGGATTCGAAGCTCGACGGTCGGAAGGTCGATTATGTGGCCCTGGACCGCGTCCGGATCTTTCTCTTCGGCCCCGATGTCAACAGCTCGGATCCGGCCGTCATGCAGGCCCTGGGCAAATATTACCTGACGCAGCAGGAGTTCGATCAGGCCATCGACCAGTTCACCAAGGCCCTGGCCGCGGATCCGAACAATGTCTCGCTGCACAACGACCTGGGAGCCGCGCTCTTCGGACGGATCGAGCGGGATCGCGCGACCAGGAACGGCCGCAGCATGACCGACGTCGAGGAGTGCCTGAAACATCTGAACCGGGCGCTGGATCTGGACCCGGGGCGGTTGGAGGCGCTCTTCAACCGCGCGCTGCTCTATCAGCGGGAACGATTGCGGCGCGAGGCGCGCGACGATTGGGAGCGATATCGGCAGTTGGATCCGGACTCGCCGTGGGGCCAGGAGGCGCGGGAGAACCTGCAGGCGATCGAGCGGGAGTTACAGAAGGTCTCGCAGCGGAACAAGCAGCTCTATCAGGATTTTCTGCAGGCGCAGCGCGAGGGGCGCACGTTACAGGCGCTCGAGATCCTCGGCCAGAGTTACACCTATAACGGCAACACCATCGTCGAGAACCTGATCGACGCTTTTCTGGAGGCCAAACAGAACGGACGATCCGATGAGGCCCGGGAACACCTCCGGCTGCTGGTCGAGACGGGCCTGCTCTCCGAGCGTCAGACCGGGGATCGCTATCTGGCGGAACTCGCTGACTACTACCGGCAGGCGGACCCGCCGCGCCTGGCGCGGATGAGACAGGCTCGCGCCTTGATCAAGGAGGCCTACCAGTTACACCAGAAGGCCCAGATCGATCAGGCCCTCAAGAAATATGATCAGGGGCGGCAGTTGTTCGAAGAGTCCGGGAACCAGGGTGAAGCCCTCATGGCCGAGGTCTTCCAGGGGCGCGGTTACTATCAGCAGTCGAATACCCGCAAGATTCTGCAGATCTTCACCCGGCTGGTGCCCCTCAGCGCCGAGAAGAAGTATCTGTGGATCGCGGCGAGCGCCTATTGTGGACTGGCCAACGGCCACGACTCCCTGGGGCAGGTCTCGCAGGCGATCGACGACACCGTGCAATGCAAGAGGCTCTCGGAGCAGGCCGGCGACCGGATCGGCGTGGTTCGCAGCCTGCAGTTCCACGGCTGGTTCTATAAGGATCTGGGCAAGCATCACGAGGCGCTGCAGATCTCGCAGCAGGGCATGGATTTTTCGGATAAATATGCCGCGGATCTACGCTATGCGATTGCCTTCTACCAGATCACGAGTCTGAGCCTGACGGGGCTCGGTCTGCTGGAGTCGGCGCGCGCCTTTCAATTGGAGGCCGTGAAGATGGCCGAGGAGACCAAGAGTCCGCGGCTGATCGTCTACTCCCACTTTCACCTCGGATATATCTACGGGAAGTGGAAGAAGTATGACGAGGCGATCTCGAGTATTCAGCGCGGGATCGCGATCGGCCGGGAACAGGACGATGCGACGGGGCGGGACTTCGTCAATTACGGGCTCTCGTTCCTGGGAAACGTCTACCGGGAGGCCGGAAGGTTCAGCGAGGCCCTGGTCGCTTTCGACAAGGTCCTCGAGTTCTTCGAGCAGAGTGGCCGCCAGTTCTTTCTCTACACCGGTTTGAAGGGCCGGCTCCTGACGCTGATCGCTCAGGATCAGGATGCGGCGGCGCAAGCGGAGATCGGCCGGGTGATCGATCTCTATGAGCGGTACCGTTCCAGCATTCAGGAAGAGAGCAACCGGAACACGTTCTTTGACCAGGAGCAGGATATCTACGATATCGCGATTAAATTCGCCCAGACCCGGCTCCATGATTCGCGGCAGGCCCTGACCTATTCGGAACTCTGCCGCGCGCGTTCGCTGCTCGACGCGACCAAACGCGGCTGGCAGACGATCGCCGGACCCGAGGCTCCCGATCTGAAGATCCTGACGGGCGCCGCCCCGGAAGGCGTGGAGACGCTGCAACGGCGGATGCCGGATCAGGTTCAACTCGTCGAATACGCGATGGTGGATGATCGGTTGCTGGTCTGGGTGATCTCGAAAGAATCGATCGAGAGCCGCGAGCTCCTGATCTCGCCGGCGGAACTGACCGCGCAGATCGAACAGTACCTGGAGTCGATCGGACGACCGCCCGACCGGGACGACCGGCTGTGGCGGGAGCGATCCGAGAAGCTGTACGACACGCTGATCCGCCCCTATCAGGACCTGCTCGAGCGATCGAAGCAGTTGTGCATCGTTCCGGACAAGGTGCTCAATCGGCTGCCGTTCGGAACCCTGATCGATCGCCGCTCGGGCCGCCTGCTGGTGGAAGAGTATCGATTGTCGTCCGCTCCCAGCGCCAACCTCTTTCTCGGCGCGACCGAACAGGCCCGCCGGAAGACCGGCGTCCAAATGGGACGCGGGCCGGAGCGCCTGCTGGCCGTCGGAGATCCGGAATTTCTGGAGAGCGAGTTCCCGGGTCTTCCCCGGCTGCCTTCGGCCGAACAGGAGGCGCGGGCGATTGCGGACTATTACCCGGCGCCGGTGCTGCTGGTCAACAGCCAGGCGCGCAAGAGCGCGGTGATGCGGGAGATGCAGCGGGCGGACGTGGTCCATCTGGCGATTCACTATGAGGTCAACTCCCGTTCTCCCATGTGGTCGCGGATGCCGATGGCTTCAACCGCGCCGGGAGAGTCCGAGGGCGCTCTTCATATGTATGAGCTCTATCAACTGAAATCGTTACATCCGCGGCTGGTGGTGCTCTCCGGCTGCCAGACGACGGCGGAAGACTATTCGCGCGGAGAAGGTGTCATCGGCATCTCCCGCCCGTTCGAGGCGGCCGGAATTCCGATGGTCATCGCCAGCCTCTGGCCGGTCGATACCGTCGCGACCTCGGACTTGATGGTTGCCTTTCATCGAGAGCGTAAACAATCGAAACTTTCAGCGGTCGATGCCCTCAGATCAGCCCAATTGGAACTACTCAGCCGTACCGACAAGTATCGCCATCCTTATTACTGGGCCGCCTTCGTCGCCGTCGGCGGTTACAGCGAGTATTGATCGGCGCTCAACCGCCAACCTGGAGAAACTATGTCAGACTATAATGCTCGGATTTCGTTTGCCGGTTTGTTCCTCTTCTGCTTTTCACCAAGAAAGTCCGGGTTCCTCCCCGACCACCGGGATCGCTGCGAGATCGGGATCCTCCATCAGACCGAGCTCGATGAGCATGAGTTCGTGATTAGAGTCGAGCAGGAGCCGATCCGTGGCGGGGGCCTGGTCCTGGCCGATCCCGCCAGGGTCGGAATGTCGGAGAACCCGCTCACCCTCGACCAGGTTCAGCTCCGGAA
>DATEFT010000434.1:0-14632 GCA_035280505.1 Blastocatellia bacterium | reverse complement strand
TAAGCGTTCATCTCGGCGATCGATGGCAACAATGTGAAATGAACCTTTAGACGGCCTACGGGCGAGGTGGAGGATTGCACGGAACCGTCAGCATCATATCGTTCTTTATGAGTGCACACTTTAACGCGCCCGTGAGTCGAGCGATGTGAGATGGCTGTGGTTGGTGATCAGGCTCAGGGGCCCGGAGAAGCGGTTCTCCGGGGCCCTGATTGAGGCTTCGCTCGCGATCGTTCGCGATCCTGAGTTGGATCAAAACTTCCCGGCTTCGATGCGCGCCGACCGGGTATCGGGCACTCCCGGACTCTGCAAGACGCTGAAACTCTCGACGTTCTTGAGGACCAGGATCGGGATCTCGGCCCGCGGCGGGGCTTTGAGGCCGCGGAGGTTGAGGCCCTTGACGTCGTCGAAGACGAAGGCCGGGCGCTCCTCCTGATTCATGAAACTCACTTCGAGATCGGTGATCTCGACCCCGACGGCGTGACGGACGTAGAGGCCGGAGGCCGGGATAGTGCCGAACATGCTCGGCTCCGGATAGTTGTTCTCGCGTTCGGGCAGTTCGATCGCCGCCTCCGCCCTGGTCCCGCCGCCGCGATAGACCAGGCGAATGTTGCTCAGCCGCACGTCCTCGATCGGATGGCCGGGAAGGCCGGCGATCAGCGAGGCGAACCGCGGCTCGGCATCCGAGACCAGGACGTGGCTGATGCTGACGCGGCGGATCGCGCCGATGGCGAGGCCTTTCGGTCCGCGCAGGCGGCTGCCCAGCCGCAGGAAGATCGGCGCGGTCGTCACTTCGCGCATGGTGATGTTGGTGATGCTGACGTCTTCGATCACGCCGCCGTCCACGGTCTCCAAC
Organism: Blastocatellia bacterium; assembly: GCA_035280505.1. GTDB lineage: Bacteria > Acidobacteriota > Blastocatellia > RBC074 > RBC074 > JAKEHZ01. Next base: position 13,779 of record DATEFT010000434.1, on the reverse strand, counting down.
GCCAGACCGCGGCTGCGGTCGAAGACGCAGTTCGAGATGGTGATGTTCTTGAAGCCGCCGTTCGATTCGGTGCCGAACTTGATGCGCCCCGTCACTCCGTCGCGGTCCGGCGCCTCCAGCTGCGTGCGTTTGAAACTGCCGTCGAAGAAGGTGCCGAGATCGTAGCCGGTTACCTGGCAGTTGGTGATCGTCACGTGTTCGGTGGCGCGAGCGAAACCGAGCGCATAGCTGCTCTTGAGCACGATCGCGTCGTCGTTGGGAGAGTTGACGCTGCAGTTAGAGATCCGCACGTTGCGGCACGAGTCGAGGTCGAAGCCGTCGCGGTTGGTATCGACGCGGACGTTGTCGATCGTCAGGTTGTCGACGCCGGTCGCCAGCAGCGCGAAATGGCCGCCCCTGAAGATCGAGAAATCGCGCAGCGTGACATTGCGGCAGAGCTTCAATCCGAGCGCCTTGTTGCCCAGGCCCTCCATCGAAGCGCCCGGATTGCGTTGCGCGCCCTCGCCCAGCGGCGTCTGGGCGCGCGTGCCGGATTGGCCTCCGCCCAGCGAGACCGGACTGTCGCCGGGCCGCGATTCGGCGCGCGGACCGGGGCCGCGCCGCGTCAAACCCTGGCCGTCGATCCGCCCGGGGCCGAGGATCGAGACGTTCTCCAACCCGATTCCCCAGATCAGACTGTTCTGCCAGTGGCTGTGGCCGAAGTCCTGGTAGAGATCCCACTCGTTCGGTTCCGCCTGATCGTAGCGGCCGGGATGTTGAGCCGGGTCGGCGGCGAGGATCGTCGCGCCGGCATCCAGATAGAGCGCGATATTGCTCTTGAGCCGGATCGAGAAACTGAGATAGGTGCCCGCCGGAAAGCGGACCGTGCCGCCGCCCGCCGCCGCCGCCGCGCCGATCGCCTGGTTGATGGCCTCGGTATCGAGCGTTCGGCCGTCGCCCTTCGCGCCGAAGCCGCGAACGTCGTAGATGCCGGCGGTCTGGGCCCCGGCTGATAAGGCCAGGGCTCCCAACAGGAGCACGAGGATCGATACTCTAGATGTTTGTTTCATAATTCGCTGAAACCGCGAAACACGCGGAAGACGCGGAAATTTTCGCGCCTTTCGCGTGTTTCGGAGTTTGGATTCAAAGTTTCAGAAGACGATCTTGACCGCGATCTGAATCAGCCGTGGATCGCGGGCGGCGTTATATTCTCCGAAATAGGTCCCGAGCACCGCCGGATTGCCGGCCGGCCGCCGGTTGTTGGTGACCGTGAGACCCGTATAGTTGTTGAAGATGGCCGCTCCGGTCGCCCCGGCCGCGTTGGTGATGTTGGTGGTGCGGTTCACGCCCGAGAACTGGGTATGGTTCATGAAGTTGAACATCTCCAATCGCAGTTGCAGGTAGGTCTTGCCCTCTCTGGCGATCGGAAACTTCTTGAGCAGCGAGAGATCGTGTGTGTTGAAGCCGGGGTTCCGCAGGTAGTTGCGCGGATAGGGCCCCCGATCGTTGATCCCCGGAACCGTGAAGGCCGCGAGGTTGATCTGGTCCGGTTTGCTCTGTGGGTCGCCGTTGACGTAGAGCCGCGGCGATTGCCCCGACAGATTGGCTCCCGAATAGGCGCCCAGGATTCGGTTGCCCGCATCCTGGCCGGTGATGGTCAGGGCCAGCTCCGCCGGGTTGCCGGAGGCGATCGAGGAGATGCCGGAGATCGTCCAGTTGTCGAAAACCGCCCGCGTCAGCCGGTGGTTGCCCAGCCAGCGGCTGCCCTTCGGCAGGTTCCAGACGTAGTTGGCCACGAAGTAATGGGTCCGGTCGAAGTTGGCCAGCCCGTAGTCGTACCCGCGCGGGTCGGTGGCGTGGGTGAAGGTCGTCTCATCCGAGATGGTGGTCGTGGCCTTCGAGAGCGTGTAGGCCGCGCCCAGGGTGAAGGTGCTGGAGAAGCGGCGCTGGACCGAGACCTGCAGCGAGTTGTAGGTCGCGTTGGCGTCGAACGAGTTGTAGGTGATGTCGCCGTAACCCTGGAAGGGGCGGAGGAAGTCGACTCCCAGCGCGTTCAGGCCGCTGAAGCCGGCTCCGGCCGCCGCATAGACCGCCGGCAGCCCCGGCTCGGCCGCGGGGATCACGCCGCCCGCGAACTTCGTCGGGTCTTGTGCCGCGCGTTGGAAAGTGGTTCCCAGGGGAATCGCGTTCAGGTTCAACCGGCGCGGCAGATGGCGCGATTGCGTGCCCACGTACGACACATCGACGACCGTATCCTTGAACAGCTCATGCTGCATGCCGAGACTGTAGCTGTAGACCACCGGCCAGTCGTCGACCCGGTCGGTGCCCGCGATCGCCGAGGGCGAGAGGGCGCCGCCGCCGCCGGGCTGAATATCCTGCAGCCGGCCGAAGTTGAGAGTCGGGGTGAAGACCGCGGGCGGATTGGCCGCCCCGCTGCCGGTGACGTCGCTGCGGTATCGATCGTTGGCCGCTCCGAAACCGCCCCGCACGACCGTCTTGCCCTTGCCCATGACGTCCCAGGCGAAGCCCAGACGCGGCTGCAGCAGCATCATATTCTTATCGAGGCCGCCCGCGGGATAACCGTTGGAGACCTGGCCCAGGCCGTTGGTCAGATCGCCCGAGTTCGGCACCAGCTTTCCGACCAGCGCGCCCGGTTGGAGGCTGCCCGTGACCGGGTCGATCGCCCGGTAGTTGGCCTGGTTGGACGTACAGCTCCCTCCCCCGACGCAGAACGGGCGATAGAGGCGCGGCGCCCGGGCCGAATCGAAGAGCGCGGGATTGAAGAAGCTCTCCGGGCCGACCGTGTTGTGATACGGCTCGAAGTACGAGAACCGCATCCCCAGATCCAGGGTCAGGCGGCGCGTGATCTTCCAGGTGTCCTGCGCGTAGTAAGAGATGTCCTGGTAGAAATAGCTCTGCTCGACCTTCGTGCTGGCCTGCAGGTACGAGTTGTAGACGCCCAGCAGGGCATTGGCGAAGGGGTTGCCCGTGTTGAGCGAATTCGCGCTGTTGGTCGAGAAATCGATCTCGCTCTGGACGCGGTTCTGCGAATTGCTGGCGTTCGAGGCCCGCTGGTAGTAGAGCCCGACCTTGAAGACATGATTCTTGTAGACCTTCGTCAGGTTGTCGATGAAGTTGTAGATCCTGAACTTCTGATCGAAGGTGCCGAAGACGGAGGTCTGGGCGGTGCCCAGGTTGCCGGCCGTCCCGGTGTTGACGCTGCTGGCCGGCACGTTCGGCAGCCCGTTGAAGAGTACGCTCGGGATCAACCCGGCCGTGTTGGCGTCGGGATAGAGGAGCGGCGTGTTGATGCCGGTGACGGCCCGCGTCGCCCGATCGTCGGCGGGCCCGATCGTGACCCCGCCGCGCCCCGTTCCGAACGTGAACTCGTTGATCAGCGTCGGACTGAAGGTGTGGGTCAGGGTGAACGAGAGCACGTTGCCCGGGCCGTTCTTGCGATCGGTCGTCGTCAACGGCCAGTTCCAGGCGGCGGTGGTGGTGCCGTAGGCGAACTGCTGGTCGTCGTAGTTGTAGATCCAGCGCCCGCTCAGCCGCGTCGAAGCCGCGAGCTGCCAATCCATCCGCACGATGTTCTCGCGCCGCGGGTAGGAGCTCGGCACCTGCGAGGTGTAGTTGTACGCGCTGCCGCCGGCGGTCGTGTTCGGCAATGGGAAGAGATTGAGGATGGCCTGACCGGGCCCGTAGAGCTGGTTGGCCGGGATGGTGTTGTTCTGGAACTGCTGCTGCGTTCCCGGAATAAAGACGGGCGTGCTCGATTGAGAGAAATTTCCCTGGCGCTCGGCCAGGGTCGGGACGCGGATGTTGACCGAGTTCAGTTGCGGCACCAACTGGTCGTAATACTCCTGGTTGACGAAGAAGAAGAGTTTGCGATTGTCTCGGGTGCCGATTCCCGGAACCGGCCCGCCGAAATCCCAGCCGTAGAAGTTGAAACGATAGAGCGGGCGCGGGAGGCCGCGAGCATTATTGAAGAAGTTGTTGGCGTTCAAACTGTCGTGGCGGCGGAAATAGCGCCCGGAGCCATGAAACTCGCTGGTTCCGGAACGGGTGACGAGCGCGATGAACCCGCCGCCGGAACGGCCGTACTCGGCCTGGTAGTTCGAAGTCAGAATCCGGACCTCTTCGAGCGCATCGGGATTGACGGAGACCAGCGCCCCGGTATTGTTGCCGAGATTGTAGTTGGTCACGCCGTCAACGGTATACTCGTGCTGCGTGCTGCGCGTGCCGTTGATGGTGAAGCTGCCCGTGATGTTGGTCACGGTCGAGGCGCCGGTGCCCGACGCCGCCCCGGCGGAGATGACGCCCGGCACGACCTTGGCGAGGTCGGTCACGTTGCGTCCGTTGAGCCCGATGCTCCGGAGTTGCTGGCCCGTGACCAGGTCGGAACGCTCGCCCGATTCGGTCTTGAGCTGCAACTGCCCGGCGTCGGCCGTGACCTGGACGGTCTCGGAGACCGTCCCGAGCTCCAGCCGGAACTCTCCGGCGTTGAGCTTGTCGCCGGTGCTCAGCACGATCTTGTTCTTCTCAACGCGCTTGAAACCCGATTTCTCGACCACGATCGTGTAGGAGCCGGGCGGCAGTTGGGGAATGACGAAGACGCCCTCCTGGTTGGTCTGAACGGTCCTCGTGACGGCCTGGGCCGGATTGGAGATAGTGATCTGGGCTTCGGGAATCGCGGCCCCGGCGTTGTCTTTGACCGACCCGGTGATCGAACCGGCGAGCTGGGCCAGGCCGGTTGCCGTCAGGCACCAGACCAGGCTGGCGGCGAGCATCAGGGCCCGGATTAACACCGGCCATGATCTGCATGATCCGAAAGAACTGCTTCGATTGTTCATGGGAACTCCTTATCTGGGGCTCAATTGTCCACGGTCTCCTACACCAGTTGAAAAACGCCATTGCTCCGTCGTCCGCACCGGCCACCGGCCGCACCTCTCCGACCAGGCTTTGGAGTCTTCCCGGAAAGTTGTGATAGATGATTGTTCCAGCAATGCCAGTTAATCAGGCTAGTATTCAAGGCCGGGTTGAGCCCTGGCCATCTTGTTCCCCAGATTCCCGTCTGTGGGGCATTTTATTGACTTCCGGGCCCGGTCGCAACCGGGTTTCGACGGCCGGACTCTCTTTTTGTTTTTTCGGTTCTTCTGGAGCTGGTGGTTTGATCTGAACATCCCGGATTTCTGATTTCTGATCACGATCTGCCGGGTTCGCCAAGATCTGGATTCCGGCGGCACGCTGATTGAATCAGCCAAACTCGCAGTCCTGATTCGCTCCGCGATCCGGAGCTTGGTGTCTCAGGAATTGCAATCGCAAAAATCTCGGATCTTGCCGCGCGTGGGCGCGGATCAAGTGTGCGCCAATCATTGCATTGGTTTGAAGCAGGCGTCCGTCTGTTTGGAGCTCGGTACCATCTTGCCACTTTCAAACAGCAATTTCGCCGCAGTCCGGAACGGATTAACCGCGAAACACGCGAAATACGCGAAATACGCGAAACTGGTTCTCGCGTCCGAAGTTTGTAAGTATTTACTTTACATTAAAAACAAATAAGCGCTGGCCTTTCTTTCCATGATTTCGGCATTAGATAAATGGAAAGAACATAAACGTATATTGTGTGACCAGAGCGGCACTTGCGGTGTGCGCGTTGCTGTAAAAGATGTCTGTGCACAGTCAAGTATGACTCCAAAAATCGGAACAGTACCTACAGTACAACCAGGCAGGACAGAGAGTTCCGCCTCAGTGTTAAAGCGAATACTTTCGGAATCATGTCGAGTTCAGGAATATCATATTTCCGGAGAGCTCTTTTCTCAGGGAGATTCTCCGAAGGAGATCTTCCTGGTTGATCAAGGGTTGGTAAAGTTGACGCATGTTGGAGCCAATAGCCAGGAGATGATCCTGGGCTTGCGGGGTCATGGCACAACTCCCGGCTCGGCGGCGGCAGTCCTTCAAAAACCATATCCGATGTCCGCCATCGCTCTCAGCAGTTGCTACGTGTATCGCATCCCCTTAGACCGATTCCTTTATTTGATGGAGACGGATACCGTGTTCAACTTGTGTATTCAGCAGACACATTGCCATGAAGCCTACCATCAGGCTATTCAGTTGGCCGATTCGATGGCGCTCTCTGCCAGGCAGCGCCTGGAGCAGCTATTTCATCAAATGTTGATGGCCATTAAGAGAGATCTAAACGACGGCCCCGTCAAGCTACAGCTCCCGCTGAAATATCGAGAGATCGCCCAACTGGTGGCCGTGACACCGGAACATCTCAGCCGGGTGTTGAAGCAGATGGAGGATGATGGAACGATCGAGAGAGAGAAGGACACCCTCACGGTCTTCGACCTGAATCGGCTCTACTACGCGGCGGAATATTGCTACAGTTTTCACCTTAATGAGCAGTGATCGAGGTTGGAGCAGAGCATTGGCGGCAGCCGGCAGGCTCATTGCCGAAAGGCGCGCCACGAGTTGTAAAATATTCATTCCGGTTCCAAATGTTGATGTAGATCAATGACAGCAATCAAGCATCTTCAGTACAATCCAAGAGTAGCGTAATGATCATAAACATCGTATGCAACATTTATCTATCTGGAGCAAGGCTCTCCGAGCCTTTGCTCTTTAGTTAGCAGCATGGCTGATCTCGTTATCAAACTAAAACTCTATCTGCCTACACCAAAGCTTGGCTGTGCCTCAATTCAAATCAAATACCTTGAGGTAGGTACTATGATTACTCGCAGGTTGATCGCCTGCAGCCGGCACTTCATAAGCTCAAATCACTACACGCACGCGTATAACCATCTGCCTGAAGATGTAGATCAGACCTATGTATAGCTGCACTTCTACGGAGTCGGCCGTGCCGGCCGAACCCTGCATCTGTTATCGGCGGAAGAGATCCTTCCCACTTGAGAGCCAATTTTAACGGGTCTCGACCGGTTCTGATCGACCGCGGGTCTCAGCGACCAGCTTTACCCGAGCGATCCGACCGCTTGAGAGCGGGAGCGTCTCAAACCGCCGTCTCCCACGGCCAGGCCCGGTGGCCGTCCAGCTTGGCGTTTATTCAGCGCGCAGATGGTTTGCCTCATGCTCGGAAGGCCGGAGTGTGGGGACTGGCGGCATAGTCTCTTAACAACGCGCGGCCATTAGACTTGAATGGGATCTGCGGTGCGCCCGTCGGCGCGCGGCAGAGATCCGGGGCAGTCGCCTATCGTCTGCCCGGTCGCGTTGCCAGCAGCGAGCGTTCCGATGTCGACGAAGAGCCGGCGTCACATGCGGCAGCCTATCCAAAATAACAAAGGGGACGAAGAGGGGGACCAGTAATCTATGCTCATTGAGACTGAGAAGCTCGAATCATTCGGCGGCGGATCCGAGCTATCGAACGGCTATGACCGAACTTGCTGGTATGTAATTCATACTCATCCCAGGCAGGAGGATCGAGCGGGCCAGAACCTGCGGACGTTGAACATCCATTCATTGACGCCTAAGTACCGTGAACAATACCTTCATAAGCTGACGGGGGAACTTTGTTATCAGATCAAACACCTCTTCCCGGGTTACATCTTTGCGAGGTTCGATCCGACTCAGCTCTATCACAAGGTTCGCTTCACGCGCGGGGTCCACAGCATTGTCAGTTTCGACGACAAACCCGCGATCGTCGATGATTCGGTGATTGCGGCAATCGAATCCAGAATTCGTGAAGATGGCCTGGTCCGGCTAAATGAGGAGCTCACCCCGGGAGACCAGGTCGAGATCCTGTCCGGCCCTTTCACCAAGTTCACCGGAGTCTTCGAATGGCAGATGAAAGATTCCGAGCGGATCAGCATCCTGCTGCAGACGGTGAATTACCAGGCGCATGTGGTGCTGGAGAAGACAAGGACCAGAAAGTTGAACCCGGCATGAATCGGCCGTGGCCGACCGGCGAAACCTTTATCCAACCAACATAGATTCCAAGGAGACAATCATGAGCTTGTACGATCCTGATCGAGAAGATACGACGGTCTATAAAGTAGTGGTGAATCATGAGGAGCAGTATTCAATCTGGCCGGACTATAAAGAGCTGCCGCTCGGCTGGAAAGAGGCCGGCAAGAGCGGCCTCAAACCGGAGTGTCTGGCCTATATCAAAGAGGTCTGGACGGACATGCGGCCGCTGAGCCTCCGCAAGAAGATGGAGGAACTCGCCAAAAATCCGCCGCCGCCCCCGACGCCGCCGGATCCCGACCGGCCTCGCGAGAAGAGTTTGGTCGATAAGCTCTGCGAAGGCGACCACCGGGTCGAGGCCAGTCTGCGACCGGAGAAGACGGCTCGAGCCCTCAAGGAGCGGATTGAGATGGGATATGTTCACATCAAATTCACCGAGACCCGGGGGGGAACCGAACTCGGCGTCAGGCTCGACCGGGAGGCCCTGAATCTGAGCCAGGCCGATTTTGACAACCAATCAGGATCCGTTCAGTTGGAGGGAGAGTTGACGCTGGACTATGTCAAGGTTCGATGTGTCGCCAAGCTCGACCTGAAAACGCTCTCCGGCCAGGGACACCTGGTACGAGTATAGCCCGAACCGCCGGCCATCCCGCTTCCCGTGAATTCAGGTTCTAAACCGCTAAATACACGAAATACGCGGAATCGAATACCTTTCGCGTCTTTCGCGTGTTTCGCGGTTTGTGGACCAGCTTTGTGAACAAAGTATTAAATCGACATGGCGCAAGTGCCGGCTCCAATCCCCTCAACTCCACGCAGCCGATGGCGGTAGTCGGCGCCGCAGTTCTGAAGACCCCAATCGAAATGGAATAATATGTCGAACCTCGACCTTAACGTCTATTCGACCGCGGAGCCCGGCCCTTGCGCGGAACCCGGCCCCTGGAGGCTGATCAACATTCTTCGTCAGAGGGCTCTGCATGACGGAGATCGCCTGGCTTTTACCTTTCTGGCCGACGGAGAAACGGAGAGGGTAGATCTAACGTATGCGGAACTCGATCGACGAAGCCGCGCCATCGGGGCCTCTTTACAACGCGCCGGAGCGGCGGGCCAGTGCGTGTTGTTGCTGTACCCTCATGGGCTGGAGTTCATCACCGCCTTTTTAGGCTGTCTTTATGCCGGAGCCATCGCCGTCCCGGCCTATCCGCCGCGACTCAACCGGTCACAACTCCGGTTGCAGAAGATCATCGAGGATACGCGGGCCGTCATGGCGTTGACGGCGAAGACCGCGTTGGGAAGAGTGGAGCGGATCTTCAGCGGAGCGCCCTATGCCCGGAATTTGAGCTGGTCGGCCACGGATGAGACCGACGGCGAACTGGCCGAGAGCTGGCAAGAACCGGCCGTCAATAGCGAGACGATCGCGATGATCCAATATACTTCGGGATCGACTTCAACCCCGAAGGGAGTCGTGATCAGCCATGACAATCTGATCAGCAATCAGCTCATGATCCGGCAGGCGTTCCGGCAAACCGAGAGCTCGGTCATTGTCGGGTGGCTCCCGCTGTATCACGATATGGGCCTGATCGGTAATGTGCTGCAGCCGCTCTTTCTCGGCGCCAGATGCATTTTGATGCCGCCCACGGCCTTTCTGCAGAAACCGTTCAGATGGCTCCGGGCGATCTCGGATTACCGGGCGACGACCAGCGGCGGCCCCAATTTCGCCTACGATCTTTGTGCCCGCCAAATCAGCCGCGAGGAGTCGGCGCAACTGGACCTCTCCGGCTGGACCACCGCCTTTAATGGCTCGGAGCCGATCTTTCCCGAGACCATGGAGCGGTTTGCCGCCGCCTTTGCCGGCTGCGGATTCCGGCGTGAGGCTTTTTATCCCTGTTATGGCCTGGCCGAGGCGACGCTGCTGGTCTCAGCCGGCGCGAACGGCGTGCAACCGGAGAGCGAGGAGCGGGCGGGGCCGGTCGAGGGCCCTCAGGGCCGGAGAGCCAGAGTCGGCTGCGGTTCCGCGCTGCCGAACGAACGGGTGGTCATCGTCGATCCTGAAACCATGATCCAATGTCCGGCGGAGCAGACCGGCGAGATCTGGGTCTCGGGACCGAACGTCGCGCGCGGCTATTGGAATCGCGAGCCGGAGACGGAACGGACGTTTAAGGCCCATCTGAAGGAGACCGGAGACGGCCCGTTCCTGCGCACCGGAGATCTTGGATACCTCAAAGACGGCGAACTGTTTGTCACCGGCCGAATCAAAGATCTGATCGTCATCCGCGGGCGCAACCATTACCCGCAGGATCTCGAGTTGACGGTGCAACAGTCGCATCCGGCGCTGGAGTCCGGCAGTTGCGCGGCCTTTTCCATCGAGCGGGCGGATGAAGAGCGGTTGGTGATCGTCAAGGAATCGGGTCGCGGCCAGCAGGATCCGAACTCCTTAATCGACCTGATTCGAGAGGCGGTCACCAGGGAACACGAGATTCCGGCGTCGGCCGTGGTGTTGGTCGAGAGGGGAAGAATCCCGAGAACCACCAGCGGCAAAGTTCAGCGATACCAATGTCGGAACGAATACCTGGCGGGCAGATTGGCAGTCGTCGCCGCCTGGCATGAAGGTTCCGAGGCGGAGGTGGCGCCGGCCGAAAAGCTCTCCCCCGGCCGTTTGCCGACTTTAGACGACCTGGCCATCGAAGCCGTCAAGCCCGCCCTTTCATCGTTTCTGGCGACCAAACTGAGGCGGAGCATTGAACGAATCGATCTCAACCGATCGCTGGTCGGACAGGGCGTTGATTCACTGACCGCCGTCGAGTTGCTGCATTATGTGGAGTCGAGGTTCGGGACGAGCATTCAGTTGGAGAGTCTGTTCGAAGACGTCAGCATTGAGCGGCTGGCGCGGCAGATCGTGGAACAGTTGAGAGGCGCCGCGTCACCTTCGAAACCTGCCTTCGAGCCGGTGCCGCCGGGGATCACGGAGCATCCGGTCTCTTATGGTCAGCGCAGCCTGTGGTTCTTACATCAATTGGCGCCACAGAGCGGGGCCTACAATGTGTCGTCCGCCGTGCGGATCAGATCGACTCTGAACACCGGGGCGCTGGGGCGCGCGTTGCAACAGCTCGTCGATCGGCACGATCCGCTGCGGACCACCTTTCTCTCCCGGGAAGGCGAGCCTCGGCAGAAAGTTCATGAACGGCAGGAGCTTTCGTTGACCCTGGTGGAGGCCTCTTCCTGGAGCGATGACCTCGTCGGTGAATATCTCGCCGAGGAGGCCCATCGGCCGTTCGATCTCGAACGGGGACCCTTATTCAGAGCGAGCCTCTTGACCCGGTCGCCGGAGGACCACGTTTTTCTGATCGTCGCTCATCACCTGACCGTCGACCTCTGGTCGATGGAAATCCTGATTCATGAGCTGGGCCTGCTCTATCGCGCCCAATTGGATTGCGCCCCGGTTCCACCGTTGGATCCTCTTCCGATCCGGTATCTCAATTACGTCTATTGGCAGGCGGCGTTACTGAGGAGCCCGGCGGGAGAGCGGCTCTGGTCGTATTGGCAGACCCAACTGGCCGGAGATCTAAAGATGCTGGACCTGCCGACCGATCGGCCCCGGCCGTCGCTCCAGACTTTCAGGGGCGATTCCCGCCCTCTCGGTTTGAGTCCGGATCTGACCCGGTCGCTGAAGTCGCTCGGGCAACAACGGGGAGCTTCGCTCTATATGGCGCTGCAGGCGGTGTTCCACGTGCTGCTCCACCGCTACACGGATCAAGCAGAGATCCTGATCGGGTCTCCGATGGCGGGCCGAAACGCCCCGGAACTTGCCCCCTTGATCGGCTACTTTGTCAATCCGGTCGTCCTGCGCGCCGACCTCTCAGGCCATCCATGCTTCAGTCTCTTGCTGGAACGGATCCGCCGGCTGACCGTGGCGGCCATGGCGCATCAAGATTATCCGTTTGCGCTCCTGGTGGAACGCCTTCAGTTGGCACCGGACCCGAGTCGATCACCGTTGTTTCAGGTGATGTTCGCGTTGCAGAAAGCGCCCTCGCTGGGAGAGCGGGACCTCGCCTCGCAGTCGTTGATCGAAGGCGTGCCGCTCAACTTCGGGGAGTTTACAGCCGAGCCCATCGCCTTGCGGCGGCGAGCGTCTCGATTCGACCTGAGCTTGTTCCTCGTCGAGACCGATGACGGATTGAAAGGAACCATCGAGTATAACGCCGACCTCTTCGATGAATGGCGGATCGAGCGGATGGCGCGGCATTTCCAAACATTGGCGGCGGCCGTGCTGGCCGACCCGGAGCGCCCGATCCGCGAAATCGAGCTGTTGAACGAGTCGGAGCGGCGGCAGATCTTGATCGAGTGGAATCGCACGGAGCGCGAGGCCCCCCTGGAGTTCCTGGCACACGAGCTCATCGCGGAACAGGCGCGGCTCAGACCGGAGTCGATCGCCGTGATCTGCAATGATGAACGGCTGAGTTACGGGGCGCTTGAAAGCCGCGCCAATCGATTGGCGAATCATCTGGGAGGTTTGGGAGCCGGTCCCGACTGCGTGGTGGGGCTCTATCTGGAGCGTTCGACCGAGATCCTGATCGGGTTGCTGGGAATCCTGAAGGCCGGGGCCGCCTACCTGCCGCTGGAAACGGGACAGCCCGCCGAGCGGCTGGGAATCGTGCTGGAAGATTCGGGGGCCGGGCTGGTCATCACGAAGCAGGATCTCGCGGCGGACCTGCCCATCGATCGAAGCCGAATGGTCTTGCTGGATACAGACCGGAGCCGGATCGCCGCGTGCGGACGGGAGGCGCCGAAAACAACGGCCTCGCCTGAGAATCTGGCCTATGTGATCTATACGTCGGGATCGACCGGAAAACCGAAGGGGGTGATGGTCCGGCATCGGGGCCTGGTCAACTATGCGCATGATCTGTGCCGGCAACTGGGGGAGACGAAAGGCGCGGACCCGAGCGGGTGGCAGTTTGCCGTGGTCTCAACGATCGCCGCGGATTTGGGCAACACCTGCATCTATCCGTCGCTGGTCAGCGGGGGCGGTCTGCACCTTCTGAGTTACGAAGAGGCCACCGACGGGGTCCGGTTCGGCGAGTACCTGAAGCGGAACCCGATCGATGTGCTGAAGATTGTTCCGTCGCACTACCACGCCTTGCTGAAAGCCCGGGCCGGGAAGATGAAGATGTGGCCGGCGAAAGTCCTGGTCTTCGGAGGAGAAGTGTTGTCCCGGGAACTGGTTGAGATGATCAAGTCGGAAGGGGCGGAATGTGTGGTCATCAATCATTACGGGCCGACGGAGACGACCATCGGATCACTGACCCGGAGGTTCGACGAGAAAGAGGAGGGCCGGCAGGGGTCGGTGACCGTGCCGATTGGGCGGCCGATCTCGAATACGGAGAGCTATCTTCTGGATCGACATTCGAATCCGGTTCCGGTGGGTGCGCGAGGAGAACTGCATCTTGCCGGAGCGGGGCTGGCGAGAGGGTACCTGGGCAGGCCGGAACTGACGGCGGAGAGGTTCATCCCCAATCAATTCAGCCGCCGGGGCGGAGAGCGGATGTATCGAACGGGAGATCTGGCCCGGTATCTGCCGGATGGGAACATCGAATTCATCGGCCGGGAAGACGCACAGGTCAAGATTCGGGGGTATCGGGTCGAACTGGGGGAGATCGAGGCCGCACTGAATGAACATCCGGCGGTCAGGCAGAGCGTGGTGGTGGCGCGCCGAGACGAAGGAGGGGGGCCGTGCCTCCTCGGATATGTGGTCAACGGGGCGGAGGTGACGGCGGCGGAATTGAAGCGACATCTGAGAGAGCGGCTGCCGGGATACATGGTGCCCGAGGCGATCGTGATGCTGAACGAGATGCCGGTGACGGCGAACGGCAAGATCGATCGCCGGAGATT
>DATEFT010000433.1:0-7281 GCA_035280505.1 Blastocatellia bacterium | reverse complement strand
GGAAAAGAGCCGCTCTTTCATTACGAAACGCATCTGGTACTCTCCTTGATGAGATGGGCGTCCTGATCTTAAACCGCGAAATACGCGAGACACGCAAAAACATCGGGCTTTCGCGGGTCTCGCGTATTTCGCGGTCTGAATCAAGATTCCAAGTAACTTACTTTCCAAGGTCCTGAGATTCTATCCTGAATCTCGGTGAGAGAAAACTATTCTGTCTTGAGGCCGCAAAACTCACGAAGGACGCGGACTCCGTCGGCCAGCGCGTCTGTTGCGGCTTAGGATTGGAAGATCTGCAGAATCTGCTCGTGCAAGTGGCGATTGGTGGCCAGTCCTTGTCCGGTGCTGAAGTCCAGATCTCCCTTCAGGGTCGAGAAGACGCCGCCCGCGCCCTGCAGGATGGGAGGCATCGGGGCGACGTCGTAGTATTTGAGCTCCGACGGTTCGACCATGATGTCGGCCAACCCGGAGGCGACCAGGAAATAGCCGTAGCAATCGCCGAAACCCCTGACCACCCGGACCTTCTGACTGAGCCTGACCAGCGCGTCGTTGCCCTCGGCGGCGATCAGGGTTCGCGGGTCGGTGATGATCATGGTGGCCTTCGAGAGCTCCGTCGTCTGGGAGACGGCGCAGGGTTCGCCGTTGAGGAAGGTTCCGGTCTCGGCCGAACCGATCAACAGTTGATCCTGGATCGGAAGATAGATCGAACCCAGCACCGGCAGACCGTCCCGCTCGAGCGCGATCATGACTCCGAAGAGGGGAGTCCGCAGCACGAACGACTTCGTGCCGTCGATCGGATCGATGATCCATCGATAGGCGCTCGATTTGGTCGTCTCCCCATACTCTTCGCCCAGGATCGAATAGTCGGGGAAGTGTTTCTCCAGTGAATCGCGCAGGAATCTCTCGACCTCCCGGTCGGCGCGGGTCACCGGACTATCGTCTTCTTTATGCTCGACTTCGAATTGGGAGCTGAAGTAGCGGCGGATGATCGTCCCAGACTGCAAACTGAGATCACCCAGAATTGTGAAATATGAGAATAGATTGTCCATAGGGAACCCTGATTGTAGCGCGAAATACCGACGTTGTGCAGGTGCGAATATCTATATCATCGGATAGTTGAGAACGTCAAAGAGTTTGAGCGGTTTTGGCGCGCGCCCGGGGTCTCATGACATTGCCCTGCCGGTCGATATACTATGTCGCCCCCCAAATTTCGATTAATGGTGAATTGATGAAGTCAAAATATGCTCCCGGAATTACGGTCGGGCCCTCGAAGATCGATGGTAACGGATGTTTCGCGACGGTCCCTTTCCGCAAGGGCCGAAAGATCGCCGAATATGTCGGAGAGAAGATCTCGCGACGGGAGATCGCGCGACGGGTCAAAGGCCAGCGCCGCATCTATATCAGCAACGTCGATGCCTATTGGGCCATCGACGGCCGAACGCATGGCAACGGCACGCAGTTTATCAATCATTCGTGCGAGCCGAACTGCTATCTCAAGATTCTGAAGGGCCATCTCCTCTTCTTCGCCCTGCGCGACATCGAGCCCGGAGATGAGATCCTGCTCGATTATGAATCCTCTTACCATTCCGACGAGAAGCGCTGCTCGTGCGGCGCGCCATCCTGCCGGGGGCGGATCAACAATTGAACGCCGGGGCTCACCTGATCTGGGATCTCAGCGCTTCGAGCCGGTGAGCGATCTCCGAGCTGGCCATCAGACGAAACCGGGGTGAGATCATGGCGCGGGTGGTCGCTTCGCGCGCGGCGACCAGCTCCTGATACTCGATCGCCTGATCGTCACGCGCCGGAGTGAACTCCGAGGCGACGAAGACGAGGTCTTCGTCGGTGACCGCGTCGTGTTGGGCGAGGCGGGCGACGCGCCGCGCCCGGATCAGGATCGATTCGATATCGGCGCCGGAGAGGTGGAGCTGGCTTTGGGTGATCGGTCCCCAATCGCTGATCCGGTGCCGGATCTTGTTCTTCCGGGCCATGGCCTCGGCGATCTCTTGCCGTTCTTCGGGCGTCTCCGGATAGAAGAGCGCGATATGCTCTTCGCACCGCCCCTGGCGTTTGAGATCGATCGGCAGCCGGTCCGGCCGTGAGGTCATTAGAATCCACAGGATCTTCCCGCGGTTCTCCGTATTGCCCATGGCCGCGGCGATCTTGGAGAAGACCCGTTGATTGACTCCCGAATCTCCGTCGGCCTCCCGCGTGCCCAGGGCGGCGTCGGCCTCATCGATCAGGACCACGATCGGGGCCAGCGATTGGAGCAGGTGCAGGATCTTCTCCAGGTTGGATTCGGTCGAGCCGACCCATTTATCACGAAAGTTCTTGAATTCGACGACGTTCAGGCCGCAGTCCTTGGCGAAGCACTCGGCCAGAAAGGTCTTGCCCGTGCCCACGGGGCCGCAGATCAGGATGCCCATCGGCGCCTCTTCGTGATTGCCGACCTTGATCGTCTCGGCGATATTGCGGAGATACTCTTTGGCCTCGCGCATGCCGCCGACGCTGTCCAGGCCGTGTTTGGGCGTCACGAACTCGATCAGGCCGGCGCATTCGGACTCGATGATCTCCTTCTTCTTGAGCCGCACATCTTCGAAGGTCAGCCCGTCGTCGGATTCGCGCGCCGCGCACAGGAGCGAGCGCAGGTGCACGAGGTTGAGGCCGGAGGTCAGAGCCGCGAGTTGATCCCGATCCATCTCCATCTTCTGGATGGGATAGCTGTCCAGGAACTCCCCGAGATAGTCGTGGCGCTGTTCCGCGTCGGGGTAGGGAATCTTGATGGCCGCCAGCCGGGAGTTCTCCCGCACGCGGGGATGCAGGTCCGAGAGCGATTCGGTGAGCAGGATCACGAGGGAATCGGTCTCCATCAACCGGGGGCTGGTCAACCAGCGTTGCAGGGAGACCAGCGTGTTGCGGTCGTCGCTCGAGAGATGCCCGATCTCGCCGGCCGGGAGGATGGTCTCGATGAAGTTGATCACGACCGCGACGCGGTCGGAATAGTAGAGAAAACGCTCGATCATCGGCAGCGCGCGCGCCGGGTCCCGCGGCAATTGCGCGGCGCTCTTGAAGTCGAGCAGCGGATCCACGACCCGCTGTTGGGCGACGAAGGCCCGCCACGTCTCTTCCGAGTCGAAGGAGAGCCCCTCACTGCGATTGTAGAGCATGATCCGCTTGTTGCCGAGCAGCTCTTTCTGCAGGTACGCGAGCAGCGAGACGTAACCCTGGCGGGCGCGCGTCAGATCGTAGATGTTGTGATGCAACAGGAAATGGCTGGCTTCGCCCGCGCGGTATTTGCGATAGAGTTCTTCGGCCCAACCGGGCAGCCGATCGGGAGTGGAGAGGGAATGCGGAGTCGTCACCATCGGTTCCTCCTTGGTCACCGCCGACGATTGTTGATGAAGTTTTGAAGTTGAACCGCGGAACACGCCAAATCAATGCTCTTTCGCGTATTTTGCGTCTTTCGCGGTTTGATTCTCAAATTCCCAAGCGCGATCTCAATGGACCTGGGGTCCGGGCGCCGCCGGAGCCCGGGCGGCTAGATCGAAAACGATCGAACCGGTGATCGGGTTCTTATTCTCGGCGAAGAGTGTGGTCGGAAACTCCCACTGGCGCGCCGCCGCCAGCGCCTGACCGTTGATTTCGGGAAAGGTCGAGTATTGGATCTGGGTGCCGGTCACCCGCCCGGCGGCCGAAATTTCGATCTGGACCCGGATCACGCCGCCCAGGCCGGCCGCGGCCAGTTTGGTCGGGATCTCCGGTTGGACGGTCCGGGTCGCCTGTCTCTGCAGGTCGAGGGACTGGCGCTCATCGAGAGCCCGGGCCGGCGCGGTCGTTTTGTCGAGCTCCACCGAATAGGCGAGGATCAGGCGGATCTCGTCGCCGCTGAAGGCCGCGGTCGGAACGGTGGGCCGGAAGAAATTGACGTAATCGGCCGGCGTCAGCTTCAGATCCGGCACGGCGTAGAAGTAGGTCTGGCCGTGCTCGATCTCGATGCTCTGGGTCGAGTAGCTGAGGGGTTTGCCCCCCATCTTCAGCCCGAAGTGCAGCCCGAATTCGGGGATCAGGCTGGTGCCGGGCCGATCGCCGTCGCCCAGACTGTGGGCCGCGTTGACCCGCACCTCGAGGGTTCGCCCGTCCGCGTGACGGGCCACGGTGAAGACCGCCTGGTTGGCGGTTCTGAAGACCCGGCGGGTCTCGGTGCGGAGCAGGGCCGCCTCACCGGGATAGACCTTGCCCAGGGCGCTGATCCACTTCGTGTGGTCGGAGAGGCTGGCCGTCGGCATTTTGAATACCTGATCGGTGACCTCCGCTGAACTGCCACGGGCCGTGCGCAACTGAAAGATGCGGGCCGTGACGTAGATCGGCTTCAATTTCAGGTCCTGATGACCGGCAGGCTCGCGGACCGCGGCGGCTGAATGCAGCAGGATGGAACCGAGGTATAAAAAGATCAAGAGACTCAAAAATCGGAACATACTGAATACTTGGTTAGCAAAATCGGGAGACCAACCTCGCCTTCCGCGGCCGGTCCCTCAAATTCCATAGAACTTAATTTTCAGAATCCTGATAATCGATTTATTAATCAACGGAGGACCAATTGGCTATCGCCGCTCGCCTGCGAGTGACGGGCGCATCTGATTGGCTTCGCGGGCCAAGGAATCAAGCTGTCCCATGATCGGGGCGGTCTGCTGGAGGATCTCCTTGGTCATCTCGATTGAGGAGAGGAGCGAATCGAAATCCAAGGTCAGGATGTGTTCCGGCGTCGGCATGGTGACGATCTGGTCGTTGACCAACCCGAAGAAGTTTTCGATCATCTGCAGTTGGGCTTCGACGCGTTTGACGCTGCGTTCGATGTCGTCGAAGGTCTGTAACCGGCGGCGCAGGATCTCCACGTTCTTTTCGTGCAGGGGCCGAGTGGCCTGATCGGAGTACTGCGCGGTTCTTTCGGCTTGCCGCAACTGATTCTCGACCGCCTGGCGGTTGATGGTCCGCAGATGGTTCTTGCGGCGGCGGTACTCGTCCAGCAGGTCCACAAAAGCTTCCCAGGTCGTCTCCAGCTCCCGGAGCTGAGGCGGGTCTTCGGTAAGCCGCGCGAACTTTTTGTAGTTATCACCGATCTGCCTCTTCATCCAGTTCAGATATTCGACGGCTTCACGCTCGCGCGGGTCGAAGGTCTTGATCAGGTCCGTCCGCTGTTTCCGGCGGAGCTCTTCGAGCAGATGGCGGGAACGGCGATCGACGATCCGGCGGTAGAGGGTGGAGGCCGGGACGGTGACCAGGTAGATCCCCTCGGCGATCAGGGCCCCGGCCAGCACGGTGGTCGGTTCGAAGGGGCCGGCCGTCGCCGAGAAGACCGCGGCCGCTCCGGCCAGCAACAGCCCTCCGATGTTGATCGGCTCTTTGAGAGCCTCTTTCAAATAGGAGATCTTGATCTTGAACTCCATACTATTCTCGCCGATCGTTCCTCGTTCACCACCATCCGCTGCGGCTAATTGGCGCGACTATTCGGTCAACTTGCGCTCCGGGGGCGTCGACTCCGCCGCACCCAGCGTCCTTTCGGCATTGACGGCGGGCGCGCCTTCGCCGAGCGCCGGTTTGGGCGTCTCCGGCAACAGGCCCATCTGCCGTTTGTAGGCCATGAGGGTATCCTGCGCCTCGATGTTGGCCAGCTCTTTCTCGATGCTCTGCATTCGGGTGTCGAGGCCCGAGGAGGCCAACTCGGCCTTGGCCTCGGCCGCGGCCGAACGGTTGGCGATCTTTTCGCGCATGTCGTTGAAGGTCTGCGAATCGTCGCCGATCTGAAAACTGGTCATGGTCTGGGCCAGGCGCTCCTGCATCTGCGCCTGTTTGCTGGCGGAGATCAGTTGCATGGCTTCGGCCGTCTTGCGGCGCACCTGGGCCATGTAGTTGTCCAGGAATTCGCGCGCCTTGGCGGACGCGACTTTGGCCTGCTCGTGATTCTGTTTGCTGGTGTCGAGCGCGCGCTGGGCCGTCTGCATTTCGCCGATCAGCGCCGCCGCGATGTCATCGTGGCCGGTGCGAATGGCCGCCTTGATCTTGTTGTCCAGTTCCGTCAATTTAGTCTGATTGGCATCGATCTCGCGCGCCAGGCGTTTTTCGGTCGCCATGACCTGCGCGACGTTCTCGCGCATCTTCGGCACCTGGTCGTTCATATCGCGGATCAATTGTTGCAAAATCAATTCCGGATCCTCGGCGCTGTCGATGATACCGCCGAAGATCGAGCGAAACAGTCTTTTAAGACGATTCCACATTGTGTAGTCTCTCCTTGGGGGCTGTGATGCAGGTGTCAGTGCCGGCAGCTCATCCCTCTGCCATCCCTGGTTCTCGCAGCTTCAGTGATCATGACTCGGTGATCGCTCGCATCTTGCCTTCGAGTTGATGATACGTTGCCGGAAAAGTCGTTGTTCATACAAGTTGAGCTTTGCTGGCACAATCCATCTTCAGGCTTCCGGAAGTATAGCAGTAGCGTTTCCACTTGTCACATTAGCTATCGTGAATGAATCCGGCTTTCGGAGGTTTTGATTTTGCCCCAAATCTAGTATTCTTAACCTCTTTTACCAGTGCTGAGATCGAGAGTCGGCCGCCGCGACCGACCCGGACGATCCGAACCGGAGGGAACCGCGGAGGTCGCGCCTTTCCCGGTTCGAATTTGATCAGGAGCAGAGCAGGGGAACCCGAGAAGCCATGGAGATTCGCAACGCCCTAACCAACGACGCCATCCAGATTCATGCGCTCGTCAACCGCTACGCCGGCCAGCAACAGATGTTGCCGCGCACCCTGCTCAGCATCTACGAGAATATCCGCGATTTTCAGGTCGCCATGGAAGGCGACCGGCTGCTGGGCTGCTCCGCGCTCCATTTCACCTGGGGCGATATGGCCGAGATTCGCTCGCTGGCGGTCGATCAAGAGGCCGGCCGTCACGGCGTCGGCAGCGCCCTGGTCCGGGCCAACATCGCCGAGGCCCGCCGTCATCAGCTCATTCAGGTCTACGCCTTCACCTACGTCACCGAGTTCTTCGGCAAGCTCGGATTTCGCGTCGTTCCGCATGAGTCGATGCCCCGCAAGGTCTGGATGGATTGCATCAATTGCCATAAATTCAATTGCTGCGATGAGGTCGCCATGGTCCTCGATCTGGTCGAAGGCGTCCATCCCGAGCCGTTTGATGTCAGCCAGGTCAATATCCCGATGGTGAGAAAGATCGAACGTTCAAGCCCCGACCGTTGAACTATTTTCGATTCTGAACAAATCTATTTCGAAATCGGACAC
>DATEFT010000432.1:0-6513 GCA_035280505.1 Blastocatellia bacterium | reverse complement strand
TCGTCCCGGACGAGAAGTTCCGGCCAGTAGGCTTTGGTCGAATCGTTGGTCCAGGTCGATCGGCTGTCTCCTAAGATCCCATGCACGAAGACGATCACTCCCTGGTTTCCCGGATTCCGCCTGATATATTCGGAGTTCGCCGCGACGTCCCGCAGAGGTCTCGATGGATAGAGCCACCAGCCTCCCAAAAGCATCAAGAGCAGGACGGCGAGCACCGCCAGGGCGGCCTTTTTCCCTCGCGTCAAGCCCGTGGCCGCTGCTCCCTCCCGACGATCCAGGGCGCCCATGGAATGAACTCCTCCGGACGGCGATCCGGCGGTAACCATGGCGGGAGCCGCGCAGCCGATCCGCCGGGCTTCCCTGGCCAGAGCCTGGATCAAGCGTTCGTAGCCGTCTTTTTTATAATAGTTGAGATAGACCAGGTGCTCTAACCGCGTGGGAAAACCACACTCATCCAATCTCAAAGGAATAACCCGGATGACCTTTGCGGAGTGGTGAGTCAGATTCAGCACCCAATCGATCGGAGGTTGAAGATCGCCCTGTCGATCGGTGTTCGAGTGCGAAAGGCAAACGATCAAGACATCCGATTTGAGCAGAACTCCTCGGATCTCTTCGTCCCGTTGCTCTCCTCCGAAAAAATATTCATCTTCTATCCACGGCGCCACTCCGTCGCGTTTCAACCGCTCATACAGCTCGGAGACCTTCCGTTGATCGGCCGGTGAATGACAGAGGAAGACTTGTAGACGGCGTTCGGAATTAGTTGTACGGACCATCATTCACGGTTGAATGCCGGGGATGGAGCTGGAGGGGAACCGGGAGATCGGCCCCTCCAGCCGGATCTGAGATCGGATCGTCAAATCATCACCGGAAAGCTTACTTGCCGACCAGCTTGTAATCCGCCACATTATCTCGAGAGATCTCGGCCGCGATCTCCGGAGGAACAACTCGCAACACCCGCTTCACGGTCTTGCCGTCCAGATCCTGCACGATGGCTTCCATCCGATCTCTAGCCACCAGCCGGTATTCAACACTGGAGTCGGCGTTACCGGCCGTTCCGGCCGTAGTCGGTCTCCCCGATTTAATCAGCTTAAGATTGCTCATGATTTCGCTCCGTTCCGATTTCTAGCGAGTTTTTTCAACTCGGTGTATCGATCTACTATGCAGAATAGACAATTGGCGATGCTCTCGATCAACTTGATATCGTAATCGAGATTGAAAACATTGATCTCCGCGTTGTCGACGCAGAGAAACCCGACGAGTTCATCCGGCCCCGGGTCGTCAGGTCCCGAGAAGATGCCGGCCACGATCGTGCTTTGGTAGGGCAGGTTCCAGTGACTGTCGAGGCGGTCCAGTCCGCCATCGACGGGCCGCTTAAACTGGATGCCCCAACTGGTATTGAAATAATGGCCTTCGGCCTTGAGTGACGGCAGATCGTTCGAATAGAACGTCGGTTGAGACCCTTTGCAGATCGTATCGAAGGCCGTATTTTTAGTGGTCCAGTGATTGATATGTTTAGCCGCGCGCTCCCGCGACCGCGAGGCCGAATCTCGACAGAGCGTAATGACTTTCGGCCGGTAATCGTTGGGCTGTTCGTCCTGAGCGTAGGTCAGTATTTTGATGCAGACCGCGCACTCCTTCCCGGTAGTATCCCTCAGGATCTGGCTTAAGCTATTGACCAGCGATTCGCAGGTCCGCCGGATCTCCGCGGCTGAGGCGTTTTTTACCTGAAACCTTAAAATGTCGATGATGATTTGATTGATTCTGGATAAACAATCCGCGTATCTCGATTTTCTGGCGTGCTGGTCAACCTTGGATTGATAATGGCGAAGATCGCTTTTGTAAAGATCGATCTTTCTGGTGTAAATGCGTCTTTGCCAAATGCAGATGCCGCCGAGAGTCAACAACGCCGGGATGGTAATGAGTAGGGAATTGGCAATGGCTATTAGGATGGTACCGATGCTACTTCTCAAGAATTGAACCTACGACTGAGCTGGATCTAGCTGAAGGAAGTCCAGGTAGCGGCAAAGACCGAACCGGCCCGCCGAATATGGCGCCCAGGTTTCACACGACATCCTGGAGTAAAACACTAAATATTCAGAGCCCAGACCTGCTTATCAAAATTACAATCATGGGGGCGGTCAATACGGAGGGGCTGATTGATCTTTCTGAGTCTTTCCAGAGTCGGCTGTGAGAAACTGGCCTTGAGACCCAAAACATGCACATTTATAGTCTATCATCGGACCCTTTGCAAGAGGCCATTTATCGAATGATTTCAGCGGCGGCGGAGTCGAGACGAACGGCGAACGACCAGACTGGACTCCGTCTTGAAGAGTTCATCTCAAATGTCTTGGCGCCGCCTGTCTCCGGCGCACCTGAACAACATCAACCGACCATCGATCCATACGACGTTGCGCACCAAGTCGGTTGACAAACCGCGAAAGGCGCGAAAGACGCGAAAGGTAAAGGTCGTTGATTCCGCGTCTTTCGCGGATCTAGAGGCGCGCATGCGAGTTCCCGGAGAGCCGAAAATTCCGTTGCCGATATGACCCGCCGCGGAATTTTGTTAAGATCATGATGGAGGTTGTAATCGATCGTCGAATCTCCCTCCTGGTAATTGTCCCCCCGGATTGTCAATTCTTTTAAATAATCAATGACCAGAAAAATATCTGCGGAAGTGCGGCTCAGACTGAAAAACGCCGCGAAGGCAAGATGGGCGAAGAAGCGCGCCGAACTGACCGCCGCCCCGAAGACCGCACTGCGGCCGACTCCGCAAATGATGGCGGCGCTCGACCTGGCGGACCTGGAGCGGCGGGCGGGGGCCGCAGTCACACGGCGTGGGCGCATTCACGCGACGGAAGGGCATCGGTTCGAGGTCAAGAACGTCTCGAACGAGACCGTAACCGTGGAGGTCGAAGGACGCATCGATTATCTGGTCACTTTCGAGCTGGAGGATGACCACGTCACCGGGTTCTGTGAGTGCCCCGATGATGACGATTGGGAAGAGGTGATCTGCGAGCACAAGATCGCGGCGGCGATCTTTCTCCAAGCGCGTTATGCGGGATCCCGCCAGACACACGAAAACCGCGCCTCATCGAAGTGGAAAGAGCAAATCTGGCAGTTGCTGCGCAAGGACACGCTACCGGCGCGGCAACGGCAGCCGGAGGCGCTACTCTTCTTCTCCCTCATCCAACGCCATCGGCAGTGGGTCGTTCAGCCCGGCCTGATTCATGCCGCCGCCGTCCCGCCGGAGTTGTGGCCGGACCGCAAGGCGCTCGGCGATTATCTGGTGAAGCATCGCCAAGCCCCGGAGGTTCGTGGAAGGGCCGTCGCCTTGCAACCCGATCAACTAAAATCCTATGTCTGGGTGAACTCCGAGCCGGGCCACCGCCTGCTCACGGCGCAGGCGTTCCGGCAACTGCAATGGAGCTACCATTCCGAACAGCCGATCTGGGAAGGATTGGCCAACGCCCTGGTTTTTCGCGGCTCTGAACGGGAACTGATGAAAGAGCCGGTGGAAGTGATCCCGGGGGTCGCGAACGTCGGGCTGGAGATGCGACGTGGAGACGGGGGGATCCGCCTGTCGCTGGTCGCCACGCTGCCGGATCGGACGATCAAACTCGAGGCCGCCAGTCTCGAAGCCATGAGCCATGCTCCGCTCTGGTTGTACCAGGAGCGACAACTTTTTCAGGTCGGGATCGACTCGTACCGATTCAATCACCTGAGCCAGTATGCCGAACTGTTCATCCCCGAGGAGGCCGCGAACGAGTTCTATCACTCCTACCTTGCGGAACTGGTCGCAGCCTACGACTTGCGCTCCGACGAATCGATCGAGATGCTCTCGGGAGTCGAACCGCGGCCACGCATCTACCTGACCGAACAGGAGCGGGAGTTGCGCGTGTCGCTGCGATTCGCCTACAACAACCTGGAATGCCTTGCCGCTAAGAACCCGCCGCCCCATAGCTGCGTTCGCGATGCCGAACGCGAGCTCGTGGTCCGGGTTGAAAGGCAGGCCGAATGCGAAAAGGAATGGTGGCAGCGGCTCGGCACGGAAGAGTTCAACCTGAAATGCGGAAACGTCGGGGGACGAACGGAGCCGGATCTCTTTCTGCTGCGGGCGAAGGTGCATCCGTTCGATTTTCTCAAATACAGCGTGCCGAAACTGGCCGAGGCGGGAATAGAAGTCTTCGGCGAAGCTGACCTGGAACTGGGACGGATCAACCGGGCCCGCCCGACGATCTCTTTCAACATCACCTCCGGGATCGACTGGTTTGATCTCAAGGCGGTGATCCATTTCGGCGAACTTGAAGTATCACTGGCCGAGATTCGCAAGGCGCTCCGCAGGCAGGAGCGATTCATCAAACTGGCCGACGGGTCGATGGGTGAAATCCCGACGGAATGGCTCGACAAATACAAACACCTCTTCGGCCTGGGAGAGACGACCGAGGAGGGAGTGCGCCTGTCCCGCCAGCACCTGACCTTGCTCGATCAATTGCTGGCCGACAACGAGCGGGTCTCGGCCGACCGGCAGTTCGAGGAGGCTCGCGCCTGGCTCAAGAACTTCGAAGGCATCCGGCCGCGGACGCTGCCCGGCGGTTTTCGCGGCGAGTTGCGTCCCTATCAGAAGGCCGGATTCGACTGGCTCCATTTCCTGCGCGAGTCGCGTTTCGGCGGTTGTCTGGCCGACGACATGGGGACCGGCAAGACGATTCAGACGCTCTGTTTTCTGCAGTCGATCAAGGAAGACTATGCGGCCCGGAACAGCGGCAAACGGAAGAAGGAGCGGCGCGCCGCGCATCTGCTGATCGTGCCGCGCTCGCTGGTCACGAACTGGGAGCGCGAAGCCCAGAAGTTCACGCCGGAATTGCGACTGCTCAACTTCGCCAACGCGGGACGCGCGGCGGACCTCCGGGAGTTCAACCGGTACGACGTGGTGCTGACGACCTACGGCATTCTGCTGCGTGAAATCGAACGGCTGGCGGAGTACGAGTTCGACACGGTCATCCTCGATGAGGCGCAGGCGATCAAAAACCCGGTCTCGGAATCGGCCAAGGCGGCGCGGCTGCTCAAGAGCCGCCAGCGGTTGACGTTGACCGGGACGCCGGTCGAGAACAACACGCTGGAACTCTGGTCGCAGTTCACTTTTCTCAACCCGGGACTGCTCGGCTCGATCGACTATTTCCGCAAGGAATTCTCGGGGCCGATCGAACGGCAGAGCGACGAGCAGGCGACCAACACCCTGCGGCGGCTGGTCTACCCTTTCATCTTGCGACGGACCAAGGATCAGGTCGCGCTCGACCTGCCGCCGCGAAGCGAGAAGATCCTGTGGGGCGAGATGGAGCCGGAACAACGCAAGCTCTACAATCTGACGCGCGACGAATACCGAGCCAAGATTCTCAAGCTGATCGAGGATAAGGGAGTCCGGGACGCGCGCTTCCGGATTCTGGAAGGGTTACTGCGCCTGCGCCAGATCTGCAATCACCCCCGGCTGGTCAATCCGTCATACAAAGGGGCGTCAGCCAAGCTCGGCACGCTGATGGAGACCCTGGAGACGCTGCGCGCCGAAGGCCACAAGGCGCTGATCTTTTCGCAGTTCGTGAAGATGTTGAAGCTGATCGAGAGGGAACTGAAGAGGCTGAAGATTCGATATACCTACCTCGACGGCTCGACGGTCAATCGTCAGCAGCGGGTGGACGCGTTCCAGACCGATGAAGAGATCCAAGTCTTTCTGATCAGCCTCAAGGCGGGCGGCGTGGGATTGAACCTGACGGCGGCCGACTATGTGATTCACGTGGATCCGTGGTGGAACCCGGCGGTCGAGATGCAGGCGACCGACCGCACCCATCGGATCGGACAGAATAAACCGGTCTTCGTCTACAAACTGATGATGCGGGATTCGGTGGAAGAGAAGATCCTGCAATTGCAGGATCGCAAGCGGGCGCTGGTGCGGCAACTGGTGGCGACCGAGGCCGGTTTCTTCAAATCGCTGACGGTAGATGATATTGCCGCGCTCTTCTCGTGAGAAATGATTCGATCAAGGGCTGCCGGCGGCAGTGGTCATGAACGCCACTCCGTCACGCAGTCCCTCGCTGGAAGCGGTGAGCTTGATGCCGCCCGCCTGCCCCGCTTTGGCCCGGACGATGACGAGACACAGTCCGTTGAAGGCTTTGCGCTCATGCGATTGAAACGGTTCGAAGCTCGTGGGATCGCCGTTGTCCGTGGCCACGATTTCGCCCGTCCCCTCGATCTTGAACCGGACCGGGTTCCGGGCCCGTGGGGCCGTCAGCCCGTTCGCATCCGCCAGGCGCACCGTGACGAAGGCCAGATCGCGGCCATCGGCCCGAATCTCGGTGCGATCGGGCCGGACCTCCAGGCTCGCCGGCGCCTGCGCGGTCTTCACGGCCTCCGTCGCCCACTGCTTACCGTATCTGTAGGTCACCACTTCGAGCGTGCCCGGCTCATAGACGACCTCGTCCCAGCGCAGGCGGTATTGAGACGGCCCTTTCTTCTTCCGCC
>DATEFT010000431.1:0-2859 GCA_035280505.1 Blastocatellia bacterium | reverse complement strand
GCTCTTCTTCACGGGTTCGGGTCTCTTCTCTTCACCCTTTTTGGGTCTGGGGATCAGCGGAGCGTTGATGTTGTTCTTGACGCTCCTGGCGCCGCAGCTCTGGGCAATCCTGGTAGCCGCCCCTTTACTGCCGGCATTCTGAGCCTGACCGGTCAGTGTCGCCTCCCCCTGGCTCACTTTGGCGCTGAAGCCTTGCGGCCGGAGTTTCTCCGAATTCGAGAGCTTCTCCACGATGCATCTCGTGATCTCTTCATCGCTCTTCGGCGCGGTCTCGGACTTGACCTTCGCCGCACGTTCCTTCTTCATGGCCGAATCGTTCGATTGTTCAGGGCCGTTCGGAAGAGCCCGGACGAAGGCCGGCGTGGACGTCAAAAGCAGGCTGAGCACAGCCATCATGATTTTTTTCATAGTTTCTCCTTCAATTGAATAGAACCGCTGCTGCGATTGATCGGCACGACTAATGGCAAGCCGTGTTAGGGATGGCTTTTTTAGGATGGCGATTCATTCTCCGATAGATCGCAGCCGAGAGCAAGGGCCCGGCGGCCAGCGAAGATAAATATTTACATAATTGAATCGAACGGGCGGATCTCACATAATCCAGTTCCGAAGTCCTAAGAGAGGTTATGAAAGATAAGAGGTATCACAAAATCGGCAGAGTCGACGAGATCGCGCCCGGATCGGGCAAAAAGGTCGAGATCGATGGTGATGGGCTGGCGATCTTCAATTTCAACGGCCAATTCTACGCGCTCAACGATCTCTGCCCGCATCGAGGCGCCCCCCTGAGCGAGGGATTTCTGGATGCCGGCAAGGTCTTCTGCCCATGGCACTGTTTCGATTTCGATCTGAAGACGGGAGACTGCGGCATGGTGCCCTCGATGCGGGTGGAAGCCTACCCGATCAAGATCGAGGGCGATGAGATCTTCGTCCTGCACTGATGACCATTGATACTGAGGATGAGTAGATCGCGAAGAGCCTATGATCGTGTCCTGTTTGCGGTGGCGGCGGCCTGGAATCTGGGGGCGGCGGCGACCCTGATCTTCAATCCGGACCTGATCCTCGCGCGGTTGCAGATCAGAGACACGGCCGCGCGGCTGCTGGCGCGTTCGCTGGCCTCGAGCGTCACGACCTGGGGCATCGGTTATGCCCTGATCGCCGTCGATCAGACCCGATTCCGCAACTTCGCCTGGTTGGGCGTCATCTCCAAAACTCTCTTCTTCACCATCTATCTCTTCGCTTATGGCGACCGCCAGATCTCATTTGCGGCGTTCGGGCCGGCCCTGGCCGACCTGATCTTCGCCGCGCTCTTCGCCGAATTCCTGTGGTCGAGCCGCTCGAAAAAGATCGATTCAGTTTAAACCGCCAAACACGCAAAATCCGCGAAATCAGCCCTCTTCGGCGGATTTCGCGGATTTCGCGGTTGAACTATCGAGTTAGCCCTTGCTACTCAATGGCCAGCATCCGGTCGAGCGCCACTCTCGCCCAGGCCGCCGTCCCTTCATCCACCTGGATCCGGTTGACCACTCTTCCGTCGAGCAGATTTTCGAGCGACCAGAGCAGATTCTCCGGGGCGATTCGGAACATGGTCGCGCACATGCACAAATCCGGAGCGAGCAGCGTCACGAACTGCTCGGGATGACGTTTCGCCAACCGATTGACCAGATTCAGTTCGGTCCCCACAGCCCACTGGCTGCCGGCGGGCGCTTCGTCAATCATCTTGATAATGAATTCGGTGGAGCCGTTGTAATCGGATTTGGCCACCACCTCGTAACGGCATTCCGGATGGACCAGAATCTTGATTCCCGGATACTCGGCGCGGCGGTCGTCGACATGACGCGGCAGAAACCGCCCGTGAACCGAACAGAATCCCTTCCACAGGATCAGGCGAGCGTGCTTCAACTTCTCGGGAGTATTACCTCCCAGCTCCTGACGAGGGTCCCAGACGGCCATCTGCTCCAGAGGAATCCCGAACCGCAACCCGGTATTGCGACCGAGATGTTCATCGGGAAAGAAGAAGAGCTGCTGACGATCTTTCAGGGCCCAATCGAAGAGCGGCACCGCATTCGAAGAGGTGCAGACCACCCCTGCGTGCCGGCCGCAGAAGGCCTTGATATTGGCCGCCGAGTTCATATAGGTGATCGGCAACGGCTCACTGAGCCCGATCTCCTGCAGTTGCTCCCAGGCCGTCTCGACCTGCTCCAACTGCGCCATATCGGCCATCGAGCAGCCGGCCGCCAGATCCGGCAGGATCACCTGCTGTTGCTCCCCGCTCAGCACATCGGCCGACTCCGCCATAAAATGGACGCCGCAGAAGACCAGATACTCCGCCTCCGGACGTCCCGACGCCAGACGCGCCAGCTTGAACGAATCGCCGGTAAAGTCCGCATGACAGATCACATCGTCACGCTGGTAATGGTGGCCCAAGATCACCACCCGGGCGCCAAGCTCTCTCCTGGCTCTCTGAATCCGCTCGGAGATCTCGGATTCACTCAGATCGAGATAGTCGTCGATCGGCCTGACGCCAGTCCGGTCTAAGGTCGGAACCGCCTTGACCGCGGCGCCCCCGTCCCCGGGACCGCCAGAAATTTCAACCTTGTTCTTCATCGATCTCCCCCTGGGTTCGTCTCTTTGAACTTAGTGTAACTTGTACACCATGCATGAAGTGTACAAAATACACTAAGGTTATGCAAGACGCCCCCGGGAGTCGGACTGACGGCCGTCCGGAGTCGAGTCTAGATCCAATCAGGAGGAGTTGTTTTTCTTCAATTGGCGTTCAATCTGAGGCGTTTCCGGAGGAGATGCGATTGATCCCCAGAGCTTTCATGCGCCGGTAGAGATGGCTGCGGTCGATCCCCATCATCT
>DATEFT010000430.1:0-12394 GCA_035280505.1 Blastocatellia bacterium | reverse complement strand
CGGTCGGTTCGCCGATCGCCAATCGCACGCGGGCGGAGACCGAGAGGCTGATCGGATTCTTCGCCAATACCCTGGTGCTGCGGACACGGGTTGACGGAGACTCCAGCTT
Source organism: Blastocatellia bacterium (assembly GCA_035280505.1). Lineage (GTDB taxonomy): Bacteria > Acidobacteriota > Blastocatellia > RBC074 > RBC074 > JAKEHZ01. The sequence continues at coordinate 12,285 of DATEFT010000430.1, read as the reverse complement.
TAAATCGCTGCTGCAACGGGTGCGAGAGGTCTGTCTGGGAGCGTACGCGCACCAGGACCTGCCGTTCGATCGGCTGGTCGAGGAGCTGCGGCCGGAGCGGGAGTTGGGAGAGACGCCGCTCTTTCAGGTGATGTTCGCCTTTCAGCAAGCGCCGAGGCCGCAGTTGGAAATACCCGACCTGACTCTGGCTCTCTGCGACATCGCCCCGGACACCGCCAAATTCGATCTCTGCCTGGGAATCACGGAGACGGCCCGGCAAGTCCAGGCCTCCCTCAGATACAATCGCGAAATATTCAGTGGCGCCAGGATGTCCCGGTTGATCGGTCACTTCAACCTGTTGCTGGAATCCATTGCGGCCACCCCGGATCTACCGATCTGCCAATTGCCGATGATCACGCCGGAGGAACGCCAGGCCATCAAGGCCGCCGCCTCCTCCTCCAAGAAAAGAGCGCGCGAGCGCCGATCGAGCCAGACCACCAATTCCTGAAGAGCCGGCGGAGCCCGGATCCGCTCTCGAAATCGAAAAGGAAAAATCGACATGAAAACCATGGCATCGCTCACCGAAGGGGCCGGCCCTTTCTGCAGTCTTCAGTCGCGATTCGAACGACGAGTCGCCCAGACGCCTACTGCGGTGGCGGCGATCTTTAGGAGTGAGCGATTAACCTACCGTGAATTGAACCGGCGCAGCAACCAACTGGCCCGCCATTTGCGGAATCGAGGGGCGGACCTTCAGCGGCCGGTGGGGCTGTGCATGGAGCGCTCTCCGGAATTGCTGATCGGGGCGCTCGCCATTTTGAAAGCGGGCGCGGCCTATCTCCCGCTCGATCCGGCAGACCCCGCCGACTACCTGCGCTCGATCGTGGACCGGGGCCGCCCCGCGATGTTGCTGACGCAGCAGCGGCTCGCGGGCAAGCTGGCCGCCGGCCGAACCGACCTGCTGTGCGTAGATACCGAGGGGCCATCCATTTCAAGCGAGAGCGGCGCCGATCCGGCCAGCCCGGCGAGCCCCGAGCGCCTGGCCTGCATCCTGCCCTCCAGAGACAGGCTGGTGATGATCGAGCATCGCGGCCTCGAGAACCGTCTGGACTGGTTCCAGGAACAGTTGGCCCTCGAGCCGTCAGAGGCCGTGCTCCACAGACTGCCTCTGACGTCGGAGACCTCCGTGCTGGAGATCTTCTGGCCCCTGTTGTTCGGCGGCTGCGTGGTCATCGGCGAGCCGGATGCGGGGTTGGGGATCCGGGAGCTCTGGCGAATCATCGCCGAGCGAGAGATCAGCATTGCACATTTCCTGCCATCCGAACTGGCGCGCCTGGAAGAGCCCGACGGCCGGGCGTTGGTGAAGGCGGCGTCCAGGTTGCGCGCCGCGTTGTGCGGCGGTGAGCCTTTAAGCCGCCGGCCGCTCGAGAACTTCCTGCGTTTTTTCGACGGCGATTGTTACTACCTTTTCGGCTATCCGGAAGCCGCCACCGAAATCACCATTCGCGACTGCCGCGCCCCCGAGTTGCCGGAGCTGGAGGAAGGACTGACGTTCGATGAGCCTACCAGCCTGCCGGTCTATATTCTCGACCGGCAGTTGCAACCGGTGTCGTCCGGCGTGCCCGGCGACATCTACATTGCCGGAGAGGGCCTCGCCCGAGGCTATCTCAACGACGACGTGGAGACGGCACGAAACTTCCTCGACGATCCCTTCGCCGAATTTATCGGAGAGAAGATCTTCCGGACCGGCGACGTCGGGAGACGCCTGGAAGACGGCCGCATCAAACTGACGGCCAGAGCCGATCGTCAACACTGTCTCAGGGGATTCCGCCTCGACCTCGAGGCGGTAGAGTCCGCCCTGTTGAGCGCGCCGTTCATCGAGGATGTGCGGGCGGCAGTGCGAGTGACCGAGGCCGGAGAACAACAACTGATCGCTTATGTGGTCTCGCCGCACTCATTTTCGCCGGATGAGTGGCAGGCGCACCTGGAGACGCGCCTGCCGCGTTCGATGAGGCCTGACGGTTATGTCACAGTCAGCCGCCTCCCTCTCACCACCGGCGGAATGGTGGATGACAAAGAGCTGTCTCGTTTCGCGGTGATCGATCCCGATCTCGCGCGACGCTGCGAGCATCGATTCCGATCCGAGGCGGAATCCGAGAAGATCGCGGTCGCCATCCGGGAACGACATGAGCGGGCGCCGGTGTCGCACCTGTCCGATCTGATCCCCGGCTGGAGACGATCTTCGTCGCCGGCGCTTCGAGATCCGGGCGCCGGGCTGCCGCGCCAGACCGGACTGCCGGCCGAATCGGTTCAAAAGAGCCCGGCTCTCAGCCATGGAGCGCCCCTCCGAACTCCGGCCGATCAACCGGCAACGATGCAGGAGGCTCTTAAGCGAGCGGCGCTGATCGAGGAGAAGGGGATCGTCTACGTCCAGCCGGACGGCTCCGAAACCTTTCAATCCTATCGCGCCCTGTTACACGAGGCCGAATGCATCCTGGCCGGTCTGAAGAGCTCGGGGCTCCAACCGGGAGACCGGGCGATCTTCCAGTTCGATCGCAATGAGGATTTCATTGCGGCATTTTGGGGATGCCTCCTCGGGGGAATCGTTCCCGTGCCGATCAATGTCGCGCCGGGTTATCACGCCGCCAACGCCACGACGAGCAAGTTGCAGAGCGCCTGGCAAATGCTCGGTAGACCGCGGGTCTTGTCCAGCGCGAAACTCGCGCCGGAGATCCTCGATTGGGGACGCCAGGCGGGCCTCGATGATTTTCGCGTGACCGCCATCGACGAGTTGCGCCGGTTCGCCCCCTCTCCGGACTGGCATCCGAGTCAACCCCGGGATGCCGTGATCATCTTGTTGACCTCCGGGAGCACGGGCGCGCCTAAGGGGGTCGTGCAAAGCCATCAGGCGATTCTCGCCATGTCCGCCAGCACGGCCCAGATGCACGGCGGTTCAGCCGATGACGTTTCGCTCAACTGGTTTCCGCTGGATCACGTCGGCGGCATCGTGCTGCTCCATCTGCGCAGCGTCTTTCTCGGCTGCCGGCAGGTACATGCGCCGACCCAGGCCGTTTTGCAACAGCCGCTCAGGTGGCTGGACCTGATTGAGCGCCATCGGGCGACGATCACCTGGGCGCCCAACTTCGCCTACGGATTGATCAACTCCCACGAGCAACGGCTGCGGGAAAGGCGTTGGGATTTAAGTTCGATGCGCTTGATCGTGAACGGCGGAGAGGCCGTCGTCGCCAGAACCGCGAGGCGATTCATGAGCCTGCTGGCTCCGCACGGACTGCCCGCCACCGCCATGCATCCGACCTGGGGAATGTCGGAGACTTCGTCCGCCACCATCTTCTCCGATCGCTTCTCCGTCACTTCGACCTCGGACGAAGATCCGTTGGTCGAAGTGGGTCTTCCGACCCCGGGATTCTCCATTCGAATCGTGGACGATGAGAGTCGAACGCTCGAAGAAGGAGCCGTGGGCCGGCTTCTGGTCAAAGGTCCCATGGTGACCAGCGGTTATTACGGCAATCCGGAGCTCAACCGAGAGGTCTTCACCGAGGATGGATGGTTCGACACGGGCGACCTGGGATTTCTCCAGGAGGGCCGCTTGACTCTCTCCGGACGCCGGAAAGACATGCTCATCATCAACGGCGTGAATTTCTATAGTCATGAAATTGAAGCGGTGGCCGAAACTGTGGCCGGAGTCGAAGTCTCCTTTACCGCGGCCACCGCCATTCGCCCGCCGGGCAGCGACACCGATCAGTTGATTCTGTTCTTCAGCCCGACCGTTTCGGAAGAGAGCGAACTGTTGAGAGTGATCAAGGAGCTCCGGGAGAAGATCGCCCGCGAAATCGGAGTGACTCCGCTGTACCTGATCCCGGTTGAGAGGGAGTCGATTCCGAAGACCGAGATCGGAAAAATCCAGCGGCTCCAACTTCGACACCGATTCGAGGCCGGCGAGTTCGACTCGTTGCTGAAAAAGATCGATCTCCTTTGCCACAATGAGCAGACGCTCCCCAACTGGTTTTATACCAGAAGATGGAGGCCGAGAGAGATCTCGGCCTCCGCCTCGGGCGCGGTGTTCGGGCAGTACCTGGTCTTCCTCGATCGAGCCGGCCTGGGTGAGCGACTTTGCCGGAAGCTGAACCAATCTCAAGTCCAGCCCGTCAGGGTCGAGCCGGCGACGGAGTTCAAACGCCTGGAGATCGCTCATTATTGCCTCAAACCCGACGAGCCGGAGCACTATCGGCGATTGTTGCGGTCACTGGCGGCGGACGGCCTGTCTCCGGATCGAATCGTTCACCTCTGGACATTCGACGATCGGAGACCGAAGGTCGTCAGTCCCGAACAACTTGAACAGGCCCAGGCGCTCGGAACCCAGAGTCTGTGTTTCCTGGCTCAGGCCCTGGCGGATCGGCAATCCGGGCCGGGCCCGCTCCGGTTACAGGTCGTCTCGCGAAATGTACAGGCCGTCGGCCCGGAGGACGAACTCGCATACGAAAATGCCGGCATTCTGGGATTGATCAGGACGCTGGCCAGTGAGCTGCCATGGCTGCGGTGCCGCCATCTCGATCTGTCAGCCGGCGCTCCGGAGATTGCGGTCGATCAATTGATCAGAGAGCTGCAGACCGTCGATAAAGAGCCGGAAGTGGCCTATCGAAATGGACGGCGACTGGTCCCGCGCCTGCAAGCGGCGAATTGGCCGTTGTCCGAGGCGCAGGAACTGCCCTTCAAAAAGGGCGGAATGTATCTGATCAGCGGCGGGCTGGGCGGAATCGGCGTGCGAATTGCCCATTATCTATTGAAGAACTATCAGGCCAAATTGCTGCTCGTCGGCAGAACCGCTCTCCCTTCGAGAGACGAATGGCCCGACCGGTTGCAGTCGGGGGGCGGGCTGGCTGATAAAATCCGGGCGCTTCAATCGTTGGAAGAGACCGGCGGTGAGGTTGTTTACGAAGCCGCCGACGTCTCTGACCTGAAACGCCTGCACCGGTTGACCGAGCAGGCCCGGGTCCGCTGGCAAACCGATCTCGACGGTGTGATCCAACTGGCGGGGAATTTCCGCGAGCGATTGCTGGTAGACGAGACTGACGAAAGTTTAAGGGCCACCGTCAACTCCAAACTGGTCGGCACCTGGGTCCTGAGCCAATTGCTCGATGAAGCGAAGGAGGGGCTGTTGATCCTCTTCTCCTCGGTCAATGGGTTCTTCGGCGGAATCGGCGCCGGCGCTTACGCGGCGGCCAATAGTCTTCTGGATTGCTTCTCGGCTCATCAAAATCGGACCACTCGCATTCGCTCCTATTGTTTGGCCTGGAGTATGTGGGACGAGATCGGCGTGAGCCGCGGGTATGAGGGCAAAGACGCCACTCAGCGACGCGGTTACCAGATCATCCCGCCAAATCGAGGAGTGCTCTCGCTCCTCGTGGCTCTCCACCACGATCAACGGGCGTTACTGATCGGTCTGGACGGCGGCAATCCGCATCTCCGGCCATTCGTCGAAGCCCGCGCCTCTCAAGCGCAGGGCCTATCGGCGCTCTTCCCGCCGGAGGTCGCCCCGGCGGCGGCAGGTCTCCGGCAGTTGACGGTGGAAGACCGCTTTGGAGTGCCGGTCAACTGTGATTTCATCGAAATCCGGGAGATGCCGATCGGTGTCAACGGCGAGATCGATCGAAAACGGCTGGCTGAACTCGCCCGCTTATCGCGCGGCGCCAATTCCGACCGGATCGCCCCGAGATCCGATCTCGAGCGGCGGGTGGCCGACATCTGGCAAGCGGTCCTGGGCAACTCGGCCCCGGGCATCCATGACAATTTCTTCGAGATCGGCGGCCATTCCATCATCGGGGTCCAGTTGATCTCCAGGATCAACGAGGCCTTCAAGATCGAATTGCCGCTGCGGCAGCTCTTCGAAACGCCGACGATCGCCGCCCTGAGCCTGGAACTGCAACGGCAACTGCCCCTGTCACAGACCGCCGATCAGCCGCTCCCGCTGCGGCGGCGAGATCGGACGAGACCCGCGCCGCTGTCATTCGCTCAGCAACGATTATGGTTCATCGATCAACTGCAGCCCGGCAATACCGCCTATCACCTGCCGAGCGCCGTGAAGCTGGAGGGGCGATTGAACCTGGCGGCGCTGGAGGGAGCGATCAACGAACTGGTCCGAAGGCACGAAGTGTTGAGAACCAGAATTGAGATGGAAGACGGCGTTCCGGTCCAGGTGATCGAGGATTGGAAGCCCCGGCGATTGACGGTAGAAAGCCTGAAACACCGGTCCGGGCCGGAGCGGGACGAAGAAGTTAAGAGCCGGGCGGCGCGGGAGGCCGCCACGGAGTTCGATCTGAGCCGAGGGCCTCTGTTGAGGGTCAGGATCCTCGAACTTGAGGAGGAGCGACATGTGGCGCTCTTCACCATGCATCACATCGTGAGCGATGCCTGGTCGATGAGAGTGCTCGTGCAAGAGGTCTGCCGGCTCTACGAGGCGATGAGCGAAGGCCAGAGCTCCCCGCTTCCGGAACTCGAAATTCAATATGCGGATTATGCGGTGTGGCAGCGAGCGTATTTAAACGGCGAAGCGCTGAACCGAGACGCCGGTTACTGGAGGGAGCATCTGAAGAATGCGCCGGTGATCGAGCTGCCGACCGACCACGCGAGGCCGGTCGGGCCGAGCCAGGGCGGGGGCCGCGAGAGGCTGGAGCTGACGAGAGAGCTCGGTGAAGAACTGAGACGTCTCGGCCAGCGGACCGGAGCGACGCTGTTTATGGTGCTCATGGCCGCCTTTAAAGTGGTCTTGATGAAGTATAGCGGGGAGGAAGACCTCAGCGTCGGAACGGTGATGGCGAATCGGCCCCGGAGAGAGCTCGAGGGATTGATCGGATTTTTCATCAATACCCTGGTCCTGAGGACGCACCTCGGGGGAAACCCGAGTTTCCGCGAGCTGATCGAGCGAGAGAAAGAGGCGGCGCTCGGGGCCTATGCGCACCAGGAGGTGCCCTTCGAGAAGCTGGTGGAAGAGATCAATCCGGAGCGCGACCTGAGCCGGAGCCCGTTGTTTCAAGTCATGATGGTGCTCGAAAACACCGGCCGGGAAATGCTCGAGACCTTCCGGATCAAAGGGCTGAAGTTGAGCGGGATCGCCCCGGAGACGGCGGCGGCCAAGTTCGATCTGACCTTGCTGCTGGCGGAACGGAACGAACTGATCGTGGGCAATCTGGAGTACCGCCGGGATCTATACGAACCGGAGACGATCAGGAGAATCGCGAGGTGCTATGAGCAGGTTCTGCGGGCGGCGCTGAGGAATGCCGAACAGCCGATCGGGCAGATCGACATGCTGGGCGAGGCGGAGCGGCGGCAGATCCTCGAGCAATGGAATGCGACGAAGACCGAGTACCGAGAGCCGCACCTGTTGCCGGCCTTGCTCGCCGAGCAGACGCGGCGCACGGCGGACGCGATCGCCGTGAGAAGCGAACAGGGAGAGCTCAGCTATCGGGAACTCGACCGGCACGCCAACCGGTTGGCGAACTATCTGAGAAGGCTGGGAGTCGGGCCCGAAATGCGCGTCGGAATCTGCCTTGAACGATCGCTGGAGATGGTCGTTGGATTGATCGGAATTCTGAAGGCCGGCGGGGGATACGTCCCGCTCGACCCATCCTATCCACAGGAGCGATTGGCGTTCATGCTGCGCGATGCGGAGATCCAGGTCTTGATCACCACGCGCCGCCTGGCCGAGCGACTCCTGAACGGAGAGCGACTGCGCCCGGTCTATCTCGACGAGGAGCAGGACGCGATTGAGCGGGAGAGTGTGGAAGCCCCGATCAGCGGCATCGTGGAAGACAGTCTCGCCTACCTGATCTATACCTCGGGATCGACCGGGCAACCGAAGGGGGCGATGAATACGCATCGCGGCATTTGTAATCGCCTGTTGTGGATGCAGGAGCGATACCGGCTCACGGCGGCCGACCGGGTGCTGCAGAAGACACCGTTCAGTTTTGACGTTTCGGTCTGGGAGTTCTTCTGGCCGCTGATCACCGGCGCCGGCCTGGTCATGGCGCGGCCGGGGGGGCATTCCGACAGCGTCTATCTGGCCGACTTGATCGAGCGCGAAGAGATCAGCACGGTGCATTTTGTCCCCTCGATGCTGCAGGTCTGTCTGGATGAGCTGCAATCCGGGCACGGCCGGAATTTGGCCCGGGTGATCTGCAGCGGGGAAGCCTTATCGTCCACGCTGGAGGAGAAATATCATGCCGGGCTGAATGCGGTTTTGCATAACCTGTATGGGCCGACGGAAGCGGCGGTGGACGTCACGGCCTGGGAATGTCAGCGTGAAACGGCGCGGGAGACCGTCCCGATCGGGAAGCCGATTGCCAATCTGCAGATCCATATTCTGGATCAGGGCTATCTGCCGGTGCCGATCGGAGTCGCCGGAGAGTTATACATCGGAGGGGTGGGCGTGGGGCGAGGATATCTGAACCGGCCGGGACTGACGGCCGAGAAGTTCGTGCCCGATCCGTTCGGCGAAGAATCCGGAGCCCGGCTCTACCGGAGCGGGGACCTGGCGCGCTGGAGCGCGGATGGAAATATCGATTTTCTCGGACGGATCGACCAGCAGGTGAAGCTTCGCGGTAACCGGATTGAACTGGGAGAGATCGAAGCCACGCTCAGTGAACACCCGGGCATCAAGCAGAATGTGGTGATGCTGCGTGAGAGCGGGGGGGAGGATCCGCGCCTAGTCGCCTACCTCGTCCCGGCCACGGCGGGGGCCGTCCCGGCGCGGCAGGAGCTGCGCGAGTTTCTACTGCGGAGATTGCCGGAGTATATGATCCCCGGCGCGTTCGTGGCGATGGAGGCCCTGCCGTTGACGCCGAACGGCAAGCTGGATCGCAAGGCGCTGCCCAGTCCGAAGCCGGAATCGGAAGAGCGCGAGGGACCCTATGCCGCGCCGGTAACCCCGATTGAAGAGATCCTGGTCGGGATCTGGGAGTGGGTGTTGAAACGCGAGAAGATCGGCATCCACGACAACTTTTTTGAACTGGGCGGCCATTCGTTGTTGATCACCCAGGTCCGGGTCCGGTTACATAAAGCGCTGGAAGTAGATCTTCCGTTGAAAGTGTTATTCGAGAAGGCCACGGTGGCCGCACTGGCCGAACAGGTCGAGCTGGCCATTCAAACCGCGAAACCGGGAGGGCGCGGAGCGGCGACGCCGGCACTCACTCGCGTCCCGCGCGATGGGGAGTTGCCGCTCTCATTCGCGCAACTGCGGTTATGGTTCATCGATCAGTTGGAACCCGACAGCGCACTCTATAACTGTCACCTGGCCGTGCGCTTAAACGGGCAACTGTGTCTGGAGGCCATGAAGCAGGCCTTGAACGAGGTCGTGGCGAGGCATGAAATGCTGCGCACGACCTTCTCGGCCGAGAGCGGAAAACCGAAACAGGTGATCGCCCCCGTCTCTCAAGTAGAGTTGATGGTTGAGAACCTGAGCGATCTGGCCGGAGAGGCACGCGAAGCCGCCGCGCTCCGGCTGGCCAGCCAGGAGGCGAAGAGACCCTTCACGCTGAGCCGCGGGCCGCTGATCCGGGTGAAGGTCATCAAATTGGCGGAAGACGAACAGGTCGTGATCCTGGTCCTGCCCCACATTGCGAGCGATGCCTGGTCGATCAAAGTTCTCATTCACGAGCTGTTGACGATCTACAATGCCCACCGTGAAGGCCGGGCGGCCGCGCTCCCGGAACTGGAGATCCAATACGCGGATTACGCTTTCTGGCAGAGCCGATACTTGCAGGGCGAGGTGCTGGCAGAGCAGATGGGCTATTGGAAGAAACAGCTTGGCGGAGAGCTGCCGGTCCTGAACCTGATTGCGGATCGACCCGAACCCGCAGTCCGGTCTCATCGCGGGGCGGAAGAGTCTCTGACGGTCCCCGAAGGGTTGGCGCGCGAGATCAAGGCTCTCAGCCGCTGTGAAGGCGCGACGCTCTTCATGACGCTGCTGGCCGCCTTCAATGTCCTGTTATCCAGATACTCGGGCCAGGAGGATCTGATCGTGGGGACCGCGACCGCGAATCGACATTCGATCGAACTCGAAAAACTGATCGGGATCTGCATCAATACCCTGCCGCTCCGAACCGATCTCTCGGGCGATCCGACTTTCCGCGAACTGCTGGCGCGGGTCAGAGAGGTGGCGTTAGGGGCTTACGCGCATCAGGAGGTGCCCTTCGAGATGCTGGTCGATGAATTACAGCCCGAGCGGGCGTTGAACCGGTTGCCGCTCTTCCGGGCCAGCCTGGTGCTGCAGAACGTGCCGCCCCTCGCCATGGAGCTTCCGGGACTGACGGTCTCTCCGTTTGTGATCGAGGGCGGGACGGCCAAGATGGATCTGAGCCTGACCATCAGTGAAAACGGACAGGAATTGGCCGGGATCATGGAGTACAACACCGATCTGTTTGACGCCGCGACCATCAAACAGATGCTGACCCGATTCCAAACCTTGCTTGAAAGCATTGTCGAAGGGCCGGACCGGCCGCTCTCCAGCCTGCGGTTGATCGGCGATTTGGAGAGCGGAGGCCTTAAATCCTCGGAGTTCTCGGACTTTCAACTGAGTCAGAAAGATTTTGAGAACATTTTGATGGAGATCGGCGAGACGTCGAGCCTGGAGCCCAGATAGCCGCGCCCGAGATCGGTTCCCTCCAACCGCCAGGCCACTGAAAACCTTCAAACCAAACGAGAGCGAATGATATGGATGCCAAAAAAATAGAGGCCGTCTATCCGGTTTCTCCCTTTCAAGAGGCCGGGCTTTCACAACTCCTCAAGGGTCAAACCGCCGGGCAGGCGCATCATTTATTGAGCTGTACTGTACGAGGAGTCGTCAATGTCGCCGCCCTCGAGAAGGCCTGGAATCAGGTGGTGGAGCGACATCCGATCCTGCGCACGTCATTTGCCTGGAAACGCATGGAACGACCATTTCAGGTCGTACACCGGGCGCCTCAAGTCTCCGTCGAGCAGCAAGACTGGCGGAGTTCCTCTCTCTCCCCGCGCGAGCAGCTCCTGGCGTATTATCGCGACCCGAGATTGTCGCAGTGGTTCAACCCGGCCGAAGCGAGAGCTGCCCGCCTCAGTCTTTGTCGAACGGGCGATCACATCTATGTGCTCGCTTGCAGCTATTCGCGGCTCCTGCTGGATGATCGAAGCGCGAGCCTGGTCTTGAACGAATTGCTGGTCCGATATGACGCACTGATCCGGCGGGGGAATTCGGACTCGCGGGGGAGCGTGCCGTATCGCGACTATCTCGCCTGGCTCGAACGCCAAGATCCGGCCAGAGCGGAAACTTTTTGGAAAGCCACGCTCGGCGATCTCAATTCCGCGGCGCCGCTGGCGGAGGCCTTATCCCCCAATCCCGGAAGCGGGATCGAGGAATATGATCAAAGGCAGCTTCGCTGTTCGCCCTCACTGACAACCCGGTCGCGGTTCGGGTGGGAGACCCTGCTGCAGGGAGCATGGGCCGTCCTTTTGAGTCGCTATAGCGGCGAGCGGCAAGCCGTCTTTGGGGTCACGATCTCCGTTCGTTCAACGATGCCCGCCAGTCCTGAAACGATGCTGGGGCCGCTCACCAACACCCTGCCGGCGTTCGTGAAGGTCGATGACCACGAGCAGGTCCGGGTCTGGCTGGAGCGGCTGCCGGCACAATTGACCGGGCTGCGCCAGTACGGGCACCATTCGTTGTCTCAGCTTCACCAGTGGATCGGCCGGCCCGCAGATCTGCCGCTCTTCGAAAGCCGCCTGATTGCCGACCGCGAGTCGGTGGAGGCCTTTTCGGCGACGACATTCGGACGATGCACCGTCTCCGATCCGCAGCTCTTCAGCGCCCCCTGGACGCCGCTGACGGTCGAGATGCCGTCCACCCCGGAGCCGACTCTGCGGCTGACCTATGACCGCTCTCGCTTCGACGACCAGACCATAGAGCGGCTGCTTCGGCATTTAGCGGAGACCATGGAATGGATCGGCGCCAACCCGGAGGCCAGACTGGGAGAGTTCTTCCTCTTCGACCAGTCGGTTCAGCCGCGGCGGAGCCGCGCCGAGTCGGCGAATCGATGCACTCATGAGCTGATCGAGGACGGCCTGGCGGCCAGACCGGACGTGATCGCGCTCAGCTTCGAAGATCAGCAAGTAAGTTATCAGGAACTCAACCGCAGATCTAACCGATTGGCGCGCTACCTGAAGGAGCTCGGGGTGGGCCCGGAGACGAGGGTCGGAATCTGTTTAAACCGGGGCCTCAACATGATCGAGGCCGTCCTGGGCGTGCTCAAAGCGGGCGCCGCGTAC
>DATEFT010000429.1:0-4166 GCA_035280505.1 Blastocatellia bacterium | reverse complement strand
GGGGTTGATGGCTTTCGATGCGGTCAGCCGCGAGGTCTGCACGGTCAAACGGGTCCGCACCAATACGCCGCTGCAGGCCCTGGCGCTGCTCAACGACGAGGCGGTCATGGAGATGGCTCGCGCCCTCTCCCGGAGAGTCTTCGCCGAGTTTCCGGGACAATTGAATGAACAACTGGCCGCCGCCTTTCGGCTCTGCACGTCGCGCCGCCCGTCGCCGAAGGAGCTCGACCGGTTGACGGCGCTCTACCGGGAGCAGTTCGAACTCTACAATCGCGATCTGACGGCGGCGATGACGGTGCTGGGCCCGCAGGGCTTCAAAGGTTCGCCGCCACACCTGGCGGCCTGGACCATCGTCGCCGGCGTCCTGCTCAACCTCGACGAGACGATGACGAAGGAGTGACCGAACCATGAAGAATCGAGAGCGAGAACTGCAACAGATCACCCGCCGCCATTTCTTCAGGCAGTCGGGTTTCGGAATCGGAGCGGCGGCGCTGGCTGGTTTGTTGGACCGGGATGGCGTGGCCGCGCCGCAGAGCCGGGGCGCGCTTCAGCAGCTCCACTTCGCGCCGAAGGTCAAGAACGTGATCTACCTGTTTATGGCGGGCGGACCGTCGCAACTCGACCTGTTCGACTTCAAGCCGAAGCTCAACCAGCTCGACGGCGAACCGATCCCGGAGAGCTTCATCAAGGGAGAGCGCTTCGCCTTCATCAAGGGGACTCCGCGGTTGCTGGGCTCTCCCGTCGGTTTCAAAAAGCGCGGGCAGAGCGGCGCCGAGATCTCCGACCTGCTGCCGGGCCTGGCGCAGCATGCCGATCGGATCGCCATCATCCGTTCGCTGCAGACCACGCAGTTCAATCATGCTCCGGCCCAGATCTTCATCAACACCGGGCATCAGATCATCGGGCGCCCGAGCCTGGGCGCCTGGCTCAGCTACGGCATCGGCAGCGAGAATCGGGATCTGCCGGGTTTTGTGGTGCTGCTCTCGGGCGACAACGCGCCCGATGGCGGTAAATCGCTCTGGAATAGCGGATTTTTGCCGACGGTCCATCAGGGCGTCGAGTTCAGAGCCAAGGGCGATCCGGTTCTCTTCGCCTCGAATCCGATCGGCGTGGACGGAGCGGTCCGGCGCAACGCGCTCAACGCCATCAGGGACCTGAACGAGATGCGTCTGGAGCAGACGGGGGATCCGGAGATCCAGACCCGCATCGCTCAATACGAACTGGCTTATCGCATGCAGAGCAGCGTTCCGGAACTGATCGATCTCTCCAAAGAGCCGCCGCCGGTTCACGAGATGTACGGCACGAAGCCGGGCCAGGTCTCCTTCGCCAACAACTGTCTGCTCGCCCGCCGCCTGGTCGAACGCGGGGTCCGGTTCATCCAACTCTACCATCGCGGTTGGGATACGCACGGCAACGGGATCGATGGAGATCTGGTGACCAAGTTGCCGAGCCTCTGCCGCGACACGGATCGACCGATCGCCGCGCTCCTGACCGACCTTCAACAACGCGGCCTGCTCGAATCGACCCTGGTGGTCTGGGGCGGGGAGTTCGGCCGCACGCCCATGAACGAAGCGCGCGGCGGATCGAAGCTCATGGGCCGCGATCATCATCCGCGCGCCTTCTCGATGTGGCTGGCCGGAGCCGGGATCAAACCGGGCGTCACGGTCGGAGAGACCGATGAGCTCGGATACAACGTGGTGGCCGATCCCGTGTCGGTCCACGATCTGCACGCCACGATCCTCTATCTTCTGGGGATCGATCACACTAAATTGACCTACAAGTTTCAGGGCCGTGAATTCAGGCTGACCGATGTCGAAGGAGAGGTGGTCAATAAGCTGCTCGCTTGAGACTTGAACCGCGAAATGCGCGAAACACGCGAAAACGATCATCCGCATGTCGCGCGTCTTTCGCGGTTGGATATTGTAGGCAAGATCTTGATGTTAGCTCAGGAATTTTCTGATTGGAACCTCAGGGATTTGCTGTATTGACGGGAGCGAGTAGATCGACAAGAATCGCCTTAGCATTGGCCGGATAGGCCGCTGAATCAGCATCGAGTCATAAGATGCCGACTCGATTGACATTCAAATATTTGTTCTACGAATGAGTAGAACAGAGGAGCCACGCCAGGCCCCAACTGACCCCAAAAGTAAGTTGTTTGCCTGGCGTGGTGTTGCGAACCGCGGTAGTTCGCTTATGGCCGAGGTGACGAAAATTGGTAAACAGATAATACAACTAATTAGATCGAATCTATCAAACTATCAATCGGGGGCGTTTGCTAAGTCGCTCCTGGCAGCCACGGATAGTTACCACCCTTAACCTTCTGCCAGTTAATGCGTACCCAGACTATTCCTTCCTCTCGTAATTCCAGGGCTTGCCAATGCCGTTTTGTCACCTCGGCTTTCAGGAGATCAGAGTGATTGGTTGGGGGGAACTTTCACCAATCACTCGATCTATGGCCGGACGCCACCTTGCCGAAGCGCAGCCTTCAGTAATTGTGCCCATGTTCTTTATAGTAGGAATGAGTGCCTTTTTGGAGGTTCGGTTTATTCATTGTGGGAGTGATTTAATATAAAAAGTATTGGATGCTCACTCTCTCCTTACTAGCCACCACGAGGCGAGGCATCAGAGGTAATTGTTATTCGGCATCAATAGTTTCAGTAAGCCAAACTGATGTATAATCCCTACTATTTTATTGGACGGGGATGCCGAAAAGTTTCTGAATCAAGTAACGGAGCCTCAAGAAAGGGGAGAGTCGGAATGGTGGGCGAATCCACTCAGCGGACTGACGAAGACTATAAGCCGCGGGCTATAACAGAGATCGACATTCTCTGGATAACTGCGGGTCTGGGTTGCGACGGGGAATCGGTCGCGATCTCGGCAGCCACTCAACCGTCCATTGAGGATCTGGTGCTCGGCAACTTCCCGGGCCTCCCCAAGATGAATTTTCACAACCCGCTCTACTCCTATGCCAATGGGGATGAGTTCATGCAGTACCTCGAACGGGCGCAAGAGGGCCGGCTGGATCCCTTCGTGCTGGTGATCGAGGGCTCGATTCCGAACGAAGAGATCAAGGCGGAGGGCTACTGGGCCGCGTTCGGCTCCGATCGACAGAGCGGCCAGCCGATCAAAACCTGCGAGTGGATCGATCGCCTGGCGCCGCGGGCCTGGGCGATCGTGGCCGTCGGGACCTGCGCCACCTACGGCGGAATCCATGCCATGAAGGGCAATCCGACCGGGGCCATGGGGTTGCTGGACTATCTGGGCTGGAACTGGAGATCGAAGGCCGGGATTCCGGTGGTCTGCGTGCCCGGTTGCCCCACGCAGCCGGACAACATGACGGAGACGCTGCTCTACCTGCTCTATCAGGCGGCCGGACGCGCGCCGATGATCCCGCTCGACGAGGCGCTGCGTCCGACGTGGCTCTTCGGCGAAACGGTCCACGAGGGGTGTAATCGCGGAGGTTATTACGAGCAGGCGCAGTTCGGCGAAGAGTACGGTTCGCGTTATTGCATCGTGAAGCTGGGATGCTGGGGGCCGGTCGTGCAGTGCAATGTCGGCAAGCGCGGCTGGATCTCCGGAGTCGGCGGGTGTCCCAACGTCGGGGGCATCTGTATCGGATGCACGATGCCGGGGTTTCCGGACAAGTTCATGCCGTTTATGGATCAGCCGCCCGGGTCGCTGCTCTCCTCGCACGCGGTCATGACCTACGGCAAAGCGATCCACGCCTTGAGAAAGTTCACCCAGACCTCGCTCAACAAGGAGCCGGCCTGGCGGCGGCGCGGACGCGAGTTGACATCCGGGTACCAGGCCGCAACCGATGAGGGCAAGGGCGAAAGCACGGGCGAATAGAGGCCTATGAAGTTCGAGACTGGAGAAGCGGTCAAGGAGCGATTGACGCGCGACGGCGATCCGCCGCCGCCCGAGAATCTGCTGGCCGGGTTGACGGCCGCGGAGGATCTATTGGCCCATCTGGCCGGGATCTTCTATCCCGCCGAGACCGAAGCTCACATGCGGGTCTGGGATCCAAGTGGGAGGTCCGGGGCCGGAACGGCTGCGCCCGGAGCGACCCCCTGGATGGCCGCGGACGAGGACGTGCCGGATATCGCCGCCCACTACCGGATTCTGGTCGAACAGATTCCGGCGGTCGTCTTCATGGCCTTTCTCGA
>DATEFT010000428.1:0-6438 GCA_035280505.1 Blastocatellia bacterium | reverse complement strand
AAGAGTGAGTCGTAGACCAGCGGCTCGTTCCGCTCCCAGGGCCGATAGGCGTTCGAGAAATCGATCCGCTCGCCGAGCGTCGGATGGCTCGCCCGCCACAGCTTGTGGAGCCAGCCGCGTCGCGGGAGGCTCAGGTTCTCCGTTTGCAGCCGGACGAAGGCGTTCGCCGCCGCCCGGTTGTCCTTCGTCAGTTCCAGCCCGAACCGATCGGCTTCGTGTTCGTTGTGGCGCGAATAGGCAAGGGCGATCGGAGTGACGATCAACAGATAGAGACTGAGGAGCAGAATGATCAACGGCAGGGAGGCGATATCGTCCAGCCGGTCGAAACCGAACCGATGCCGAGATCTGCGAATTACCCATCCCGCCGTCAGGTGCACGGCATAGAGCATGGCCATGATCAGGACGGAGAAGAAGGCGATCGATTTCCAGATATGCCCCAGCACGTAATGGCCGATCTCATGACCCATGACGAAATACAGTTCCGGCCGGTCGAGTTTGGCGATGGTGGTGTCCCAGAGAACGATCCGCTTGGTATTTCCGAAGCCGGTGACGTAGGCATTGAGGGTCTTTGTATCCTGGCTCTTGTCGACCTCGAAGACCCGGCCGCCTTCGATGCCGGCGCGGTCGGCCAGTTGCAGAATGGCGACTTCGAGGGTCTTGTCCTTCATCGGCCCGAACTTATTGAAGAGCGGGTCGATCCAGACCGGAATGATCAGAACCGCCAGCAGGATCACCGGAACCGCCAACAGACCGGTATAGAACCACCAGCGGCGAGGGCTTCTCCGAAGCAGAAGGTACGGCACCCAGAGCAGAAGAACTCCCGCCCCCAGTCCGAGCAGCAATCCCTTGAATTGATCGCCGAGCCAGTGACCGAAGGCCTGATTCGACAGGCCGTAAGCATGTTCGCGGAAATACCCATGGTAGTAATTGAGCGGCAGGTCGATCGCAAAATTGATGATCGCGAAGATGATGAAGTAGAGGCCGATGACGAAGAACCGCTTCCGGCCCAACGACTGGGCCAGGTTACGGATCCGGGCGGAGAGGCCGGTGAAGAGGAACAACGCCGGGATCAACAGCCCCCAGACCACACCGAAGGCCCAATACAGGTCGTCGTAGCGATGGTAGGACAGGGCGGCCTCGCTCGGTTCCGGAACGGGAACCGGATCCGTGGCAGCCGCCGCGCTCGCCGCAGCCGGCGGTTCCACCCGCGACCCCGGGCCTGAGATGTCCGCACCCGCGAACAGCAGCCAACAGAGACCGACTATCAGAAACATACGTCCTCCTTACATTCCTGGCGATTCAGTTGACTATCTATAGCATGGCGGGGGGCTTCTTTTTAACCGCGAAAGACGCGAAACGCGCGAATTCAATCATCTTTCGTGTCTTTCGCGTCTTTCTCAGAAACTGTAAAGGAAGGCCAGGCTCACCCAGTTCAGTCTCTGGTTGGCTGCCCGCTGCTCGAAAAAGTCCGTATGAATCCGGCGGTACTCGAGGGCCATGGTGAAGTTGGGGGAATATCGATACTGGCCGTTGATCAGATAAGTCTGGTTGCGTTTGCGAAGCCCCGCCAGCAAGTCCCGGCTGCGATTGTCCTCGATGCCGTAACCGAGATTGGCGCTGAATTTTTTCCACGCGCCCTCGTACCCGGCCGGGGCTTCGCCGTGAAGTTCCAACCAGCCGCCCGTCGAGTTGATTCCGCGGGCGCGACCGGCGAGCACCACGGCGCTCTGGGCGATATTGCCGGAGAAGATTCCCAGGGCGCGTCCCTGGAAAGCTTCGCCGGTAACCCGAAATCCGGAGGAGAGCCAGATATTCCAATCGCCGCCGACGCCGTATGAATCGATCGGGCTGCGTTCGATCGTTCCCGCCGGATTTCCCGGAACGCCGAGCAGGCGCGAATAGCGGCCGCTGATGCCCACCGACGACTCATGGCCGTGGGTCGGCGCGGCCAAACCCATCCGTGATTCAAAGGCCGGCAGCGAGGCGCGTTCTCCCAGGCCGATCCCGCGCGGCCCGGCGGCGCCGGGGTTATCGCCCGCGTTGGGATCGAGCAGAGCGGCGGTGAAGATGAACCGGGTTTTCCGGCCTTCGCGATGTTCATACCGAATTTGCGGCGAGCGAATCCACAAATTGCCCGAGGTCGAAAATCCCGTGATCGCATATGAGGCCAGCGTCGTGGGATTGAGCGGCATGAAAACGGCCCAATCCTGCCCGGCTTCGAACGAATCTTTCTCCCAATCGATGCGGCCGTAGGCGTGTCGCACCCGGAACAGGTCGAAGTTGACGCCGTTCGAGAAGGCCGGGTTGCCGCCGAAGAGGTCGAACTCGAAGACTCCGGTCAATTTGGCGGTCTTGAAGATCGATCCTTCATAACGCAATCCGAAGCGCGATTGACGCACCGTCATGTTGAAGTTCTGGTGATTCTGGTCCGGAGAGAGCGTTCGTTTCTGGGCAAAGAGCGGAACATCCACGGTATTGCTGCCGCGATCGGCCAGGGTGGCATTGGCCAGAATGTTGCCGTAGAACTTGATCGGAGACTTCGGGGGGCTCGCCACGCCTTCGACCCGCTGCTCGAGCACGGCGATCTTCTTGGCATTCGAATCTTCCACGCCCCTCGCCGCTTTGACATTGGCCGCGATCTGCTCATCCAATCGATTGAGGGCGGTGGTCTCGCGAGCCGTGTGCTCGGTGTTTCGCTGGAGGCTCGCGACGAGTTCGCGCATCTCGGCGAGCGTGTCATTGGCGCGACGCGCATCGGCCGTGGCCTGGGCCGCCTGCTCCCGGGCCAGCCTCGTCTCGCTGGCCGCGTTGGCGGCGGCGGTCTCCGCCTCCTGCGCGCGCTTCTCCGCCAGTTCCAACCGTTTCAACACTTCCCGATAGAGTTCGTCTTGATGAGCGATCTTCGCCTTCGACCCGACTCGCCGCTTCTGCCTGGGCATGCCATCGCGGGCCAAGGCCGCCGCATGACTGAAGACCAACGTCAAGATCCATCCCATCAAAATCGCCGAACGCCGTTTTTTCACCGTACTCTCCCCTCCATTTGGCCGAACCAATCGGTTCCGAAAAGGTGATCGAATCATGGGGAGTGAAACTGGATGCCGGATTCCCGGAAATCTTGCCGATGTGACGGGCGGCCTCCTCTGCCGATGTCAGGACGCAGTGGGTGATGAGGAAATAGAGGCGCCAACGGCCGGATTTTGCCTGGCGGAAAACTAAGCTCAATTTCCGTCGCTGTCAATAAATACTTTGGAAAGTAATTTCTTGGAGTTTGAGTCGAAACCGCGAACTACACGAAATACGCGAAAGTTGGATAGTTTAGCGTCTTTCGCGTGTTTCGCGGTCTGAATCTCAAATTCCAGAGACCGAGTAAGTTCGTTCCTCAAATAATAAGGGCTACTTGCCATCGACGATCGATTCGCTCTCGGCCACGGTGACGGTCCACCAGGGCGCCTTCGTTCGCCCGAGCGTCGCGTTCCAGTACCAGCTCGACACATCGATCCACGAGCCCGGATCCGAGGCGGAGTAGATGCGCTCAGACACTCTCAGGGTCTCGCCCCGGCGAGTAGCGGAGAAACTGCCCCATTGATGGCCGGCCGGATCGATCTTCACCGGCAGCGGTTTGATCGCATAGCCCAGCCCCCGAAAACAGTCCGAGGCCGGATGCAGGGCTCGCGTCTCGCCGGTCACCCAGCGGATGATGATCTCGCGCGAACCGTCGCTGAACCGGGCGATCTTTCCCGGAAAGTCCCGGGTCAATCGCTCTTCGCGCTCCGACAGGGGCACCGGCTTCAACTCGCGCCCCTCGAAGACAGTGGGCCATCCGGGAAAGTCGATCGAATCGACCGACGACGACGGTTGGAACCGTAGCAGCGGCACAGCTCCGGCCAGTCCGCAAGCGATCAGAAAAATCGTAATTCCACGCATAGTTCGATAGAAGTGAGGTGTCGCATCGCGCCCGCGATCGCCGCGGCCGTCAACAAAAAGGCCGCCACGCCGATCCCCTCGTGGGTCCACGCCGGAAATTGAAGGATGCCCGATTCGACGTAGAACAGCCCCACCGAGCGGAAGAGATTGCCCAGGATCACCACGATCGAAGCGATCGCCGTCGCGGCCAGCGTGCGCCTCAGGTTCAGCCGGTAATAGCCCGAGAGCGTGAATGTCAGATAGAGCCCCGCCCACAGCATCTTGATGCCGCTGCAGGGAGCATCGACCATCACCAATCGGCCGTTCCAATTCAAGCCCGTGCCCTCCGCGAAGACCGGCAGCCCTCCGAGCTGCAGCAGAGGCCCCGCCGCCATGGCGATCAACGCCCGCAAGGGATATCCCAGGTAGAACTGCAGTGAGGCCATGAGCGGCAATGAGAGCAGGAGCAGCCCGCAGATCCCTCCCTGCAGTGGTGTTCCAAACCGGCAGAGGCTGAGGGTCGAAGCCAGCGCGCAGATCGCAATCATGGCCCGCGGCAATGGCGGTAGAAAGTGATAGCTCAACGCATAGCCCAGGGTCAGCCCGGCCGGCAACCAGAGCGGGCCCCGGACAGTTTCGCGGCCGGGCGCCCGGTAGACCGCCAGGCAGAGGACCGTGACCAGGGCGATCCAACCCAGATGGTCGTCGGACGAATCGGCCGCTCTCGACACGACCCACCGCCAGACCGGCCAGAAGGCCGCCAACTGCAGGATCAGCCAGAGAATCGGCATCTTCAAGCAGTTCGGCACGTCGCCCTCCGTCGATAGACAGCCCACGTCAAAACGATCGCGACGACGATCATCAACAGCCACTCCTCGGGTTCCGGAATCGTCGGAACGGTTCCCGGTTTGACCGGCTCCAGTCCGGCGTTCCGGTACTGCGCCTTCGTTTCGAGCACGACCGCGCCGGTGACCGGCGTCACCAGTTGATAGCTGCTGGCCAATTTAACGGCCTCTTGATCCCGCCCCTCTTCGCCGCCGGCCAGGATTCGATTGATCTCATCGAAGGCCCATAACCGGGCAAGATGTGACGAGGTCTCCGAAGCGCCGTCACTCAGTCCCGGCTTCGTGGTTCTCTCGCGCCGGAATGAGAGCCGGGTGGCGCCCGATCGCCAACCGGTGAACAGTCGTTCCAGATCCTGGTTCAGATTCCCGGTCCGCGTCACCGAATGCACGGCGCTGAGAGCATCGAGCGCTTCCGAGATCCGGTTCGGACCGTCAGCGGTCTGAAGATCGAAGATCCGGGGACCGTCCGGCCGCCGTTCCAATCGCTGAACCAAGCCGTCGGTCGCGCTCAACAAGATCGGAACCGGTTCGTGAATCCAGACGACCGCGCTGTCGGAGTTCCGGGCCGCCAGGTCCCAGGTCTTGCCGAGCGCCGGAAGATTGTCGATGCCGCCCCGATAATCGGCCCGGCGCAATCGATCGCTCAATTCGGGGATGACCTGCGATCCGCCTCGCCCCATCGGTGAAAGCTCCAGGGTCCCTTCGGGAACCGCCTCCGATGCCATCCAGACGCCGTATTCGATCTGATCCGGCAACTTCGCCAGGGCCTGCGCGATGGCCGGCACAGATTGGCGCATTCCGCTCGACCCATCGATCAAGATCGCAACTCGAGCCGGAACGGGAACCGGCGTCTCCTCCAGATGCTGTTGAATGATCTCGCCCTTCCGGCCTTGCGGGTCTTTCGTCCAGACCTCTCGTACCCGGTCCGAACGATGGGCGCGAATCGTGGGATAGGATTTCGCCAGTTCATCGTTGCTCACCGCGCCTCTCAACGCATGCAACTCGGGCCGGGGACTCTCTTGAGCAAGCTGTGGGGTCGAACTCTCCAACGTTCCCTTCGATTCGATCCAGACCGAGTGCGGAGCGGCGCCGCCCAAACCGAAGTTGCGTTCGTGCAAACGGGGCAGTCGCAGCGTCCCCAACTCCCTGCTGGGAAGGTAGAGCGGCGCGGTAATGCCGAATCGAATCTTCATTTCACCATTCGGAGGCACGGGAAAACACTGGATCATGATGCGGTCATCGCCGCTGCTGGTCACGAGCACCGGGTCCCGCCGCTGGCGGACCACGCTCTCATAGGCGGCCCAAACCTTCGAGCGGGCTGCGAAAGCGGCCTCGTGCTCCTCGCCATTGACCCAGAGCGTGAGACGCGAAACCGTGCCGCCCGGCGGCAGAGCCACTTGCGCGCGCGCCTCCTGCTGCCACTCCTTCGAATTCTTGAAGACCATGGTCCATTCGAGGTAGCCCAGGGCCGCATCCGGATCGATCGAACCGTCCATGCGAGAATCGGCCAGCGAAAGTCCCGGCAAGATTCCGCCAGCCTCTTCACCGCGTCTCTCAAAATCGGAATCCCGGCCAACCCCGAACATATCGATCAGCGGTTGCCGGCCCCACCGGGGACGGGCCACCGAATCGAAGGTCCGGCCGGTCACGCGATAATAGACGTCCCGCGCCTGATCGGCCGTGACCGGAT
>DATEFT010000427.1:0-6403 GCA_035280505.1 Blastocatellia bacterium | reverse complement strand
AGCCCGTGAAACGGGCGGCAGATCATGGGCTGTCGCCCGCTCTCGCGGGCTCCGGATCATGTTCATCGTCAACCTGGGGTTCCGCGCTGCGCGCTTCACCCCCAGGCTTTATGCTCCCGCGCGCTTCGCGCGCTGGAAGACCGCAACGACCGTAGCGTCACATAACTTAGTTATCAAAGCACTCAATGTACCGTGTTATGAACGAAGGCCGGATAAGGAGCTGATGATTTGGATAATGGTGGCGCAACTGAGCTGGCCCCGTTGCGATCACCGACCTTAAAGTTATCGACGACCCGGTCGAGAGTGCTGGATTGTTGGCGGAGATTTTCCGCCGACCCTTGAAGTTCGGAGGCCATCTGCACTGATTGCTGCACCAGGTCGCGCATCTGTTCCACGGCTCGGACCACCTCCTCCGCCCCTACTGATTGCTCGTCGGTCGCGGCATGGATCTCCTGTGTCAACCGGGTCAGATCTTGCGCCGCCTTGGCCACCTGTTCGGCCCCGGCCGACTGTTCGCTGGTCGCCGTTTCGATCTCTTGCGTGGCGATCGCGATCTGCTGGGCCGATGACAAAATGATGGTGAGCGCGTCTTTGACCGAGGAATCAGTCATGTATTCCTTGACGGTTTGATTGGAATGTTCCATCTGGTCGACCGCGGCGCGTGATTCGAGTTGAATGGAATTGATTAACGTTCCAATCTCTTTGGTCGAGCGCGCCGACCTTTCCGCCAGTTTCCTGACTTCATCCGCGACCACGGCGAATCCCAGTCCGTGCTCGCCCGCGCGCGCCGCTTCAATCGCGGCATTGAGCGCCAGGAGATTGGTTTGGTCGGCAATGTCATCGATGGTCTCCACAATATTGCCGATACTCTCGGCTCGTTCTCCAAGCCGGTTAATCGTTTGTCCCGCGGATTCAACCGAGGAACCGATCTGCGTCAGTTTTTGGGCCGCGCTTTCCAGCGTGTATTGACCTCTCTCCGCCGCATTGTTGGACGCCGAGGTCAGTGAGGCCAGCCGCTTCGCATTTTCCGCGATTCCGCGCAGGCCGGCCACCATCTGCGTAATGGCCGCCGAGGTCTGAGTGGCCGCCGCCGACTGGTTTTGAGCATTCGACGCCACCTGCCGGATCGAACTGGCCATCTCATGGACGGTCGCCGTAATCTCCTCGCTGGAGGATGATAAAGTCTGTGAGGCCGTCATGGACAGTTTGCCGATGGACGCCACCTGTGCCGAGGTCGCGGCCACCTGACTCGAACCCTGGCCGATGCGACTCAGGGATTCACGCAGGTTCGCGATCATCTGTTTGAAGGAGATGCAGAAACTGTCCCTGGTCGATTTCGGCTCGACCTGTACCGAAAGGTCTCCGCTGGCGATCTTATCCGCCACCGCCGCCATCTCCGTCAGGTTCGCGATCATCTGTTTGAAGGAGACGCCGAACGTGTCCTGGGCGGACTTCGGCTGGACCTGTGCCGAGAGATCTCCGGCGGCCAACCGATCCGAGATCCGGGCCATCTCTTTCAAATAATCGGTCATTTCATTCATCGCGTTCACCAGTTGCCCGCTTTCGTCATTGGTCGTGACCTCGACCTTCTCCGTCAGGACCCCTTGTGATAACTGTTTGGCGGTCTCTACAGCCCTGATCAATGGTTTGGAGATGCGGCTGGACAGCCAGAGGCTGACTCCCACTCCCAGCCCCACGATGATCAACGACACCACGATCATCAACAACCGGGAGGTGTGATAAACGTTGGCCGCGCTGGCCACGCCTTCTTTCCCGCCATCGACGTTGATCGCGGTCAGTTGTTCCAGGAGATTCACCCCTTCATCGAATGTCTTCAGGGAATCGACCATCAGGATCTTTCGCGCTTCGCCCTCGTTTCGTTCACTCAGCAGGGTCTGCACCTGAGCGTGCTGGCTGCGATATTCCTGGAACAGGCGCTTGAATTCGCCGAAGAGACGGCGTCCTTCAACCGTGACCAGCAGCGATTCAAGACGCTCCATCGCTTTATTGATATCGGTCTCGACGTCGCGAAGTTTATCAGCGGTGAATGCTCGATCCGCCTGTGTGGCGATCAGCAGATAGCGCAATTGCAGCGTGCGAAACCGGTTGAATTTAGCGCGGATCAGGCCGGTGAGTTCAACCCTGGGTAACCAACCCTCTCCGATCTGAGTTGTCTCTTCATTAAGAACGCTCATCTGTCTCATCGCGAAGACGCTGATTCCAAGGACCAGCACCAGCACGGCGAGAAAGCCCGCGAGTATTTTTTTTTGAATAGTCCAAATCATATGACCCTTAGTCTCCATTATCGTAAACAATCCCCAGGGTACGTCCCGGCAGCGTGATTTTGATGACCTTCATCTTGCTCAACCTGGGAGGGGGAGCAGGCGCTGGAGTATGGCAAGCAACCAGACTTATCGGCGGGATGATGCAGAACTTAAAGCGTTTTTGATTTGAATGCTTCGCTCACCAAATTGGTATACCAACCGCGAAAGATATTTGATTCCGCATGGTTGCGATGCAGATGAAGTGGAAACCACAAACTTGACAAATATCTCAAACGTAGCCAAGATCAGAGGGGGGTTGGGAGGGGGCGAATCGGCCAACAAGTTTATCTGTAGCGTATAAATTAAGCGAAGTCGGGTTTGGTGGTATTTGATCAATCGGAATGAAATGCCTGGGCGGTGGTGTGCTTGTGTAATTAGACGTTCGATCAGGTATTGGCCCGTTGCAGTTACTCCCAAATGATACTGGAGATCGTTAACGCCGGTTAGCGTTTTATTAAGATACAGGGAGACTATCGGCCGATAACGCTGTATAAAGGTATGAGTGATCGAAACGCGCCTGACTCGGTTGTAGTTTGTTTTGGAAACGTATTCCTAAGATCGTTCCTGCTACTCAGCCTCATCCTGGGGAAGCTTGCGGGGCAAGCTTCCGGATACCCGCCGGACCTGAATTATCAATCGGCTATACCTCCCACATCGAGTAGCAATCCGGGTGATGAGCATGAGATCCCGCTGCTTGAACCGGGTCGGACGATCAAGCGTGATTTGAGCGATGGACAATCGCCGGCCTATCGAATCCGCTTAGAGTCCGATCAGTTTTTGAAAGTGGTCGTCGAGCAGGAAGGGATCGATGTCATCGTGCGGATCTCGGAGCCGGGCGGCCGGCAGCTCCTGGAGGTCGATTCCGAAAGCCGGCTTCGAGGACCGGAGTCTGTCACACTGGTGGCCGGAATGACGGGCGAGTACCGGTTGGTGGTGCAACCCCGACTGAAAGGCGCGCCGGCCGGGAGTTATGGAGTTCGAATTGAGGAGTTGCGCGCCGCGACGGAGAATGACCGGATTTTGGATCGGGCGCGCGGGCTGGCCGAGGAGTCCGCCAGACTTCAACGCGCGGGCAAGTATGACGAGGCTTATCCCCGGGCCGAGCAGGCCCTGAAGATGAATGAGCAGGTCCTGGGGCCGGACCATGTGCGGGTGGCGGCGACGCTCAAGAATCTGGCCGATCTGTATTGGCACAAAGGCGATTATGAAAGGGCCTGGCCGCTCTACCGGCGGGCGCAGGCCATCTGGGAGAAAGCGCTGGGGACGGAACACCCTCTGGTGGCCTACTCTCTTCACAGTCTGGCGCTGATCGAATATGAGCGGGGCGATTACGTCAGCGCCGAGCGGTTGTTTCAACGAACCATCAAGCTGTTGGAGCAGGTCCTGGGGCCGGATCACCCCCAGATCGCCAACGCTCTGAATAGCCTGGGGACTCTCTACCTCAAGAGGGGCGACTATCTGAAGGCGGAGCAACTCTTTCGGCGGTCGCTGGCCATGCGTGAAAAAGCCCTGGGGCCGGAGCATCCCGAAGTCTCCTCTTCTCTTAACAACCTGGCCATTCTCTATCGCGACCGGAGAGATTTCGATCAGGCGGAGCCGCTATTTCAGCGTTCCCTCGCGATCTTGGAGAAAGCTTTCGGTCCGGAACATCCCGATCTCGCTCGTGGTCTCAATAATCTCGCCATTCTCTACGGTAGAAAAAAGGATTATGCGAAGGCCGGGCCGCTGTTTCAGCGCGGGCTGGAGATCTGGGAGAAAGCCCTGGGGCCGGAGCACCCGGCTGTCTCGTCCGCGGTCAACAATCTGGCGGAGTTTTATCGCAAGACCGGAGACTACGCTCAGGCTGAAACGCTGTTTCGGCGGGCCCTGGCCGTTCGTGAGCGGGCGCTGGGAGCGCAACACCCGAGTACGGCCTTGGCCCTCAATTCTCTGGCCACGCTCCATGCGACGAAGGGCGAGTTCGCTCAGGCGCTCGCTTTGCAGGCCAGGGCGGGCGCGGCCGAAGAGCGCAATCTGGTGCTCAATCTAACTCTCGGTTCCGAACGCCAGAAGCTGGCGTATCTCGACCTCTTGTCCAGAGGGACGGCGTTTACGCTCTCGCTTCATCATCGAGGAGCCCCGAATGATCCGCTCGCGCTCGACCTGGCCTTCACGACTCTGCTCCGCCGCAAAGGGCGCGGGCTGGATACGATGATCAACACGATTGAGGTCTTGCGGCGTCACACTGCGCCACAGGACTTGGCGCTTCTCGATCGATTGGCCGGAGCCCGCGCCAGGTTGGCCGAACTCGTTCTGCGAGAGTCGGGCGCTGTTAAGCCGGAGACTTATCGAAGACAGCTCCAATCGCTCGAAGAAGAGGTCGAGCAGTTGGAAGCTCAACTCAGCTCTCGCAGCGCGAGTTTTCGCGCGCAGGTGCAACCGGTCACGACCGCTTCAGTCCAGGCCGCTATTCCCGCCGACAGTGCCCTGGTCGAATTTGCCGTTTACACGCCGCAGGATCTGGGAACCGATCAGCCCAGTCCGCCGCGCTATGTTGCCTATCTGCTGCCGGCCCTGGGTCAACCGCGCTGGGTCGACCTCGGGGACGCCGCCGCCATCGATCTGAGCCTCGATGCCTGGCGCGAGGCGCTGCGCAGCCCGAATCGGCCCGATGTCAAATCGCTGGCGCGGGTGGTGGATGAGAAAGTGATGCGGCCGGTCCGGGCGGCATTGCCGCAGGAGGCCGACCCGGTCCGCCGCCTCCTGATTGCGCCTGACGGTTTGCTGAATCTCATTCCTTTTGCCGCCCTCGTCGACGAAGAGGATCGCTACCTGGTCGAACGCTACTCGATCAGCTATCTGTCGAGCGGGCGTGACCTGCTCCGATTGCAAGTGCGGCAACCGGGTAACGAGGACGTGATCGTGGTGGCCGATCCCGATTATGGTGAGATGGCGCCGAGAGTACAGTCAGAGGGGCGTGATGTCGGTCCGCCCTCCGGAG
This sequence comes from Blastocatellia bacterium, assembly GCA_035280505.1. GTDB lineage: Bacteria > Acidobacteriota > Blastocatellia > RBC074 > RBC074 > JAKEHZ01. The sequence continues at coordinate 1,099 of DATEFT010000427.1, read as the reverse complement.
CGCCGCAGACCGCCGGTTCGAATCTCAACCTCGCTCAAATCTATTTTCCGCCGCTGCGTGGAACCGTGGGGGAAGCCAAGGCGCTTAAGAATATTCTGCCCCAGGCCACGGTCTACACTCGAGAGCAGGCCACGGAGACTGCGCTCAAACGACTCAGCAGCCCGGGTATTCTTCACATCGCGACTCATGGATTCTTCCTTAATAAAGAGTCCGGATCGTCTGGAACTCGTCTGGGAGCGGCCGTCGCGCCCGCCGATTTGCCGAGGGAGAATCCGTTGCTCCGTTCGGGGCTGGCTCTGGCGGGCGCCAACCTGCGCGGCGCCCGCGCCGATCAAGGGGACGATGGGGTCTTGACGGCCCTGGAGGCCGCCGGGCTGGATCTGTCGGGGACGAAGCTGGTGGTCCTCTCGGCTTGTGATACCGGGCTGGGGGATGTGAGGAACGGAGAAGGCATCTATGGGTTACGGCGTGCTTTGGCGTTGGCCGGCTCGGAGACGCAGGTCGTGAGTTTGTGGCCGGTCTCCGATCTCGGCACGCGGGAGTTGATGATCGGATACTACAAGGCTTTGCAACAAGGTGCGGGACGAGGTGAGGGGTTGCGGCAGGTACAACTCGAGATGCTCAAACATAACAATCGCCGGCACCCGTTCTATTGGGCGGGTTTCATCCAGTCGGGAGAGTGGGCGAACCTGGAAGGAAAACGCTGAAATTTAGGAGGGCCTGGCGTTGCTCACTTGACGCTGGAGCGTCAGACTGCGCCGGTCAGGCTTGGATCCCACTAAAGAGTTAGTCTTCCTCCCCCCTCTTTAGCGATGTTGCCATCGACGAATCACGGTATTTTCACTCCATCGAGCCCGGAAGGCTGGTCTTTGGGGCTTGGCGAATTTTGCCGTATCGGAGGACGATTGGATGCCGACACAGATTCAGATCGATGCCACGCTAAAAGGGTTGGGATGGGTTGGGAAGCCGGCCGACCGGATCATCAATCACGGTCCCCGCACGCTGGCCGAGGTCGATGACAAGGCGCAGCTTTGGCGGTTCTTGAATGAGAATGTCTATCACTATGCCCGGCAGAACGGCTGGGCCTGGACCGCGGGGG
>DATEFT010000426.1:0-9625 GCA_035280505.1 Blastocatellia bacterium | reverse complement strand
TGACTCCCTGATAGATTTCAGCCAATGTCAGCACGATGCCGACTGACGGCAGCTCGATGGTCCCGGCCTGGGCCGAGTAATCACTTCGGCGCCATGCCTGGTCCTCTTTAACGTAGTGGGTGACGTGCGGGATGTCCTGAGAGACGATCAGATATTCGCGCAGCGAGGGGATGGCCTGGTAAGCGATCCGTTTTTCGTGGCGGTCACGGCCTTCGGTGGTCGGACTCAAAACCTCGACGATCAGCACCGGGTTGATCAGCATGTCCATGCCGTTAATCTTCTCAGTCTGGACCTCACCGCAGACGACGCTCGCATCGGGATAGCGGTAGGTGCCGATGGTCGGCGTCTTGATCGCCAGATCCCCGGTAAAAGATTGACAGGTGCTGCCGGCGAGTTTGCTGAACAGGGCCCCCGAGATATTGCGGATGATCTGTCCATGCGCGAGGGTGCCGCCGCTCATGCAGACGATCTCGCCATCCCAGTACTCAAAGCGCCGATCGCTCGCCTGCTCCAGCCCGAAATACTCCTCGAGCGTGTAATGTTGTTGCCAGTGCGGCTTCAGATTTGCGGCCATCGCAGTCTGTTCCTTTCTCGGCCATGTTGCATGAAACGCCATGTTTACACAAAAGCCACGGCGCCGCCATAGCCGTAAATCATTGACAAGAAAGCAAGATGGCCTATAAGCTGTCGGAGTTGGCGTCTGGTGGGCGCCGTTGACTGCCGCACTGCCGTTCACAGAGATCAAACTAAAGAGAGGCCGCTTCATGGAAGAAACCTACTCGATTCAGCGGATGCTGGAGCTCAGAAAACTGACGCGGGCCATTGCCGAACTGCTGCGCGGGCAAATCCGGGACTATCTGGTCTCGCTCGCCCCGCTCTATCATCCCCGCACCATTCTCGGCGAGTACGTTCAGGGCCATACCAAAGAGGTGCTCAAGGGCGCGCCCACGACCTTCAAAGAGCTGCAGACCCTCTATGACGGCATCGCGCCGCCCAAACCTTTCAATATCTCGAAGGAGTTGAAGTCGCCGCTGGAGCTCTTCGGCGGCCCGCTGGAGTTGACGGCGGTCGAGTACACGCATCAGGCCACGGCCGATCAGACGAGCAAGACGGTCTCCGTCACCTTACCGCTCAGGTGGATCGTGAGTTATCCGGGCTGTCCGCCCGCGCGGCTGCGCGAACTGTGCGCCGATCGTAACCGATCGACCGATGAGGTGCTGCAGGGGCTGTTGCACTATCTGGTCCTGCACCTGGTCATGATCAAACAGACGGGGCTCACCAAGATCCTCGATGCCCTCCACTTCTCCGTCCATCCGAATGAGCGGCTGCCCGGCCTGGGCAACATGCCGGTGACCATGATCCATTCGTCCGTCTCGACCGTGCGTCCGCCCGATCAGGTGATCATTGAGAGTACCGAGATCTCCGGCGTGAATGCGTTCGAGGAGGTCGTCAACCTCGCCGACCTGGCTGAGCTCCGCGACCCGCTCAGCGAGCGGCTGATCGAGCTGGTCAGGAGCCATGGCGAGAGCCTGTAATCTTCACTTCAGAGCTTCCGTGATCAGGGCATTGATCGACCCGTGCAGATTCAGCGAATGATCGCCCACCGGTTCCACCGGCTCGGGCAGGATCTGGTTGTACTCGTCGAAGTATTTCTGGTTCAGCCCGTTCTTGAAGCTGTGCCGCTCCAGCACGTCTCCCGGTTGCAGCTCCCGATTCGCAACCGTCTCGAAATAGCCTTTGGTCCACGGAGTTTGATTGGTCATGACCGGAGGGACCAGCAGGTCTGAGAGCTTGAGGTCCGGGATCTGCGTCTTGTCGGAAGACGGCGATTTATACAGATAGACCAACAAGGCATTCTGAAACGGGCCGACCTGCGCATCGGTGCGCACCACTCGCCCGTAACGATACTCTCCCGGCGTCACCTGAAAAACGAAGAGATCTCCCACCTGAGGGGCCTTCCGGCTCGGCTTAAGTGATTTCAAACTCATGTGAAGACTGGTCCTAGATTGTTGCTCTGCAACCACTGGCTGCCCCAATTGACGGCATCGTTATAGAGCGTGCGCGAGGGGCTGATACTGTTGATCGCATTTTGAAAATGGGGATTGTTATTGATGATCGCCTGTTCAATGCTTCGTGCATGCCCGCGATTCAGCGGAGCGGTCGTCAACGGAACCAGCTTATCGAACCGGTCACCATGTTGCAACGCGCGAGCGTCGAGATTCTTGGCGATCCCGACATAGACGGCCTTCCCATCCTTATAACCGATGTAGACATGGGTGTTGTTACCCTGCTTCGCCTTATGCTTGATCCAATCGGTAAAGGAGATTTTCTTCTTACAGCTTAAACCGAGCGGATCGATCCAGGTATGGATGTTGACCGCGAACTGATAGAGGTTCTCTCCCGCAATCAGCCCCAGGGGATCGGGCGAAACGAACTGACCGGTCTGCGGATCGAAATAGCGGTGGCGATTATAATGCAAGCCGGTCTCGGCATCGTAATATTGATTCTGCAATCGCAGCGGGTTGTCGATCCGGGCGCGCTCCACTCGCTCCGAGCCGCCCAGCACCGTCGAGGCGGCGGACCAGACGATCGCGCCCGAGACGTCGAGCAGGCTCTGCGGCGATCCGTTCTGATAATTATTGTAGTAATAAATGCTCCGGCCCCGATCGATCAGCGCGCAAGGCTCGAAGGTCTCCGGATAATAGACGAACTCGCAGACCGCCCGCTCTGCGGCCTGATCGTGCGGCCTCGTCTCTTCGGCCAGGAGCGCGTCGCCATCCCAATAGAAATGGGTTCGCCGCCCGCCGGTCTCCTTGAACAGTCTTCTGCCCTGCGCGTCATAGCCGTAGTGCGTCGAGACCCCGTTGCTGACGCTCTTCACCAGCCGGTTATCGGCATCCCACTCAAAAGTGAGGCCGCTCTTCTCGATCTCGCGTTCAACCAGATTGCCGGCGGCATCGAACCTGCATCTCACGCCGTCATACTCGGCAACCCGCGCTGGCCCTCCGACCTCTTCCCGGCGCCTGGTCAGCAGGTCGCCGGCCGGGTCATGGAAATAGGTCTTCAGCTTGCGCTCTGGATTGAGGTGTTCGGTCACCCGGCCGACCGGGTCATAGAGAAAAGTCTCCTCTCCGCGCAATGAATCGGTCCGGCTCCTGAGATTGCCCGCGGGGTCGTACTCATACGCGAGACTCACGAGCGGGCCATTCATTCCGAGCACGTCCTGGTGGGTCAGAAACCCATCCGAACTGTATCGAGATCGCCGGCTGAGCCCCGCCGCCAGGGTCTCGGCCTCGATGTAGCCGAGACTGTTGCGTTCAATCACGAGAGGAACCGCTTCATTGATCTGGACCCGGCAGACCCTCTCAACCGCGTCGTATCCATAAACGACCGTGTTTCCGTGAGAGCTCTCGCGGCGGACCCGGTTGCCGTTCAGATCGTAGGTGTGGACGACTTTGAATGCGCCCTGCTGCTCCTCGATCAGCCTCCCGTCCGCATCGAAGACCCGTTTCACTTCGATCTGACGATTGGCTGTCGAAGTGACATTGCCGGCGGGGTCATAACCGAAGGTCTCGGTCGAGCCGTCGGGCAGGACCCTGGCGATCAATCGCCCCAACGAATCGGTCCGGTATCGAATGATGCGGCCCAGCGGATCTTCGATCTGTTTCAGATGGCCGGCCGCGTCATGCTCGTATCTTCGCGATTGCCCCCAGTAATCGATCTCCTCCACGATCCGACCCAGCGGATCGCGTTTCAGATGAAAGGCCTCGCGGCGCTGGTTGATCACGGCGATCAACCGCTCTTCGGTGTCGTACCGATACTCCACGACGGTCCCATCGGGTTGTAGACGGCGAGCCAGCTCGCCGAGACCGGTGTACTCCAAACGAGTGATCCGGCTGTTCTCATCCCGATAGAAGGTCAGGTTGTCCTCCGAATCGTAGCCGTATTCGACCGTGGCGCCCGACGGTGAGACCGTGCGGGTGAGCCGCGACTTGGCGTCATAGAAATAGGAGAAGAGGTGGTCGAGCGGATCGATCCTGGAGGTCAGGTTGCCCAGCACGTCGAAGGTCAGCCGGGTGGTATGGCCCAACGCATCCGTCACGCTCTCCAGGCTACCGTAGCGATCCCGGGTGAACCCGGTGACGGCCCCCAGCGGATCGGTGAACCTGGTGAGTTGACCGGTCGGGTCGTATTCGTATTGCGAGACCGCTCCGAGCGGGCTGGTCTGCCGGGCCAGCAGCCGGCGATCGTTCCAATCCTGGCGCCAGACCGCGCCGTTGGGATCGGTCACGGCCACGGCCCGATCGTCTTCGTTGAATTCGGTCGCGAGCGGCACGCCGTCGGGGCGCGTGATCCGGGTGACATTGCCGCGGGCATCGTATTCGTATTGGGTCCGGTGCCCGCCCGGGTCCACGACCGCCGTCGTGCGCCCGACCCCGTCATACTCATACTGCGTCACGCCTCCGAGCGGGTCGATCTCGCGGACGATGAAGAGATCGTCATCGTAGTCCACGAAAGAGACGTGACCCAGAGAGTCGGTGATCTCCGTCTGGCGCAGGTCCTGATAGTAACGAAAACGGTAGTTGTACAGATCGCCATCGCCGTAGGTATGAACGCAGCGCCCATCGGGAGTATGCGAATTGTATTCGTAGTAGAAAGAGAGCCCTCGGCGGTCGGTATGCCGAATCAGGCGATGATCGCGGTATTCGAATCGGTACGGAGCCTCGAGCGCATCATAGGCCGTCACTAAATTGCGGTCCTGGTCGTAGCTGTAGCGGGCCAGCCGGTGGCGCTCCGGAGTGTCCGGCCGGCGCAGCCGAATCGAATCGACCAGCCCCTGGTTGGAGACGAACTCCAGCGCTCTCCCGGCGCTCTCAGTGATCGAGATGAGCTGGGCGCCCACCCGCTCGAACTGGAGCCAGTTGCCGGACAGGTCCCGAATGGTCTGGATCAACACCTCCGGCTGACCCGGACGAGGAATCGGAAAGCAGTACTCCAATCCGGCCTTGGTCCGAACACAGAGCTGCTCCGAAGACCGGCTCAGAATCGCGCCGTCGACCAGTTCCATCACCGGTCCGTCGGCCGGCAGGCTCTCGAAGATGGCCGCGCCGGGCTCGCCGTCATAGAAGACCACGCTCCCATCCGGTTCGAAGACGAGCCTGGCATCGGCGGGAGTCTCCCACCCATAACCGCAGACGCCCATCCGCTCGGAACTCGACACATAGCGCCGCGTCCAGCGCAGAGGAATCCGTCCCGGGATCTGAAAATCTTCCTGTTCGACGACGACTTCACCGGTGACGACATTGATCGGCTCGGCCCGCAGGAGCGCGCATTTCAAGAAGCCGGGTTTCATCTTGCCGAACATCCGCTGCCTGGCCTTTTTAAAGGCGGCGCCCAACCGGCGGCTCAGCTTGGACCTGGCCAATCGCTTGAGCCCCTTCCCGAGCGCGAACATCCCCAATCTCATCCCGAGCGCCATCAGCGAGATCGTGGGCGGGCCGCCGATCAGGACCGGAGGGCCGGTCGGGATCGGGAGCACCACGCTCGTGGGCAGCACCAGCGATTTGATCTTGGTCTTCTTCTTGGGATTGGTGCGGAACGGCGGCGCGATGCCGATGTCCTGACAACTGAGCGCCGGCAGGGCCATGTAGCTGGCGGCATCGCCGTCGAAATCGACGGTCGAGCTGCCCATGAACATCTCGCACTCGTTGGCCGGCGGTTTGACGAAGGTGCCGCCGATGGGAAAGTGCACGCCCGGCACCGTTCGCCCATTGGTGCCCGCGATCGCGCGCGGCACGCCGTTGACCATGATGGTCGCCCCCAGAATCGGGACATAGTCGAAGGGGTCGAACAGGAACCCGATGAACGGATGAGGAACCGGAATCGGCGGAACCGGGCCGGGGGGCTGAACGATGTGAATATCGATTCCCAGCACCGGATCGAAATGTTTGGCTGCAGGCATCATGCTCGATGATCTCCGGTTTCGATTCGTTCTTCCCAATCCGGGCCCACCAGTTCAACCATCCGGGCTCGCACCTCGCGCGCTTCGCGGCTCTCGGCCGACGGCCCCGCCAGCCGAAGCAAACCCTGGCCGATGTAGGGCAGCGTCGAATTCCGCCGGGTCGTTTCGTCAAGCTCCTCGGCCGAGTCGAGAGCCTGCCGGTAAGAACGCCACGCCCGGGGCGGCTGCTGCAACTGCTCGTAACAGTAACCGGCCATGCGCAGCGCTTCGAGCGTCATCAACGATTCCCGCGCCTCGCGCGTCAACGGCACGATCTGTTCATAGACCTGCACCGCCTGATCGAAACGACCCGCGCTGAGCAGCGCGGCGGCCTCACCGAAACGGGACTGGATCATGAGCTTGACGCCGGCGGGATCGTCCTCGGCGCGGGCGGCTTCGGCCGACTGTCCGGCGGAACGATAGGCCGCGACCGACTCCTCGGTCCGCCCGGCCCGCAGATGCGCGGCGGCGAGCAGGGTGTGGATCGCGGCGGCCAGGCTGTGCCATTGCTCCTGGCCCGCAATCGCGATCGCCGCTCGCGCCTTGCGATTGATCGCCTCGAGGTTGCCGCTGCCGACCAGATTCGTCAGCTCGATGAAGAGGCGGCGGAACTCCACTCCGGGCCCGCTGCCTCCGGCCTGATGAACCAGTTCGGAGATCGCGCCGGGCATGTCGAGTTGAGGCCTCACGGTCATCACCAGCGTCGGCGAGGCCGCCGCCAGTTCCTCCAGCATGGGGACGTCAAGCCGGTCCACGACCGTCAGCCGGATCCGATCGGCCGGCCCGGCCTTCAACAGGCCGCTCAACCAGGCTTGCCAGGCGGCCGGATCGGCGATGGATTCCGGTCGCAGCACGATCACCAGCTTGAGCATCAGGTCCGCGTAGTGTTGCTGAAAAGAGCCGAGGCAACGGACGAAACTCTCCATCCCGGAATCGGCCGCGACGGGCTCCGGGACCGCCCACTGATGATCGATCTCGATCTCGGCCAGCGCCTGCCGCGTCTCCTCGTACATCGACTTGAAGTCCGCGGTCAGGGCCGCGCCGTACTCCCCGGCCGTCTCGAACGGCGTGGTCAATCGCACGAAGAGGTCCGGCACCTCGGAGACCTGTTCGTCCTGGGTCTCGAAGAAGAGATCCAGCATCTGCGCGTCGTCGGCATCCACCAGCCAGCGCAGCAGCCGCGCTCCCTCTTGCTGGGCGAACTCGTTCCACAAGCCGCCCAGATAGTCGAGCCGTTTCTCGATCGCGTTTTTCGTGGGACTTTGAGCCATAATGACCGGGGCCCGGCGAACCGGGCCCATGCCCTCAATTGAGTTTGATCATCGGGGCGGTGATCGTCACGCCCGCCGGCGTGATGACGATCTGGGAGGCGCCGACGCTCAGCGTGATGCTGGCGTTGGAGCTGATCGAGATGGGCCCCACGACCGAGATCGTCTCCGAGCCGTTGACGACCAGCTCGTCGGTGGCGATCACCGTGGTCTGCCGCGAGGCGCCGATGGTGGTCTCTTGTTTGGCCTGGACTGTCAGAGTCTGGTTGCCGCCGATGCCCGTCTCCTGGTTGGCCCCCACCGTCAGTTTCTGGTTGGAACCGATCTGCACCGTCTGGTTGTTGCCCACCGTCTCCGAATCGTCGACATCGATCTGATCCGTGCGGTTGTTGTGGACGGTCGTGGTCTGGTCGTGTTCGACCGTCGTGTTCATATCGTACTGGCCGTGGATGGTGATCTTCTCGTTGCCCGCCGTGTCGTCCATCGACAGCTCGTTGTAACCTTTGCCCTTATGAGTCTGCGACTTGATGCCGCTCACGACCATGCCGGCCGGAAGCGCGTACGGCGGCATCGATTCTCCGTTGTAGACGCGGCCGGTGATGATCGGCTGGTCCGGGTCGCCCTCCAGAAAATCGACGATCACCTCCTGGCCGATCCGCGGAATCGAGATTCCGCCCCAATTCTTGCCCGCCCACGGCTGCGAGACCCGGATCCAGCACGAGCTGTTCTCATCGCGCCGGCCTTCGCGATCCCAGTGAAACTGCACCTTCACGCGTCCGTACTTGTCCACGTAAATCTCTTCGCCCGGCGGGCCGACGACGATCGCGGTCTGGGTGCCGTGCACGATCGGCACGGGCGTCAGACGCGGCGGGCGGAACGGCGTCGGATGCGGAATGCATTGAAAACGATTGGAGTAATGAAAATCCGCGGCCGCCTTCGAGGCCGTGCTGCGGTAGTTCGTCCCCTGATCCGCCGCATGGTAGACCGAGGTCAAGACATAGCTCTTATTGAAGTCCCGCCGGTAATGATCGCGCAGATCGAAGCGGTACCCGGGCGTGAAGCCGCGGCATGAACTGGCGCCGCTGATGGCGACCTGCGACATCTGGGCCTCTTCCATTCTGATTCCGGCCAGCCGCTCGCCCTGCGCTTTCTCCTGGTACTCGCCGGGATAGTCGTAGACCTCCAGCCGCCGCTCATCCTTGCCGACGACCGTCGATTTGAGATCGAGCGAGGGCTGCCGAAAATTGAAATCGGCGAGCGTGTACTGGCCCGGGCGCACCTGTTGGCTCAGCCCCCATTCGCTGACCACGTCCTGATTGCGCTGCTCGCCGATCAGCGATTTATAGCTGACGTTGAGATGCAGCGGCGAGGGTTTGAACTCCGTCTGGCGATTGGCCAGGACCAGCGTGTGCTTGCCGGACTCATGCTCGAAGAAATAGAAGATGCCCTCTTCCTCCATCAGCCGCGAAACGAAATTGAAATCGGTCTCGCGGTACTGCACGCAGTATTCGCGCGGCTCGAAGCTGCCGTAGAGCCGGTTGGCGAAATCATTGAACCCGGCATCCTTGAAGACCTTCGTGATGATGTCGGGCACGGTCATGTTCTGAAAGATGCGGCAATCGCTGGACCTGGTCAGATGCCAGAGCCATGGGACCAGCGTGGCGTGGTAGTGGGTGAAGACCGCCGGCGTCAGGCCGCCTTCCAGCGGCGAGGAGCCGCCCTGCAGAAAGGAGTTGATGACCCCGTTGATGAACCGCACCGACCCGTCGGAGAGATGAACCGTGACCGTCACGTTCTGACCCACGATCTCCTCGAACCTGATGTTTCGATTCTCCGAATGCATCTCCAGATCGAACTGGAAGAGTTGCGAGACGCCCTCCTGACCCTGAAAACTCTGCAACAACAATTCGTCCACGCCCAACGGCGTGAAGACCTGGATCCACCGATTCTCTTGCGTATATTCACCCATATCCCAACTGCTTCCTTGATTCAGTCAATGTCGTACTTGAAGTTCCCGCTCTCATCGATGCCGATCCGCACCCGCGAGACGGCCTGGCCCTCCGCCATTCGGGCCAGAAATTCGCCGCTCATCTCCGGCAACAGCGTCCGCGTCAGGATGTGATCCACGTTGCGCGCTCCGCTCTCCACCTCCCGGCACCGATTCACGATCTCCGCCACCACTCCCTCGTCATACTCGAACCGGGCGTCGTGGTTGGCCTCCAGCCGCTCTCCCACTCTCCCCAACTGCAGCTTGACGATCTCCCTCATCACCTCGTCCCCGATCGGGTAGTACGGCACCACCACCATCCGGCCCAGCAGCGCCGGTTTGAACGCGTTCAGCAGTTCATCCCTCAGC
>DATEFT010000425.1:0-6806 GCA_035280505.1 Blastocatellia bacterium | reverse complement strand
GTTAATGAATGAAACCCTTCGGGAATCGGTACAACTTGTTTGTTCATGTTATTCCTTCTTTCATCAAATGTGTTGTCAATTGTGAGATGTATTTCCGTGAATGGAACTCTGTCGCTCATGGGGAAATTAACCACTTGAGGCGGGTAACAAAAAACACTGGCGTTAAACCATCCACGATTCTTCGACTGCAGCCGATCTTTTATCAGGTTCTCGATTCGTTGTCACGATGATTTGCCATGATCGTTCGACCGGCTCAGGATTAACCGCGAAACACGCGAACTCATGAGGCTTTCATGCTTTCGCGTCTTTCGTGTGTTTCGCGGTTCGATTCTCAAATTCCCAAGAACTTATTCAGTTGACCGGGGCCACGCCGGCGGAACTCGTCGCGCCGAGGGCGGAGCTTCGGCTCCGCCGAAGGAGCGGCATGACCAGTTCGCCGAAGCGGCGGCACTCTTCCCAGTGCGGATAGCCCGACAGAATGAAGGTCGAGACGCCCAGCGATTGGTAGGCGCGCAATTTCGCGGCGACCTGATTGGGATTGCCGACGATGGCCACCGCCACGCCCGACCGCGCCAGTCCGATCCCGGCCCACAGGTTCGGTTCGACGACCAGCGAGGGCGAAGCCGCGAGCGCCGCCTGTCGCTGCTGCCCTTCGGAATCGACCCGGGCCGTCGCCTCCACAAAATTGCCGCGGACGGCGGGATCGATCCGGCTGATCAAGCGCTCGGCGGCCTGCCAGGCTTCGGCCTCCGTCTCGCGAACGATCACGTGACACCGCAGTCCGAACCGCACGGCGCGGCCCGTCTCTTTGAGATGTTCGCGCATGCTCTCCAGGCGGCTCTCGATCACCGGCAGCGTGTCGCCCCAGAGCAGGTAGACGTCCGCGAACTCCGCCGCAATCCGCTGCGCCTGCCGGCTGTGGCCGCCGAGATAGATCGGAACGGGCGACCGGGGTTTCGGCTCGACGATGGCTCCCTCGAATCGGTAGAGATCGGAGGAGTGGCTGACCTGAGGTTCATTCCATAAACGCAGCAGCAGGCTGGTGAACTCCCGCGTCCGGGCGTAACGCGTGTCGTGGTCCTCGAAGTCCCCGTACATGGCGTTCTCCGCCGGATTGGATCCGGTGACGATGTTGAGCTGCACCCGCCCCGGAAAGAGGTTGGCCGCGGTGGAGACCATCTTGGCGAAGATCGCCGGATGAAACATCCCGGGTCGAACGGCGACCAGCAAGCCCGCGCCGCGCGTGCGCGCCAGAGTCGCCATCGAGACGGTCCACGTCTCGTGGATCGCGTGATAGTTGGTCGCGGTCAGCAGACTCTCGAACCCCATCTCCGCCGCGGTCTCAACCAGGCTCGACAGGTATTCGAGCGTGGGCCGCCGCCCACCTCCCGCGCCGAGAAACTCGTTGTCCGAAGCGAGCTGACAGAACCAGAGCATCTCGAGAGCCTCGAGATCTTTAGCTTCATTCATTTTTTTATCCTCTTCTCTTTCGTGGGTCCTGCTGCCGACCGGTCCCCACTTCCGGAAATCCAGGTTAATTAATCGAAGTCATGGATGTAGAGAATCTTCTTCAGAGGAAATAACCGTACCAGAATAGTTTCAGGAGTGTCAAAGAGCCCGTTAAATCTATGTAAAATTCGAAGCCGTTCCGGCTTTCCGTGATAAAGTTGCGACTGGAAGCCGGCGTTGAAAGCACAATTCACACCACATCGAACCGGGAGCCGCACTTTAAATAAACTTCCTTACGACTTTGATCGTTGCTTCTTGTATTGGGACGGCCCGGGCCACGAATCCTTTCTAGGAGAATGAATCATGAAGAGAGGGCTGATTTTGCTCTTGGTCGCAGCCTCGATAGTTTTCTCAAACTGCAAATCGACTCCGGAAACCGGCACCCAGCCGAACGAGCTGAGAATCGTCGCCGGTTCCGAAAACAAGACGCTGGAGCCGCTGATTCAGGAGTTCGCTCGCGAGAATCAACTGACGATCCGGATGGACTATAAAGGATCCGTCGATATCATGGCCGAGCTTCAAAATGAGAACACCACCTACGACGCGGTCTGGCCGGCGAATCGGTTGTGGATCACGCTCGGCGACGATAAAGGCCGGGTCAAGCGAGTCCAATCCATTATGAGCTCCCCGATCGTCTTTGCCATGAAGGAGACCTGGGCTCGGGACCTGGGTTTCATCGGTAAAGAGGTCGGAGTCAAAGAGATCATCCGGGCGATCCAGGAGAAACGCCTGCGTTTCGGAATGACCAGCGCCTCGCAGAGCAACTCCGGCGCGATGGCCTATCTCAGTTTTCTCAACGCGCTGGCGGGCAGTCCGGAGGTCCTGACCATGGAGACCCTGCAGGACCCGAAGGTCACGAATGCGATCAGGGCGCTGCTGGGAGGCGTCAATCGTTCGGCGGGCAGTTCCGAGTTTCTCAAGGAGCTGTTCCTGAAAGACGGCGAGTTCACGGCCATGGTCAACTACGAGTCGCTGGTCATCGAGACCAACCAGGAACTGAGCCGCAACGGTCGAGAGCCGCTCTACGTGATCTATCCGCGCGACAGCGTGCCGATGGCCGACTCGCCCCTGGGCTTTGTCGATCGCGGGATCCCGGGCCGGGAGGAGAAGTTCAACCGGCTCCAGAGCTTCCTCCTCTCGCCGGGCGTTCAGAACAAACTGGTCGGGATGGGGCGCCGCACCGGCGTCGGCGGCAGCCTCAACAATCCCCCGCCCGAGGTCTTCAACCGCAAGTGGGGAGTGGATCCCGACCGGATCCTGACGCCGATCCGGTTGCCGCAACCGCAGGTGATTCAGGAGGCGCTGAGACTCTATCAGGGCGAGTTTCGGAAACCGTCGTTCACGGTCTTCTGCCTCGACTATTCGGGCAGCATGAACGGCCAGGGTTCGGCGGATCTGAAACAGGCGATGAAAGCGATTCTGGATCCGGACCTGTCGCGCCAGAATCTGCTGCAGCCCTCGGCCTCCGATGTGATCATCGTCATTCCCTTCAACAGCCGGGTCACCGATGTCTGGCGGGCCGAGGGGAATCAACCTGGAACCCTGAGGGAACTCCTGGCCAGGATCGAAGCGAAAATCCCGGACGCCGGCACGGACATCTATTCGCCGGCGATCCAGGGGCTCGAGATCTTGAATCAGGAGCCGAACCTCGATCGTTATCTGCCCTCCGTGGTGCTCATGACGGACGGCGCCTCGAACGAGGGCAAGCGGTTCGGCGATCTGGAAACGGAGTGGAACCAACTGCAGCCGGGGTGGTCGAAGCGCCAGCTCGCGGTCCCGATCTACGCGATCATGTTCGGGGCGGCCGACCCGTCACAGCTCAACGTGATCGCCAATCTGACCAGGTCCCGCGTCTTCGACGGCTCACAGAATCTGATCGACGCGTTCAAGAAAGTGAGAGGATATAATTGATCCGGGAACTTCTGGCCAGACTGTCTCAACCGAAATCGGCGTTGGGGGTGGTGCAGCTCATCTCGGCGGCGGGTGCGATCGGAACCTTCTTCCTCTTCTACATCCTGCTCGGCAACGCGCTGTGGCTCGCCGTCCCGCTGGCGCTGGCGGCGTTCGGAGCGTTATGGCAGTTGCTGGTGGCCCCCCTGCAGCAGCGATTGGCCAAGGCCGCGCCGGCCGGGCCGGATCTCGCGGCCATCGAACGAAAGATCGTTTCGCTGCAGACGCTCGCGGGCAGGATTCCGAACCCGCGATTGAATGCCGAGGTCGGAAAGATGAGCGAACACTTCGGCTATGCCCTTCAGGTTCAACGAACCCGGCCCGAACCGATGGCCGTCATCCTGGCCCAGACGCTGACCGGCCTCGCGCTCGACAGCACCCACACGCTGATCTCCTCCTACCTGAATCTGTTGAGCAAACGGCACCCGAATCGACAGGAGCGGGAGAGCATCGAGACGGCCCAAAACTTCATCTTCAACCTGACGGCCGAGATCCACAATCAGGCCTTGAAGCTCCGGAGCCTGGCCGAAGACACGACCGAGGCGCAAACGGGGATCGAAGCCAACATGGCGGCCCTGCAAATGCTGTTCAACAACATCGATATCGCGAAAGAAGGCGGTGACTCATGAAGAAAGCAACGGCGGCGATCGTTATTTTGGGAATTATCGCGATCATCGCGTATAAACAGTGGCAATCGCATAAACTGGGCCCGGCCGGTTCGGCCCTCGAGCTGAAAGGCGCGGTCGGCGGCGAGAAGATGGCGCTCATGGAGGACCCGCAGATCGTCGAGATCCTCAAGAGCCGGTACCAGGTGTGGCCGCGCCCGGAGAAGTCCGGAAGCATCGAGATGGTCAGGCGCCCCCCGGGCGACCGAACCTTTCTCTTCCCCGGCAGCCAGCTCGCCACCGAGATCTTCAAGACCAATCCGGGCGCCAAGGCCGCCGAGAGTCAAACCGTCCTGCGCAGCCCGGTGGTGATCTACAGTTGGGATCATACGGCGCAGGCGCTGATCAAAGAGGGGATCGTCCAGCAGATCAACAATGCCTACTACATCGTCGACCTGCCCAAGCTGGTCAAGCTGATCGTCAGCGGGCGGACCTGGGCCGAGCTCGGCCTGCCCTACTACGGCAAGATTCTGGTCACGACGACGGACCCCAGCTACTCCAACAGCGGAATGATGTTCGCCGGCCTCATGGCCAACATGCTGGTCGGCAACAACGAGGTCGCCGATGAGCGCAATATCGAACCGCACCTGGCGACGATCCGCACCTTCTTCGCCCGCCTCGGTTTTATGGAACGATCGTCTTCCGATCTCTTTGAGGCCTATCTGACCACCGGCGAGGGGGCCAAACCGCTGGTCGTCGGTTACGAGAACCAGATGATCGAATACGCTTTGCAGAAACCGGCCCTCTGGAACCAGAGCAAGGACAAGGTGCGGGTCCTCTATCCGATGCCCACCTGCTGGAGTTCCCACGAACTGATCGCCCTCAACGAATCATCGAGGGCGCTGATCAGGGCCCTGCTGGACGAGGAGGTTCAGAAACTGGCCTGGGAACGCCACGGATTCCGCTCGGGATCGTCGGGAGTCGTGACCGCGCCTCAGATTCTGAGCGGCGTCACCGTTCCCGAAAATCTCGATCAGATCGTCCCGCTCCCCAACTATCGAACGATGGAGAAGATTCTCGGAACCCTGCAACAATAAAGAGGTCTAGAAAAGTCTAGAAAAGTCGGGAGGACTCACCCCTTGGGCGCATAGTACCCGCGGCGAGTCCGCGTCGAATATCCCGGCCGTTTGATCCGAACGGCGAGTTTGCGGAACGTGCCGTCGCGCTTGTCGTTGGTGGAGAAGAACCCGAGCGTATACTGCGTGCGGAGCTGTTCGGCCAGGTCGTTGAAGGCGAGATCGAGTTCCCGGATCGACTGTTCGTCGGTCTCCGCGCCCTGGGTGCCCGGGGTCGCAATGGGCCGAAAGACGAGGCCTCCGGTCTCGGCGGTCAGGGTCTCGAGCGCCCGTTCGCCGGCCAGGTCCCGCAGGTTCTCCGAGAAGTCCCGGTTGCCGGTGAAGACCGCGAAGATCATGACATCGGATTGTTGGGCGCAGGCCAGGGCCTCCAGCAGGGTGCGCTGGCTGGTCGTGTCGCCGCCGTCGGAGACCACCACGATCACGCGGCGCCCGTTCGCCGGCTTGAGATATTCGGAGGCCAGAAAGATCGCGTCATAGACCGAGGTCGCGCCCTGGGCCTTGAGCTGTCTGAGGGCGTTGACCAGCAGGGGGACCTGACTCGTGAAATCCTGCATGACGGCGACGTCGGTGGAGACCGAGAAGAGCGCGGCCCGGTCCTGCAGGCGGATCACCCGCTCGAAGAATTTGGCGGCCGCCCGCCGCTCGAAACCGATCTTCTGCGCCACGCTCAGGCTCGTATCGAAGAGCATGACCAGTTGCAGCGGCTGCTCGGCCTCCCGCGTGAAATTGGCGATCTCCTGCGGGACTCCGTCTTCCAGGACCTCGAAATCCTCGCGTTTCAGATCCAGCGGGTCGTCCGGAGATCTCCGCGAGATGGTCGTCACCACCGTCACCAGATCGCTGTTGATCCGGATCGTGTCGGCGGTCTGGGGCTGCGACTGCTCCGGGTCGCGCAGCGGCGGCGGCAACGGCAGCCCCGATTTGTCGGGCTTCGGCTTCTTACTCTTGTCCGGCAACGACCCGCGCTGGCCGTGAACCCGGCTCGGCGGGATCGAGATCAAGAAACCGGCGGCGATCACCAAAACAGTCAGACCGATGATGCGCGCGCGATAGGTCCTCGGAGGTTCCATAGCGAGTCTTACCACCCTTTTCTGCTGATCAAACTGTCCGGGCCCGGCCTTCCGCTCCGACTCCTCCTGTTCGCCTTCTCCGGTCCGGGTCAGCGGGTCTCGATCCTGAGACCCGCACTCGAGAGAGCTACGACCTGGAACGATTTGAAGATCGACTATTGCATCCAGCTCTCTTAATACTTGGAAAAGTAAATTTCTTGAAGTTTTGAGGCTTAACCGCGAAAGATGCCAAAGACGCGGAATCAAAGACCTTTCGCGTGTTTCGCGGTTTGTAAACCAACTGTGTGAGCAAAGTCCCGACGTTCCAAGCTACTTAATTTTTCGTTTGGACTGCACCCGCTCCCGCTCCCGCACCGTTCCCTGTTCGGTGGGAGCGTAATAGCCCTGCCGCGTCCGCGCCATCAACTTGCGCTTATTGTTAGAAGCGACCTCCACCCGCAGGGTGCGGAAGGTCCCATCACTTTTCTCATTGCTGGGATAGTAACTGACGGTGTACTGCGTTCGCAGCTCCTTCGCAATCTGGGCGGCAATCC
>DATEFT010000424.1:0-7157 GCA_035280505.1 Blastocatellia bacterium | reverse complement strand
TGATGATTACCCAGTCATGGCCCGGACCCCGCCTCCGTTTGGTCTCCCATCCGTCGCTCATATTGGCGGCCAGGCCCGGCATAATCAAATTGTGCCGGTGACCGAAGAACATATCGCTCGACGCGACGACCATGCCGCCGTTCTCGACCGCCGCCAGATCGACCTGGCTCTGCCGGCGAATCAGCCTTTCGCGGTCGGAGCAAACCTCACCGTAGACGCGCAGTCGCGCGACTCCACCGTCGGGATAGATTTTGAATCGTAGATGCGTGGCGGGTCCGGCCTCTTCGATTGCAAACTTGAGCCGCGAATCTCCCTGCAACTCGCTCTTCGGAAGGATCTCCCGCCATTGAATCGAGAGGCCGGTCAGTTCTTCAACCAGCGGTGCGCCGCCCACGGCGCAGGCCTCGATCGAGCAGTGCGACGGGTAGTTGCCCCTGAAGAAACTGGTATCGACGACGACTCCGCGAATGCGGCCGGGCAGCCCCAGCCGAATCAGGCACCAGTCGAAGAGCCGGTCCAGGTTGGCCGCCCGTTTGCGGCGGGTCTCCCATCCGTCCATCCATTTGCCGAGATCCGTATATTTGCCTTCGATAAAGATCGGCGCGCCGGTCTTGAGCAGATTCTCTTTCGGCGCGAAAAATTCGTCATTGGCATAGAGGACCGCGCCGCCCAGGCGCTCCGATGCCAGATCGATCAACTCCGTGAACTCCATATCTATTTTGTCTTACATTCCGAGCGTCGCTTTACGGTTGAGTCAGCAATTGCCCGGTCGGGTCTTCAGCCAGCTCGCCGTGGCCATAGACCTGCTCTCCGCGCACGAAGACCCTCTCGATCACTCCGTTCAGCGTCTGCCCGTTGTAGGGCGTCAGTTTATGTTTGTGATGAATGATCGACGGTTCGACTTGAAAAGTCGCTTCCGGGTTCCAGATCACCAGATCGGCGTCATAACCGACCTTCAGCTCTCCCTTGCGATGATGGAGCCCCGCGAGTCGGGCCGGGCGGCGAGACATCCACTCGCTCAGATGATGCAGACTGAATCCCCGTTTTTTGGCATTGGTCCACATGACGGGCAGTCCCAGTTGCAGGGAGGCGATGCCGCCCCAGGCTTGTAGAAAATCGCCGCTCTCTCCCAGCTTGAGATGCGGACTGCAGGGCGAATGATCGGAGACGACCATGTCGATTATCCCTTCGCCCAGGGCATCCCAGAGTTTCTCCCGGTTTTCGCGCTCGCGCACCGGGGGGCAGCATTTAAATTCGGTCGCGCCGTCGCGCACGTCTTCGGCCGCAAAGGTCAGATAGTGCGGGCAGGTCTCGACCGTGATCTGGACCTGTCCGGACTTCGCCTCCTGGATGATCGGCAAGGCGTCCGCCGACGAATGGTGAACGATGTGGATGCGGGCTCCGGTCTTGCGGCTCAGGCGGATCATCATGGCGATCGCCTCATTCTCGGCTTCGCGCGGGCGCGATTGCAGAAAGGTCTGATAGCGTTTCGGATCGCGTCCGGTTACGGCCGAAGCGGCGCCGACGATCGGACCGGGGATTTCGGCATGGATCAGCAAGACGGAGCCGAGCGCCGCCACTTCGGGCATGGCGATCGAAAGATCGGACTTGCTGACATTGGGAAATTCATCCACGCCGGAATGGATCAGGAAACATTTGAAGCCTCGCACTCCGGCATCGTGCAACCGGGGCAGCTCCGGCGTATTGCCCGGAACGACTCCGCCCCAGAACGCGACATCGACCCAGCATTGCCCGCGCGCGGTGTTCACCTTCTCGCGGAGCCCGGCCATGGTCGTGGTCGGGGGAATGCTGTTGAGCGGCATATCGACGATGGTCGTAATACCGCCGGCGGCGGCGGCGCGAGTGGCTGTCATGTAGCCCTCCCACTCGGTCCGCCCGGGTTCGTTGACATGAACGTGGCTATCGACCAATCCTGACATCACCACCGAGTCTCCCACATCGAACAGTTCACAATCTGTGGGGATCTCATCCCTGTTCGCCACTGCAGTGATCCGGCCGTTAGAGACGTGAATCGAGGCCGGTCCGGTCTTGCCGGAGACAATCACTCTATTGCTTGCAATGACCAGGTTGTTCATAGGCAGGACGGAATCACCTTTCTACCATAGATTTCCACGGTTTGATCTTCGTCGCCGCACATCAGATAGATATTGAATTGCGTGACGCCGATCTCTTCCAGTTCTTTCAATCGCCGCACTTGCTCTTCGACCGGCCCGACGATGCAGAATCGATCGACCACTTCATCGCTGACGAACTCGGCGTTGCTGCTGCCGACCTCGGCATGATGCAGATAATCGTAGTTTTTACGGTCCTGGACATACGTCGTCAACTCCGGCGGCAGCTCATGCGGCTGGTAACGTGAGACCAGATCGACCACGTGATTGGAGACCAGCGCCGGAAACCAGCGCACCCGCTCACGGGCGGCGGCCAAATCCTCGGAGACCCAGACCGGCGCGGCCGCCATGACCCGGATCTGGGAAAAATCGCGCCCGGCCTCGGCGGCGCCCTCTCGCACGAAGTTTAAACACCATTTGATCAGGTGGGGATCGGCGAATTGGAGGATCACTCCATCGCCGATGCGGCCGGCGCATCGCAAGGCTTTGGGTCCATAGCCCGCGACCCAGACCGGAGGGACTCCCGCGTCCGACCACTTCATCTGAATCGGTCTTCCTTCGTACTCGATCTGTCGTCCGGCGCACAGGTCCCGGACTACCTGGACCGTGGCCGTGAGGTCGTTCAAGGTCGTCGGCTGTTTTCCCATGACGCGCCGCGAGCTGTCGCCCCGCCCGATCCCCAGGTCCATCCGGCCTCCCGAGATGCGGTTGAGCGTGGCCAGCAGGCTGGCGGTCACCGTCGCATCACGCACCGCCGGATTCGTGACACAGGTGCCCAATCGCATGTGCCGCGTCTGGGCCGCCATCAGGGTCAGGAGCGGATACGGCTCCTGCCATAGAACGTGCGAATCGAAAATCCAGCCGTAATTGAAACCGGCCTTCTCAGCCTGTTTCGTCAATTCGAGGATGCGCTCGAACCTCTGATCGGGTTTGAAGGTGATGGCGAATTCAAGCATGACTCAGTCTCTCCTGAAAGGGAGCGGATAAAAGAAGAAAGAATGCGAAATAAACGAACCGGACGGGCTTCCGGGGCGATTGAGCCTGTTTCGTTCATTTCGTATTCTTTCTGAACCCGGTCTCCCCCACGAAATATCGATTATTCTTTGACCAGCGATTCGTAAGTCTCCGGCCGCCGGTCGCGGTAAAACTGCCAGGTATTGCGCACCTCGCGAATCAGATCCAGATTGAGATCGGCCACGACCAGCGCGTCTTCGTCGCGCGGAGCCTGGGCGATGATCTGGCCTCGCGGGTCGCAGAAATAGCTTTGACCGTAAAACTCCCCGATCTTCCAGGGCTCCTCGTAACCCACGCGGTTGATGGCGCCGACGAAATAGCCGTTGGCTACCGCATGCGCGGGCTGCTCCAGTTTCCATAGATATTCGGAGAGACCCGCCACCGTCGCCGAGGGATTGAAGACGATCTCGGCGCCGTTCAGACCGAGGGCCCGGGCGCCTTCGGGAAAATGGCGGTCGTAGCAGATGTAGACCCCGATACGCGCAAAGGCGGTCTCGAAGGTCGGATAGCCCAGATTCCCCGGTTTGAAGTAGAACTTCTCCCAGAAACCGGGAGCGACGTGCGGAATATGGGTCTTGCGGTATTTGCCCAGATATTTGCCGTCGGCGTCGATGACGGCCGCCGTATTGTAATAGACGCCGGTGATCTCCTCTTCATAGATCGGGACGATGATCGCCATCCCATGTTTCTTGGCGACTTCCTGCATGAGCGTGACGGTCGGGCCGCCGGGAATCTTCTCGACGGCTTCGTACCAGCGCGTCTGCTGCTCGGCGCAGAAATAGGGAGTGGTGAAGACCTCTTGCATGCACAGAATCTGGACGCCCTGTCGCGCGGCCGATTCGATCGATTGGAGGTGTTTGTCGAGGTTGAGGCGCTTGATCTCCGCGATCGGAAGCTCGATCGGCGCCGCATTTTTGGCCTGAATGAGGCCGCATTTGACGATCCGTGCCATAATCCAGTCTCTCTCTCTGCTTAAGTTGCCGCGGTCTCGAGGACCGGTCCCGCCTGTGGTGGAAACACTTTCATCAACGCATAATGGATCACCGCCGATGTTCCGAATCCGACGAACCAGGCGTAATCATACAGTGGTTTGAGCTCCTCGACCACAAGTCCGCACCAGGCCAGGAGGCAACCGATGACGGTCGCGACCACGGCCCGCCAATTCCAGCCGCCGGCATATGAATAGGCGCCCTCCGTCCGATAGAGATCGCCGAGCGCCAGGTGTTTGTTGCGCACCAGCCAGTAGTCGGCGATCAGGACCCCGGCGATGGATCCGAGCCCGCCCGAATATCCCACCAGCCATTTAAAAATATAGCCGCTGGGATCCGCCAGCAGCTTCCAGGGTTGCATGAGGATGCCGATAATTCCGGTGAGCAGTCCGCCGGTGCGGAACGAAATCCAGCGCGGAAAGGCGTTGGCAAAATCATTGGCCGGCGAAACGACATTGGCCGCGATGTTCACCGCCAGCGTCGCCACCACCACCGTGAACATGGAGACCGCGATCACCAGGAGCTGATCGAACTGCCCGACCAGTTTCATCGGGTCCCATAGTTGTTCGGCCTTCATTTGCGGATAGATCACCGTGGCGGCCGAGGTGATCACGACTCCCATGGCCGCGAAGACGGTCATGGTCGAGGGCAGCGCCACGACCTGTCCGAGGGCCTGCTCGCGCTGACTGCGCCCGAACCGCGTGAAATCGGGCATATTCAACGAGAGCGTGGCCCAATAACCGATCATCGCGGTCAGCGACGGGATGAAGACCGGAATGAACTCGCGGAAACTCTGATAGCGCCCGGAGTCCTTCATCAGATAGCCGAGCCCCTTGGCGCGCCAGACCGCCCAGCCGACCAGGAACGCGGTCATGATCAGAACGAACGGCGCCGCCCAGTTCTCCACCCACCGCAGCAGATCCATCCCGCGATAGATGATGTAGATGTTGAGGCCCCAGAAGAGCAGGAACGAAATCCATTCGGTGGGAGTATGGCCGTTGATCGGACCGCCGAGCAGCGTGTGCCAGCCCGGAACGACGGCGCTGAGAAAGACGTTCAACGCTTCGCCTCCGATCCAGGCTTGAATGCCGAACCATCCGCAGGCCACCAGTGCGCGCATGAGGGCGGGCAGGTTCGATCCGATCGTCCCGTAACTCGCCCGCGCAAAGACGGGGAAGGGAATTCCGTATTTCGTGCCCGGATGCGAGTTGAGCAGGATCGGGATCAGGACGATGAGATTGCCCAGCAGGATGGTCAACAGCGCCTGCCACCAGTTCATCCCCTGGGCGATCAGCCCCGAGGAGAGCATATAGGTCGGAATGCAGTGCGCCATGCTGATCCAGAGCGCGGCGAAGTTGTAGGTGGTCCAGTTGCGTTTGGCGACCGGCACCGGCGCCAGGTCTTCGTTGTAGAGCGGACTGGAACTGATTGTAGAAAGATCGCGCAGTTCAACGCGTCCGTCCGGGTGCAGGATGTTTTCAACGTCGCCGTTGGTCTGCATTCATGTGCTCCTTTCCAATGTCTGACTAATCCAGACCGCAATGGCAGGTGAAAGTTGTGCATCGATCCAGATCATCATCGGCTCAGAGGTCAGGCAGCCAGTACCGGATGATCTAGTCGAGGCGCTGCATATTGCAACGCCGCTTTCAGGTCATCCATTTCGAGATCAGGCATTTCATCGAGGATCTGCCGGGCACTCAATCTTGCTCCGGATTGAATGTAATTCGCTTAAATAAGTCTTCCATTGCTCATCTAACTCGCTCGACAACATAATTATGCTGTTCGTTGTTGGTTACTAAACCATGACGCTGCTTTATTTTAGGGGCGTCAGCGTTACTAGGCGAAGGTCCCGCGTTTGATGAAACTGCCGTCTCCCGCTCGTCCCTTCCATTCGCCGTTCTCGACGATCACGCGGCCGCGAGAGAGCACGGTCTCGGTTACGCCCCGCACCTTCCATCCCTCGTAGGCGCTGTAGTCCACGCGCATCTGGTGGGTGGCGGCGCTGATCGTCTGTTCGCGGTTCGGATCGAAGATCACCAGGTCGGCGTCCGAGCCGACGGCGATCGTGCCTTTTCGCGGGAAGAGGCCGAAGATCTTCGCCGCCGCGGTCGAAGTCAATTCGACGAATCGATTCAGGTCGATGCGTCCGGCCGCCACTCCGTGGTGGTAGATCAGGCTCATACGGTTTTCGACTCCGGGCCCGCCGTTGGGAATCTTGCTGAAGTCGCTGCGGCCCAGTTCTTTCTGCTCCTTGAAACAGAAGGGGCAGTGGTCGGTCGAGATCACCTGCAGGTCGTTGCTGCGCAAGCCGCGCCAGAGCAACTCCTGATTCTCCTTGTCGCGGAGCGGCGGCGTCATGACGTACTTCGCGCCCTCGAAACCTTCCTGTTCATAGTAGCTGTAGTCGAGCAGCAGATACTGGGGACAGGTTTCGGCGAAGGCCGGCAATCCCAGGTCCCGCGCCGCCTGGACCTCTTTGAGCGCATCGTAACAACTGAGGTGCACGATGTAGACCGGCGAATTGGCCATCTCGGCGATGGCGATCGCGCGGTGCACGCCCTCGGCTTCGGCTTTGGTCGGGCGGGTCAGCGCGTGATATTTCGGCGCGGTCCGGCCCTGGGCCAGCGCGCGTTTGACCAGCACGTCGATCACCACGCCGTTCTCCGCGTGCATGCAGATCAGGCCTCCGGCCTCGCCCGCCGTGGTCATGGCTTTGAAGATGGTTCCGTCGTCCACCAGAAAGACGCCCGGATAGGCCATGAACAGTTTGAAACTGGTGATCCCCTGATCGATCAGGGCCTTGAGTTCGGGCAGCCGTTCATCGGGCAGGTCGGTGACGATCAGGTGAAATCCGTAATCGATCGCGGCCTTTCCCTCCGCCTTGCCGAACCAGACGTCGAGCGCTTCGTTCAAGGCCTGGCCCGGATATTGGACCGCGAAATCGATAATCGTGGTGGTTCCGCCGAAGGCCGCCGCCCGGGTTCCGGTCTCGAAATCGTCTGAAGACGACGTGCCGCCGAAG
>DATEFT010000423.1:0-9189 GCA_035280505.1 Blastocatellia bacterium | reverse complement strand
GAGCAGGTCAGCGGCCAGATCCGGCCCGCCATGTACGTTCTCATTTGCGCCGTGGGTTTGGTGATGCTGATTGTCTGCGCGAATCTCTCCAATCTCCTTCTCGCCCGGATGGCGGCCCGCGAGAAAGAGATCGCGATTCGGACCGCCCTGGGAGCCGGCCGGGGGCGGTTGATCCGGCAGATGTTGACGGAGAGCGTGGTCTTGTCGTGTGGCGGCGCGGTCCTGGGTCT
Organism: Blastocatellia bacterium; assembly: GCA_035280505.1. Taxonomy (GTDB): domain Bacteria; phylum Acidobacteriota; class Blastocatellia; order RBC074; family RBC074; genus JAKEHZ01. Next base: position 8,959 of record DATEFT010000423.1, on the reverse strand, counting down.
GCTGCTCGCCGTCGGCGGGACTCGCCTCCTGGCGCGTCTGGACACGGTCCGCATCCCCTTGCTCGAGCAGGTCCAGGTCGATCTCGGCGCGCTCGGTTTCACTCTCTTGATCGCGGTGCTGACGGGGATCGTCTTCGGCCTGGCTCCGGCGGTTCGGATCTCCGCGCTCGCCTTGCAAACGGCGCTCAAGGAGAACGGCCGCGGTTCCTCCGGGGGGCAACGCCATGGCCGGCTCCGGGCGATGCTCGTCGTTTGTGAAGTCGCCCTGGCCTGCGTTCTGCTGGTCGGGGCGGGGCTCCTGATCCGGAGCTTCCTGCGCGTCCTCGACGTCAACCTGGGATTTCAGCCTCAAAGCGCGACGGCGATCCGGATCGATCCGAACTCGCGGTACTCGACGCCGGCCCTCAGGAACTCATATTTCGATGAAGCGCTCCGCCGCGTCAGCGCCGTGCCTGGAGTCACAGCGGTGGGCCTGACGGATGCGCTGCCGCTGGGCCGCAACCGGAGTTGGGGCGTGGCGGCCGTGGGGAAGGTCTATGAAAGAGGCCGGAATCCGGATGCGTTCGTCCGAATCGTGAGCGACGGATACCTGCGCGCGATGGGAATCTCGCTGATCGACGGACGCGACTTCTCCCCGCAGGACGATCTGACCAACCCGCGGGTCATCATCGTCAACGAGACCATGGCGCGGAAGTTGTGGCCGGGCGAAGATGCGATCGGAAAACTCCTGCGGGCCGATGGCGAACGACGAGTGGTCGGCATTGTCCGGGATGTCCGGCACCTGGCTCTCGAACAGGAGTCGGGTTGTGAAATGTACCTCCCGATCCGGCAGACGAACGATTATGCATCGGTGGATCTGGTCGTGCGGGGAACGATCTCCGCTTCCAGTCTGAGCCCCGGAATCCGCGACGCCCTCAGGTCGATCGATCAGACTTTGCCGGTCCATGAGTTCCGGGCGCTTCAGGAGATCGTCGACAGATCGGTCTCTCCGCGACGATTGATCGTGCTGTTGCTGGCGGGCTTTGCCGGTTTCGCGCTCATTCTGGCGTCGCTCGGGATCTACGGCGTCATCTCCTATTCGGTGAACCAGCGCCGGCAGGAGATCGGAATTCGTCTGGCGCTCGGAGCGTCGACGACCAATCTGCAGACGCTGATCCTGAAGCAGACGATTAAACTCGCGGCGGCGGGCATGATCCTGGGGATCATCGCCTGCTGGATCCTCGGGCGGATGCTGCGGGGACTCCTGTTCGGGGTTACGCCTTCGGATTCGGTGACGTTTGCGGCGGCCCTGGCCATTCTGATCGTCGTGGCGATGCTGGCCGGTTATCTTCCCGCCAGACGCGCCTCGCGATTGGATCCGGTCAGGGCGCTGCGGACCGATTGACGCTTCCGCCGCTCAAGCGGTCATCGTATTTGATTCGGTTCAGGCGCATCTTTTTCGGTAGCCGTCCATTCGGCCGCGGAGCAGGCCGCCAGGCAGTGGGTCTTCGAACCGGCGATACTCGACGGCCAGCCGGTCAAGGTGCAGGGATTGCTGACTTTCAACTTTGGGTTGAATTAGGTCTTTTGTTCTTCGAAAGACGCGATCGATCACCTCAGATTCGAATCCAGAAATTCATTCCTGAATTTTCCCTGGGGATCGTACTGCCGTAATAGTTGTTGAAAGTCGGCAAATCTTTCATAGCGGGCCTGCAGTTGCGCCGGAGGGATCATGAATAGTTTTCCCCAGTGCGGACGCGCGCCGAACGGAGCCAACTGCTCTTCGACCAGGGGAATCAGTTTCATCACCGAATCGGTGTTCTGTTTCCAGGTGAAGTGGATGGCGACGCTGGGCCGGTTGTAACAGGGGCTCATCCAGAGATCGTCGGCGGCGATGGTCCGGATCTCGGAGATGAACAGATCTTGGATCCATTTATCGCCCAGGCCGTTGATGGCCTTCAGCGCGGCGAAGGCATTGGCGAATGGGACGAAGTACTCGGATTGCAACTCCTTGCCGCTGCTCGGCGTGAAGTTCATGCGAAAGTGCGGCAATCGTTCATGCCAGGGACCCGGGACCCCCATCTGCTCCGTGCAATTTTCCGCCGCCAGTTCGACGATCGGATGCAGGTTCTTGGCGGCCGGGGTCGCGCCGTAAAATTCCGGCTTCACGGCGACCGGTCTTTCTTCATCCAGGCGGCTCTTGACCCAGACCTCGCTGATCCGATCTTTCTGCCAATTCGTGAAGAGGCTGACGCTGTAGCCGCTCGACATGATGGCCTCGAAGTTCCGCTCCAGTTCGCCGAAGGGCAGGTTTTCGTATACGTCTTGCCGGACCTGATAGCTCGGTTGAATCTCGAGCGTGACCCGGGTCACGATGCCGAGCCCGCCAAGCCCGACCACGGCTCCGAGGAACCGGTCGCCGTCCTTCTCCTTCGATAGGGTCGCCATTTCACCGGCGGCCGTGACGAATTCGATGGCGGAGACGGCCGTCGCCAGATTTCCGTTCTTCACGCCGGAGCCATGCGTCGCGGTGGCGATCGATCCCGCCACGGAGATGTGCGGCAAAGAGGCGAGGTTATGCAAAGCATAGCCGTTGTTCTGCAGGTGCTCTCCCAAGGTCCCATAACGAATGCCCGCCTCGACCGTCACCGTCTTTTTGACGGGGTCCAGGGAGATCACCCGGTTTAAGTTCTTCGTCGACAGCAACTGATGTGAAGAGTCGGCAATTCTGTTGAAGCAATGCTGCGAGCCGAGCGCTCGTAGTTTGCCGGCCTGCTTGACGAACGCCTGCACCTGCTCGACCGATTCGGGATAGACCACATCGGCGGTGCTGTATTCCAGGTTTCCGGACCAGTTTTTGAGCCTGCCGGACGCGGGCTCGGTCTGCTTGCAACCGGCCATCGGGAACAGGGCGGATCCGGTGATCCCGGCCGACGACATTTTCAGGAAGGTTCTCTTTTTCATCTGTTAATTGACCGACAAGGTTGATCTTCAAACCGTGGTTAAAGGAGGTCGAAGTGAGGCCCGGTTATTTGCCGCCTCGTTCCTGAAGGAGTTGCTTGCTGTAGCTCTCCTCGAGCTCGGCCAGGTATTTACGATAGCCCTCCGGGTCGATGAACGGATTCGATTTGGCTCCCTCATTCAACCGGCGAACCTTGGCCTCCAGGTCGAAGAACGGAGCGTGCGGTGCCAGGAAGACCTCGCAAGGCAGCGATTTCATGATGCGGAAAGATTTGGCATAGGCCTCGGCGATTCCGGGCCAGGGCGCATAGTTGACCAGATGGACTCCGGGATTGATCGACATGCTGGCGGCGAAGACGACTTGATACTTCTTTCCGCCCTCCTCGACGGTGGTTGTCCAGGTGGTGTTGCCCTCCGTATGACCTGGCGTCAGGTGCACGGTGAGGGCGGTCTCGCCGAGTTTCACCACCTCGCCGTCCCGGAGCACCTGATCCACCTTGACCGGTTTGTACGGCAACAGTGGATGAAAGCCCTTGGTGCCGCCGCTCTCCAAGGTGACGGCGTCCGCGGCGGTCGCATAGACCCGGGCGCCGGTCGCCTCTTTCATCTCCGCGTGCCCGGCGACGTGGTCGAAATGGGCATGGCTGGCGAGCATGATCTTGATATCCCGAAGCTTGAATCCCAGCGCCTCGATGTTGGCCCGGATGATGGGGGCCGATTCCTCCATCGCGGTATCGATCAGAAGATGGCCGGCCGGAGTCGTGATCAGGTAACAGGCCAGATTGTTGGTGCCGACGTAGTTGATATTGCCGATGATGCGAAACGGTTTGGACGGCCGGTTCCATTGATCGAGCAGCGATTGACGGTTCGAAAGGTCTTGCGTTCGCACCGGACCGGCGAGCAGCAGGCAACCGCAGACGGCGGCGCAGAAGAGAAATTTATTCCGATTCATCTCTTTCCCGATCTCCTTAATGATTCCGTACTTTCAAAAGTAGGCTTCTCGAATGTTTTCCTCAAATTCGTGCTTCTCGGCGGCAGTCTCCTCGAAGTCTAAATATTCATCGAGCGTATACAAATGTTCAGGTTGTGAATTGCCCCTGATCTCTTTCCCCAGGATCTGGCGTCTTAACCGGTTCGTGATCGGCTTCTCATCACCGCCACTGATCCCGTAAAATCGTGCGTCGAGTCCGACACTGTCTCTAATCTGTGAAGTCTCACGTTTCATGATCGACCTTTCTTCAGATCCTGCAAGGGGTCCGACCATGAATCGGGAATGATCTTCAGCATCTCGAATATCAGAACTGATTGCTAAAAGAATATTATGGACGTTATCGAAAAGATTCAATCTTGGTACGCTTCTCAGTGTGATGGTGATTGGGAACATCAGTTTGGGGTCACGATCGACACGCTCGATAATCCCGGCTGGTCAGTCAAGATCGACCTGGTCCGCACCAGCCTGGAGAACGTTTCGGTCGATCCGCTCAAGAAAGATCATGGGGATCAGGATTGGATCTTCTGTGAAGTCCGCAACAATGAGTTCCTGGGGGCCGGCGATCCGTCGAAACTCCGGCAGATTCTGGAATTCTTTATCACCCTGACCGAATTCTGAAGCGCCGTCTGATCGACCACGAAAGACGCGGGACCGGCCGGGGTCGGCGTCTCTCGCGGTCGGTGGTGAAGGCTGCTACCGGGATTCGGCCAGGATCCGGCGATATACCTGTCGGGCGTGCTCGTAGGCGGCCTCGGCCGAAGGGCGTTCCTGAGCCGAGATTTTGGGAGCTTTCTGGCTCCAGCATTGATCCACGGCCTTGAGACACCATTCCGCGCTCTGACGCGAGGCCCTGATCGGCCGATCGCCCACCGTCACAAAGATCGGATTGGTATGTGAGGACGGCAGAATGCGGAGGGCGATCCAACTGCTCTGATCGATCGGCACCTCAAAAGAGATCTCCCGCAATTGGCCGTCCGCGACGATGCGTCTGGTTGCCACGGGCCGGCCGTTGACGATGACTTCGACCGGGACTTCGCGGGACCGGTCGATCCGCGCCCGTTCCAGATCCCAGGCCGGTCGCCGGTCAGAACCTTTCTGGGGCGCCTCTTTCGGCGGTTCCGGATCCAGCCGCGCCGCGGCCCGCGCCGTGACTCGCACGGTCTGCGGCCCCGCCAGTTTCAGTTCGCTCTGCCGGGTTCCGATCGAGAGGTCATTGACCCGAAGATCGAGCAGGTGGCTCTTGCCGTCCGAGACGTAGGATCGCCCGTTTCGCAATTCGTCCACCCAGGCATTGTAATTGAGCTTTCCGTCCAGTCTGACATAGCTTCTACCCAGCCCCACCCGCTCACCGTAGAGACAGGGAAAATCGGTCTCGCCGCTGATGCGAGTGCGGAAACCGCAATTGAGCGTGTGGTACCAGATATTCAGCTCCCAGGTCGAGGGGGTATCCACGGTCGAGATGAAGTCGACGGCCTCGTGCGCGACGTCCACGATGTATTCGTTCGCGCCGATGCCGTCGAATTTCGGAAGCTCATAATTCGGCAACTCCGTGGTCTGGACCTCCAGTCCGAAACCCGAATGGGCGAACCCGACCACCGCTCCCTGGGCCCGGGCCCATTTCAGGATCGGCAGATTCCAGGTCGGCCACTCCTCGATCGTCTTGGCGCCGGGATAGTCCTGGTCCTTGAGCCGCAACAGCACCAGGTGTCCGTTATGGCTCGAAGGGAAGCCCGAGACTTCGACGTCATAACGCATGAGATTTTGGGTGGTCGAGAGTTTGTGCTCTTTGCCCTCGAAGAACTGTTTCTGGTAGTAGTAGCACGGTCCCCAGGTCAGGACCGAACCCACGTTGAGGTCCTCTCCGAGAATGTGGCGAATCATATCGACCGGTTGGACGCCCTGGGTCGGAGTCTCGTAGTGCAGGCAACCCGCCGCGTGAATGTGGTGATCGCCGGAATACCAGCCGAGACCGGCCAGATCGATCCAGCGTTCCAGCCGGAAGGTGAAGGACTGGACCGGGCCGGCGACGATCTTGATGGGCTGCGTCTTGACCAGATACTCGGGGCCGCGGGTGAATTGGACCTGATACTCTCCGACCGGCAGTTTGAGTCTCTCGCCGTCCGCGCGGTAGATCTGGTGATGGAAAGCGAAATCGGGCGCGAGGCGTTTGGCCGGTGAGGGATAGACTCTCCCCGGTTGATCGCGAATGATGAAGGAGGCCGTGGTCGGCCGCCCCTTCTCATCCAACACGCGCCAGATCACCTCTGCCGAAGGCAGACTGGTGAACAGAATATCGGCGTCGTTGCGGAACCCGAGGTCCTGAGTTCCCTGCCCGACATTGAAACTGAGCCTGGCGGCGCGTTGGCCGGCATCGCGGCTGTAGAGCTCGATGATGCGGTATTCGAGCCGCAGCCCGGAGAGTTGAGGAGAGAGCGGCGGCTTGTTGAACATCGAGAGGTCGAGCCAGCGATCCCTCAGATCGGCCGGCGTGATCGTCTGTTCGGGGCGCGGGCTCATGCTGAATCCTCTCATCCCGCGAGAGAAGAGGGGGAGCGCCTGAAAGCTCTCGGCGTTGAGTTGCGCGGTGACCCCCGCCTCGTTGCGGACTTTGACCAGAAAGGAGCGCCAGCCCTGCTCGACCAGTTCGGGTCGGGCCGGTCCGGGCGCGACCTTGACGCGGCTTTCAGGATTGATCTGAACCTCTACCAGGCAATACTTGTCGAGCGTCTCCTGAATCGCCCGGCGAGATCGCGAGGCGTCGGCTTCGTTCAACGCCTGCTCCAACGATTTACGGTCTCTGGGGGTCAACGGCATCCCCAGATAGTCCATGGCTTCGATCAGCCGCTTCACCTGCAGGACGAGCGGCTGCAATTCCACATCCTGTACCTTTGACCTCGGCACTTTGGGCACCGGGTGCGCGGCAATGGCGGCAGTCAGAAGCATTGACCACAGGGCGAAAGCCCCCAAGCGGAAGGTAACTCTCATCGCTGGCCTCCTTGAGTTTTTATTTGAACCGCGAAACGCGCGGAATCGGCCCGCAGCCGCCCGCCTCTTTTGCGGTCTCAACCATCAAATCTCAAAAGATGGCCTCGATGATACAACACCATCCGCGAACCGGCTAATGCGTTCAGGACTCTCTCGACCACGATCTTTCGCGGTTAACATAAAAAGGGCCGAAGTTACTGCCAGCTTACGATTGGCCGTTTTTCAGCTTGAATAAGCATCCTAATCCGATACAAGACGGCCGCTCTTCGCGGGCGCTATCGTCGGCGGTACAGCCGCGACACTTTCGACGCTTCGCGAGGAGGTTTCAATGTCATCAATTCGAATCAGAAGCTTGGCCGTTAAGCTGGCGATCATGGCGTTCGTCATCACCGGAACCGCCGGAGACCAGCAGATCAAAAACGCCGTCCCGGACGTGGCGCGGCCGCTGCCGTTGTCGGCGGTGCGTTTGACCGGAGGGCCGCTCAAGCGGGCTCAAGACCTGGACGCCGAATATCTGCTCAAGCTCGAACCTGACCGGATGATGGCCTATTACCGCCAACGAGCCGGGCTGGAACCCAAGGCCCAGGGATACGGCGGTTGGGACGGAGACGGGAGAAACCTGACCGGCCATATTGCCGGCCATTATCTGTCGGCCGTCAGCCTGATGTACGCGGCCACCGGCGACGCTCGATTCAAGGAGCGGGCCGACTACCTGGTCCGCGAGCTGAAAGAGGTTCAGGAGAAGCAGGGCGACGGGTATCTGGGCGCGCTGGTCAATGGTAAGGAACAGTTCATCGAGGTCTCCAAGGGGAACATTCGTTCGAGCGGGTTCGACCTCAACGGGCTCTGGTCTCCGTGGTATGTCCTGCATAAGACCTACGCCGGGCTGAGCGATGCCTACCGTTACGCCGGCAACCGCACCGCGCTGGAGTTGGAGATCAAGTTTGCCGCCTGGGCCGAGGGGATTCTCTCCAAACTGGACGAGGCCCAGCTTCAGCGGATGCTCAACACCGAGTTCGGGGGCATGAACGAAGTCCTGGCCGATCTCTATGCCGACACCGGCGACCGGCGCTGGCTGGCGCTCTCGCACCGCTTCGACCACCGGGCCGTGCTGGATCCGCTCGCTCGACAGCAGAATATTCTGCCGGGATTGCACGGCAACACTCAGGTCCCGAAGCTCCTCGGCAGCCTGACGCGTTACATTTATACCGGCGACCAGGCCGACGGCGCGGCCGCCCATTTCTTCTGGGAGACGGTCGTCAATCATCACAGCTTTGCCACCGGCGGCCACGGCAAGGACGAATATTTCGGCCCGCCCGACCGATTGAGCGACCGGGTGGACGGGCGCACGGCTGAGACGTGCAACGTCTATAACATGCTCAAGATGACGCGCAAACTCTTCGCGATTCATCCCGACCTGAAGTACGCCGAATTCCACGAACGCGCGCTCTTCAACCACATCCTGGCCTCCATGGATCCGGAAGACGGCCGGACCTGCTATATGGTGCCCGTCGGGCACGGCGTGCAGCACGAATATCAGGAGATGTTCCGGAGCTTCACCTGCTGCGTGGGGTCGGGCATGGAGAGCCACGCGCTGCATGGCGCGGGCCTCTACTATGAGTCGGGCGATCAGTTGTGGATCAACCTGTACGTGCCTTCCACGGCCAGATGGGAAACGGCCGGCGTCGATCTGACCATGGAGACCGATCTTCCCGAAGGCGAATCGGCGACCCTCAAGCTCGCGCTCCAAGCGCCGAAGCAGTTGACCCTGGCCCTGCGCCGTCCTTCGTGGGCGGGACCGGGATTCGCCGTCAAGATCAATGATCAGGCCGTGAAGGACCTCTCCGCGCCCGGTTCGTATCTCCAGTTGAAGCGGAAATGGAAGAGCGGAGATTCGGTGACGGTGAAGCTGCCCAAGACGCTGCGGCTGGAACCCTCGCCCGACAATCCCCGAGTGGCCGCCCTGATGTGGGGGCCGCTGGTGCTGGCCGGCGACCTGGGGCCGGAACGGGAACGCGGGCGCGGCGCGGCGCGGGTCAAGGT
>DATEFT010000422.1:0-8908 GCA_035280505.1 Blastocatellia bacterium | reverse complement strand
TTTACGGCCTTTATTCTTTGTTTCTTTCGCTTTTGCTTTTTCTTTACTTTTTCTTTCTGCGCTACGTAACCCCTATCACTGACTCAACCTAACAACCGCATTATACTCAGAGAAACGAAAACATGCTCCCATTTTCTAATTAATCTTTCCTGATGCATATCGTAGGCCAAGACCCACAAAAAACTATTTAGAAATAGTAAAAAAAAGATAAAAAAAGATTCTCAAAAACCGGGGGGAATATAATCCCGGGTTCAAGGAGATTAACTGTGGGGAAACCTGGAGTGTGGCTTATAATCAAAGCAGTCACAATCAGCTTCAGGATGAAGCTGTCCGTCATTGTAAGTGCCCCGCGGAACTACATCAAGCTTAGGAAAAAAGATTGGTAGAGGGCAAGAGTTAAGAAAGGAGAAATTAATGAAGTATAGTCGCTGGCTCGTCATCATCTTGGCCTTGACGCTTACTCCATTGATCATCGGCGCCCCGGCCCCAGATAGTGATTGGCCGCAGTGGCGTGGACCGGAACGGACCGGGAAGTCGACCGACCAGGGTCTGCTCAAGCAGTGGCCCCAGTCGGGGCCGCCACAGGTCTGGTCGATCTCTAATCTCGGCGAGGGATACGGATCGATGGCCGTGAAGGGTGATCGGATCTACGTTCAGGGCACGAGTGGCAGCGCGAGCAATGTCTTCTGTTTGAACCGGGCGGACGGCAAGACCGTCTGGTCCGCGGCTCTCGGGCCGAAGCAGAGCGAAGGCCGCGGCAACGGACCGCGTTCGACCCCGACCGTCGACGAAGACCGACTCTATGTCTTGACCGAAAATGGAGATCTGGCCTGTCTCCGGGTCCGTGACGGATCCCGGATCTGGAGCAAGAACATCCTCAAGGATTTCGGCGGGAACAACCCGAACTGGTTGATCAGCGAATCTCCGCTGGTTGACGGCAACCGTCTGATCGTCTCTCCGGGCGGCCGCGAATCGAGCATCGTGGCCCTCGATAAGATGACGGGAAAACTGATCTGGGCGACCAAGGAGCTGAGTGACGGCGCGGGCTATTCGTCGTGCGTGGCCGCCGACGTGGGCGGCGTGCGGACCATCATGAACTTCACTTCGCGAACCGCCGTCGGGGTCCGGGCCTCGGACGGGAAGTTGATGTGGCGCTACGATCATCCCGCCAACGGGACGGCCAACTGTTCGACCCCGGTCTATTCCGACAACCGGGTCTTCTTCAGCTCGGCTTACGGCACCGGGGGCGGGCTGCTCGGCCTGAACGTGCAGGACGGAGAGGTGAAGGCCAAGGAACTATACTTCACCAAGGACATGCAGAATCATCACGGCGGAGTGGTCCTGGTCGATGGTTATCTCTATGGTTTCTCCAATGCCGTGTTGACCTGCCTGGAGTTCGCGACCGGCAAGAAGGTCTGGAGCAACCGCAGCGTCGGCAAAGGTTCGCTGACCTACGCCGACGGAATGCTCTTTCTGCTGGGCGAAGACCTGACCGTCGGTCTGGCCGAGGCGACTCCCAGCGGTTATCAGGAGAAGGGCCGGTTTCAGATCTCGGATCAGGGCAAACCGAGCTGGGCTCACCCGGTGGTGGTGGGCGGCCGGATGTACATCCGCAATCAGGACGTCCTGACCTGCTATGACGTGAAGGCGAAAGGGCGCAACCCGTAACGCGCGACGCGCCTCATTCGTCCGGGCCTCGACTGAAGATTTTCCATCTCCCATCATCTTTCAGCGGACATCTGGCTGCAGGATGATGGAAGGTGGATAATTTGATATAAAAATTTGGAAGTTCAACTCACTGGATGGACTTATCACCCGCGCAGAGGTCTGATCCGGTCTTCGCTTTCGGCGGGCATCCCTTCAGACGCAACGATCTCCACCCGTAACTGACAATCTTGCAACCCATTGGCGCCGGTCCTCGTCTTGAGTCATAGACCATGAGACAATCGCTAGATAGCGGTACATATTATATGATACAGCGTCATCATCATTCATCATTGGGCGCGATCCGGTCTGGTGGTCGGGGTCTTTAGTTATGCAAAAATTAGCTGAAATTTGTATCCGCCGCCCGGTCTTTGCGGCGATGATCATTCTTTCACTCGTCGTCGTCGGAGCAGCCAGTTATTTCAAACTTGGGCTCGATCGGTTCCCTTCGATCGATCTGCCGACCGTGACGATTCGCCTCACGTTGCCCGGAGCTTCGCCGGAGGAGGCCGAATCGCAGTTGGCCAAGCCGATCGAAGAGGTGGTCAACACGGTGGAGGGGGTCGAGCAACTGCGGTCGGTCTCGAGCCAGGGGCGATCATTCGTGATCGTCACGTTCAACCTCGACCGCGATATCGAGGCGGCCGCGCAGGATGTCCGGGACCGCGTGCAGTCGGTGCTCCGTCAATTGCCGCCCGGCACCGATCCGCCGGTGGTCCAGAAGCAGGATAGCGATTCGCAGCCGGTCGTGACGATCGCGATCTCGGGCGATCGTTCCATCCGCGAACTGACGGAACTGGCCGACAAGGTGGTCAAGGTCGGGATCGAACGATCGATCGGCGTCGGCGAGGTCGGGATCAACGGCGGTCTGACCCGCGCCATCAACGTCTGGGTGGACGCCGACCGCCTGGCCGCCTACCGGATTCCGATCACGCAGATTCGCCAGGCGCTGGTCCGGCAGAATGCGGATGTGCCGGGAGGCAACGTGGACGAGGGGCGCCGCGAACTGGTTCTGCGGACGATGGGGCGAGTGGTCGATCCGCGCAGTTTCGACGATCTCGTCATCACCTCGATCAACGGGGTTCCGATTCGGGTTCGCGACATCGGCTACAGCGAAGACGGCACCAAGGAGCAACGTTCGCTGTCGCGTCTGAACGGGGTGCCGGCCGTGACCCTCGAGGTGGTTCGGCAATCGGGCGCCAACACCGTCGCCGTGATCGACGACGTGAAGAAGAATCTGGAGCGGGTTCGCTCGCAACTGCCGCCGGACGTGAAGATGGAGGTGATCGTCGATCAGTCCCTCTATATTCGCAACGCGCTGCACGAGATCAACATTCACCTGATCCTCGGCAGTATTCTGGCCTCGCTGGTGGTCCTGCTCTTCATGCGTTCGTGGCGGTCGACGGTCATCGCGGGGATCGCCATTCCGGCCTCGGTGGTGGCCACCTTCGGCATGATGCGGGTTCTCGATTTCACCCTCAACAGCGTGACCATGCTGGCCCTGGTGCTGATGGTCGGGGTGGTGATCGACGATGCGATCGTGGTGCTGGAGAATATCTTCCGATACATCGAAGAGAAGAAGATGGAGCCGATGAAGGCGGCGGTGGAGGCGACCAAGGAGATCGGGCTGGCGGTCATGGCCACGACCTTGTCGCTGGTCGTCATCTTCCTGCCGGTCTCGTTTATGTCGTCGATCTCCGGGCGTTTCCTCTACCAGTTCGGAATCACGGCCGCCGTCGCGATCCTGGTCAGTCTGTTGGTCTCGTTCACCCTGACCCCGATGATGAGCGCCAGGTTGTTGGCCGGCGACGCGGAACGGGCCAGCCAGTCCCACGGCGCCTCGGTTTCGAGGCGGGGTTTCTACGGCGTGATCGATCGCATTTATACGGCCTCGTTGCACTGGGTCCTGCGGTACCGGATTCCGGTCTCGATCCTGGCCCTGCTGGTCATCTTCTCTTCCGTGCCGCTCTACACCGTGGTCCGGCAGGATTTCATTCCGAGCAACATCGATGAAGCCCAGTTCAACGTCTTTCTGACCGCGCCGGAGGGGACCAGCCTGAGCGCCATGGACGAGGCCCTGAAGGCCGCCGAAGCGGAGGTCCGGAAGTTGCCGGAGGTCCGCCTGATCCTGGGCACGGCCGGCAGTTTCTTCTCCGGTTCGGTCAATACGGCCAATATCTTCATCCGGATTCCGCCTCACGAAGAGCGGACCATCAATCTCACGAAGTTCTGGGAGGGCTTGAAGCGGGGCGAGCCGCTGGCCGTCTTTCGCGGAAATTACAGCGCCCGCGACGTCCAGCAGAAGGTCCGCCAGCGCCTGCGCCAGTTCACGCATCTGCGCCCGGCCGTGCGCAATCCGCAGACCATCAACCTGGGCGGCGGCGGCTTCAATGACGTCGACTTTGCGTTGCGCGGTCCGGACCTGCTGCAGCTCGTCAAATACGCCGAGGCGCTCCGCGAGAAGGCCCCGGACCTGGGGCTGGTCGACGCGGACGTGACGCTCAAATTGGACAAGCCGGAACTGCGGGTCGAGATCGACCGGGCGCGGGCCGCGGACCTGGGCGTCGATTCGACCGATATCGCCGAGGCCCTCCGGTTGATGGTGGGCGGCGACGAGAAAGTCTCGCGTTTCCGCGACGAGACCATCAACGAAGACTACGACGTGCAGTTGCGATTGTCGCTCGACGACCGCCGCGGCGGAGATACCATCTCGCAGCTCTTCGTCCCCTCCACCAAGATCGGGTTGGTGCGGGTCGACAGCATCGTCGATTTCCGAGAGTCCAATTCCTCTTCGCGAATCGACCGGCTGGACCGGCAGCGGCAGGTCTCTCTGCGGGCCAACGTCGCGCCGGGCTTTGCGCTCGCCGACCGTCTGGAGGCGCTCCAGGCGGAGGTCGACAAGATGAATATGCCGAGCGCCTACTCCGTCACGATCTCGGGGCGGGGCCGCGAACTCCAACGAACCTTCAAGGAGTTCATCATCGCTTTTCTGCTCTCGATCGCCTTCATGTACATGATCCTGGCGTCGCAGTTCGAGAGCCTGATCCACCCGGTCACGATTCTGCTGAGCTTGCCGTTGGCCATTCCTTTCGCCCTGATCTCGCTCTGGGCCTTCGACGACACGCTCAACCTCTATTCCGCGCTCGGAATCCTGGTCCTCTTCGGAGTGGTCAAGAAGAATTCGATCCTCCAGATCGATCACATGAACGGACTGCGGGCCAAGGGCCTGACGCGCTACGACGCCATCATCGAGGCCAATCGCGATCGGCTGCGTCCGATCCTCATGACCACGCTGGCGCTGGTCGCGGGCATGCTGCCCCTGGCGCTGGGGACCGGGCCGGGAGCCGAAGAGCGGCGCTCGATCGCGATCGTGGTGATCGGAGGCCAGAGCCTCTCGTTGATGCTGACCCTGCTCGTGACGCCGGTCGCCTATCTGATCTTCGACGATATCGGCGCCTGGGTGCAGTCCCGCGCTTTCAGCCGAAAACCGAGGCTGGTCAAACCGCCCTCCCGGCCCAAGACTCCGGGCGAGTCGTCGTCCGATGAGGGGCGTCTTACTCCCGCCGAGGCCGGAGCCGCTCGCTCCGAGTCCGGCGATTAGATCCTTCCTCAACTGCGAGACCCGCGAGAGAGGCGAAATCAACTAATTTGGATATATTTCGCATCTTTCGCGTCTTTCGTATGTTTCGCGGTTTCGAAACCGTTGCCAAAAACTCAGCGGCATATTAGAACAGAGGGATGCTTCACTTCCTTCACTCGTTGATCTCAACGGTCATCTTTCGTCCATACGTCTTCATCTTTTTCGCCTGCTATCTGTGGCTGGCGATCACCACGATCGGGTGGAGAAGGACGGCGCTCTTCACCGTCCTGGCCTATCTGGTGGCCTTCGTCTGTGAATGGAGTTCGGCGGTGGCGGCGACGGGGTTTCCCTTCGGTCTCTACTACTATCTTCCGGTCACGCTCGATCGAGAGCTCTGGATCGCGGGCGTGCCCTTCATGGATTCGCTCTCATTCACCTTCTTATCTTATGTCAGTTGGGAGGTCGCGACGATTCTGCTCGGCGAAGTGAAGATCGGGAGGTTCGATCTGCAGGTGACGAACGGCGAGCAGGTCCGCAGGTCCTGGGCGGCGGCGCTCCTGGCCTCTTTTCTAATGATGTATCTGGATATTGTGATCGATCCCGTCGCTCTGCGCGGAGATCGCTGGTTCCTGGGAAAAATCTACTACTATCCCGAAGGGGGCCTCTATTTCGGCATCACCATCGCCAATTTTCTGGGATGGTATTTTGTTTGCCTGGTGATCATCAGGACGTTCGTCTGGGTGGATCGCCTGGTCTCTCGCCGATGGTCGGGCCTGCGGGCGGGCATTCTCGACTACCGTTTTAAGGCTTTGGGGCCGATCGGGCTCTACCTGGGGGTTCTGGGGTTCAATCTGTTCATGACCTTCTGGATCGGCGAGATTATGTTGGGGACGGTCGGGATCATTATCATTTTACCTTTGACTGTCATGATCTTACTTGGTATTAGCAGAGGACGCAGAGTACAGGTCGAAGTTTGACCGAATCTTAGACCGCCATTAGAAGCGGTGAATTTTGGAGGCCAGTGAAAGCAATAGGGATGAATCCGTTATTATTGCCCGTGGTCGTGGCGCAGGGGATGTGGATGAGGCGCGTCATCCCACGATTGCCTGATGCCTCCGGGCCCAACGAGGGAGCCACTGAAGGCGCTCCACCGGTCTTTAATCTGATTATGCTCGGCGAATCGACGGTCGCGGGGATCGGCGCCCCGACCCATGAATTCGCTTTAACCGGGCAGACGGCCAAGGCTCTGGCGCGGCGTTCCGGGCGGGCGATCCGCTGGTTGGCGCTCGGCCGTTCGGGCGCGGATGCCCGGGTGGCCCGGGTGGAACTGGTTCCGCGGTTGAAGGGCCGGCGGGCCGACGCGGTGGTCGTGGCGCTGGGCGTCAACGATACGATCGAACTCAACAGCGTGAAGCGCTGGCAGCAGGATGTCGAAGAACTGGTCGTGGCGATTCGCGATCAACTGGGCGAGGTCAAGATCGTGCTGGCCGGCGCTCCGCCGCTGGGCAACTTTCCCGCTTTTCCGGATCTGCTCAAGACTTTTCTCGGCACCCGGGCCAAATTGCTCGACCAGGCTCTGTCACAGTTGACCGAGAGGCTCCCACAGGTCGTTCACGAACCGATGTTGGAAGGGATGGGGGAACACCATTTTTGTGAGGACCGGTTTCATCCGAGCGTGGCCGGATATGCACTCTGGGGCGAACACTTGAGCCGATTTCTTCTGCCCTGGCTTAGATAGAGAGGGATATGTTCGTAACTCATCTGGAATGCTCGAAGACCGGCAAGGTTTACGAACCGAACCGGCTCTACAATCTTTCGGAAGCGGGCAAGCCGCTGCTGGTTCGCTATGATCTGCAGCAGGCGGCCCGGACCATCACGCGCGAGAGTCTGCGGACCCGCGTCGCCTCGCTCTGGCGTTATCGTGAAGTCCTGCCGGTGGTCGATGAGCGAAACATCGTGACCTTGGGCGAGGGCTGGACTCCATTGCTGCTTGCGGATCGTCTCGGCGAGAGCCTGGGGACGCCCCGGCTCTACATCAAGGACGAATCGCTCAATCCGACCGGCGCCTTCAAGGCCCGCGGGCTCTGTCTGGCCGTCTCGATGGCCAAGGAACTGGGAGTCAAGAAGGTGGCGATTCCTTCGGCCGGCAACGCCGCCGGCGCCATGGCGGCCTATGCGGCGAGAGCCGGCATGGAGGCCCACATCTTCATGCCTCGCGATACTCCGGCCGCTAATCGGATTGAATGTATCGAAATGGGCGCGCGCGTCGTATTAATTGACGGGTTGATCACCGATTGCGGGGCGGAGGTCGCCAAACGCAAAGAGGCCGAGGGCTGGTTCGATCTCTCCACGCTCAAGGAGCCCTATCGGATCGAGGGCAAGAAGACCATGGGTTATGAGCTGGCGGAACACTTCGACTGGGAGTTGCCGGACGTGATCCTCTATCCGACCGGCGGCGGGACCGGCCTCGTCGGCATGTGGAAA
The DNA here is from genome assembly GCA_035280505.1 of Blastocatellia bacterium. Classification (GTDB taxonomy): domain Bacteria; phylum Acidobacteriota; class Blastocatellia; order RBC074; family RBC074; genus JAKEHZ01. Next base: position 1,140 of record DATEFT010000422.1, on the reverse strand, counting down.
GCCTTCGACGAGATGGAGCAACTGGGATGGATCGGTTCCGAGCGGCCGCGGATGTACACGGTCCAGGCCGAGGGGTGCGCTCCGATCGTGCGGGCCTTTGTCAACGGATGGGACGAGGCTCCGGAGTTCGAGAACGCGCAGACGGTGGCCTCGGGCCTGCGGGTGCCGCGCGCGATCGGCGATTTCATGATGCTCGACATTCTGCGGCGGAGCGGGGGCGGCGCCGTCGCGGTCTCCGATCAGGAGATGCTGGCGGCGGCGCGAGAGATCGGAGCGGCGGAGGGCATCTTCGCGGCTCCCGAGGGCGCCGCCTGTCTGCCGGCCTTGCGGAAATTGATGGCCAGCGGTCAGGTGCACGAATCCGACCGCATCGTCTTGTTCAATACCGGCGCGGGTGTGAAGTATCTGGAAGCCTATCACGATTGATCCGAGTCTAATCCACGGCCAGCGAAGGGAAGAGGGTGAGATGAGAGTGGTGGACGATTCATTCTTGCGATGGAGTGTCGCTCCTGAACAGATGGACTGGCTCTGGGCGCAAGGTTGGCGTCATTTCGGCACCTACTTCTTTCGTTATTCGGTGGCGGTTCATTGGGGCGGAATTCAAACGGTGCTTCCGCTGCGGATCGATCTGTCGAAGTTCTCGCTCTCCCGCAGCCAGAAGCGGATCTGGGCCCGGAATCGAGATCTGCGGATCGTGGTTCGAGAGACCTCCGTCGATCAGGTCAAGGAAGATCTGTTCGATCGCCATCGCGACCGGTTTAAAGACAATGTTCCGGATTCGCTCTACGATTTTCTCTCCAATGATCCGGCGCGGGTGCCCTGCCGCAATCACGAGATCTGCGTCTATCAGGGCGAGCGGCTGATGGCGGTCAGCTTCCTGGATCTCGGCGCGACGTCCACTTCGGCCGTCTACGCCATGTTCGAACCGGAGGAATCGAAGCGCAGCCTCGGCATCCTGACCATGCTCGAGGCGATTCGTTATTCAAAGGCGCGGGGATGCCGTTACTACTATCCCGGATACGCCTATCGCGGATCTTCGGTCTACGATTACAAGAAGAATTTCATCGGGCTCGAATATTTCGATTGGGAGTCGGCCTGGCATCCATACCCCAGGCGGCCGAACCCGCCGGCGCCCGGAGG
>DATEFT010000421.1:0-15433 GCA_035280505.1 Blastocatellia bacterium | reverse complement strand
GCGAAAGTCGCGCCCGTTGGTGGAGATGCCGGTCACCTGCTCGGAGGTGATGGTGAACGATTTGTTGGCGGTGGCCGTCTCGACCAGCGGCGTCTCGCCGGTGACCGTCACCGTGTTGGTGATCTCTCCGACCTCCAGCTTGACCGCGCCGAGGTTGAGAATCTGGTATGGATCGAGAACCAATCCCTTGCGCTCAATCCCCTTGAAACCGTTCGCTTCGGCCTTGATCGTGTATTGGCCGCGCAGCAGGGGCAAGAGCTGGAATTGACCATCTTTGTCGGTCGTGGTCTCGCGCACGACGACCCCTTTGGTCTCGTCCACCGCCATCACTTTGGCGTTGGCGATCGCACCGCCCTGGGGGTCGATTAGTGAACCCTGAACTGAGCCGCTCTGGGCAAAGGCCGCCATCGCCATGACGATGGCGCAGACCGCCGCCAAGCAGCTTCTAACAAACAGTCTTTGCATATATTCTCCTAAGCGTTCCATAACCTGAATCATGGACTTATCGGGACGTGTTTTCGGTAGTGTCTTCAGGCTGAGCGCTTCACCTCTCCTAGAACCGATTCGTAATCGTAAGTTTTCAGCGCTTAGTCTTAGAAACCTGTAACATCGAATCCATGCTCTACTCTTCGAACAGACGAATGTTGCGAATACTTCAGCCCATGCCAAAGCGCCAAAACTCCAAGTGTGGTATGCAAAGCTAGCTTGTTAGTGATTTTGTTTGAATAGAGCCTTTGTGTTGTACTTTAGATAGTGTCCGATTCCACTCTGGGATGGCCGATTCTGCGCGGAGATGTGCCACCAAGTCCTTTACGGCACCTAAATTTTCGATAAAGACTCAATAAAGGGTTGTTACAAACCTGGCGAGCGGAGGTTACATTAACTGTTATCTGCCTGGATGAAGTATAGAAAAGGCTGGAAAGACCTGGAAAAGTCTGGAAAGCCGGAAGCGGTCTGGGAAAGTCCAAGTCAGGATCAGGTTTGACTTTTCTAGACTTTCCCGGACTTCTCGAGGCTTCTTTAAGCGGTTCCAAGATTCTGAAGCGGAGCCTGCTGAGTCGTCAATTGACGAATCAGCGCCAGCAGCGATTCGTCCTGATAAGGTTTGACGACGTAATCGGTCGCGCCGAGTTCGAAGGCCTTATCGCGGTGTTTCTGACCGGCGCGCGAGGTCAGGATGATGATGGGCGTGCGTTCATAGGCCTGTTGACCGCGCATGGCGCTGATAAACTCATAACCGTCCATGCGCGGCATCTCGATGTCGAGCAGGACCACGTCCGGAGGCGTGGGGAGGTGCGGGAGCATCTCCATGGCATCGAGACCGTCTCGGGCCTGGATCGGTTTCCACCCGGCGGTGGAGATGAGATTCGAGAGGACGCGCCGCACGCTGACCGAGTCGTCGATCACCATGATCGAGAGCGAGCGGCGTGAAGGCGGCGCCGCGCGTTTCATCACCGGAGTCACGGCCGGTTTGTTCCGCGGACGGAAGGCATCGCGAATCAGTTCGGCCAGGTTCAGGATCAGCACGACGCTGCCGTCGCCCATGAGAGTCGCGCCGGTCACGCCGTGAACCTGGCGCAGATGATTGCCCAGGTTCTTGACGACGATCTCGCGTTCGGCCAGCGTCTCGTCAACCGCCACCGCCACCTGGCGATCCTCGAGGCTCATGAAGAGCACCGGGCGGCTGTCGTTGGCCTTCTCTTCGGGCCGCTTGAGGCCCAGCAATTTAGAGAGCGAGAGCAGAGGGAAGATCGCGCCGCCGATGCGAACCACCGGCTCCTTCCCGACCTTCTCGATCTGATCGGGCCCGATCTTCATGACCTGTTTGATGCCGACCAGCGGGATCGCGAAGGTCTGGAGGCTGACCTTGACCATCAACGCGGGCATGACGGCCAGCGTCATCGGCAGCCGGACGGTAAAGGAGGCCCCCTCGCCGGGCCGGGAGTCGACCTTGACGCTGCCCTTCAACCGGTGGATGGCCACGCTCGCCACGTCGAGTCCGACTCCGCGCCCCGAGATCTCGCTGACCTGCGGCGCGGTGCTGAAACCGGGCAGGAAGATCAGGGTGAAGAGGTCCTCGACCGGAATTCTCGCGGCATCCTGCTCCGAGAGGTAACCGCCGCTGACGGCCGCGACCCGAAGCCGTTCCGGATCGATGCCGGCGCCGTCATCCCGAATCTGGATGATGATCTGGGTCCCCTCGTAGTAGGCCCTCAACCAGATGGTGCCGGTGGCCGGCTTGCCCAGCGCGCGGCGGACGGCGGGCGATTCGATCCCGTGATCCACGGCGTTGCGCAGAAAATGGAGCAGCGGATCGGCCATCTCCTCGATGACCGTCTTGTCGAGCTGGGTATCTTCGCCGTCGAGCAGGAAATGGACCGATTTGCCGCGTTGGGAGGCCACGGTGCGGACCGTGCGCGCGAGACGCGAGGAGAGCGTGGAGAGCGGCACCATTCGCAGCCGCATGATCTTGTCCTGCACCTCGCTCGACAATTTCCCCTGGCGGCTCAGGCAACTCTCGAGGCTCTCGCGGATCATGCGCAACTCGCGATCCAGGGTCTGGACGTCGTTGGTCGTCTCCGTCAACCCGCGCAGCAGGATGTGGAACTCCGTGTAACGGTCGAACTCCAGTTCATCGAACCCGCGCGCGATCTCGCTCGGTTGCGAGGTGGCCGGGGCGGGGGGAGGCGTCGAACCATTGAGCACTCCCGGCTTGGGAACCCGCAGGCCGCGACCCAGGGCGCTGGCTTCGAACTGCGTCTCCATCTTGTCCGAGACGCGCCCCAACCGGGCGGAGCTGGTGCGCAGCTCTTCCAGTTGATCCTGCAATTCCGTCAGGTTCTGCTCGAAGGAGGTCCGGGTGATGATCAGCTCGGTGACCAGTTTCACCAGTTCGTCCAACTGTTCGATGGGCACCCGCACAAACGAAGAGCGGGTCGGCAACATCGAGGCCACCGAGATCGCCGTCTCATCCGGCGCCGGCTCGGACGGCACCGCGACCGGCGGGGGGACCGCCTTGGCCGTCTGGGACCTCGGCGTGGCGACTACCGGCTCGGACGGCTCATCCTCATACTCGACCTGCACCGCCGCGTCTTCAGACTCCAATCCGGGCAACTGATCGTAGGCCTCGTAGATGGCCCGCAGCGACGCCTGATCGATCTGGCCGTCGGTCAGGTTCTCCAGCGCGTCGGTCGAAGTGAAGAGCAGATTCAAACGGTCCGGCGTCAGGGCCAGATAACCGTCGTAGATCAGGTCCATCAGGTCTTCCATCCGATGAGCCAGCCGCGCGATCTCCTGGAACCCGACCATCCCGGCCGACCCCTTCAGCGAGTGGGCCCGGCGGCGCAGGTTCTGCATCAGCTCCTTGTCGTTCGGTTGTTTGGAGAGCGCCAGCAGGGCCAGATTCATGGCCTTCAGATGCTCCTCGGCCTCCGGCAGGAAGACGCCCAACAATTCGGTCGAGACATCCGGCATCGGATTGCGGCTGGCCGGCGGCTGGGAGAGCGGACCGGTCGGCCGGCGACGCGGTTCCGTCCGCGGAGCCGGTTTGACCGGCTGCGGCTTGATCGTCTGGGCCCTGATCGGCTGCGGCTTGATCGGTTGCGGCTTGATCGTGGGAGGAACGCCCGCCGAGGGTCTCGGCTCCGAGTACCGGCACAGGTGGAGCAGCGCGTCGCGAGCGTCGGCCATCTCCGCATGTTCTTCCAGACTTCCTTCCACCACCCTTCCCAGATAGATGTTGATCTGCGAGATCGCCTCGCTCATGACGACCACCGCTTCGCTGGAGAGCGTCACGCGCCCGGCGGCGATCTCTTCAAAGACCTCTTCCAACTGAATGGCGGCCTCGCTCAAGGGCGTCAGGCGAACCATCGCCGCCGCCCCTTTGAACGTCTGGGCATTCCGGTGAGCCTCGTCGAGCCGTTCGGCCCGCTCCGGATGCCGATGATACTCCACGACCCCGTTCAGAATCTCAGCCAGGTAATTCTTCGCCTCAACAGCAAAGCTATGGAGTAACTCCTGATCGATATTTTGGTTCGTCATGTTACTTGGCCTCAAAGAAGTCTGGAGAAGTCTAGAAAGTCTAGAAAGTCTAGAAAAGTCCTAAGAGATCGGACGGAGTATCAAAATCTGGAAAATCGAAACCGCGGTGAGCCTGGAGTTCTTCAGACTTCTCTAGACTGCTCTAGACTTCTCCAGACCGCTCCAGACTTATTTAGCGCCCGTCCAGGCGCTCCCATTATTACTGCCCTTGCCGCCGAAGTGACCATATTCGCGCGGCAATCGGAACGAGGCCACCGAGGTCCGTAGATCGGAGGCCAGTTCCGCCAGGTTCTTGACGGTGGCGGCCGACTGCATGACGCCGCTGGCCGTCTGTTGAGTGGAGGCGGCAATCTCGGCCATAAACCGCGAGATGGCTTCGGAGCCTCGCGCGTGTTCGATCGAGGTCAGCGAGATCAACTGGATCAGCTCCGCCAGCCGGCGGGAGACGGTCTCGATCTCGCCCAACGAGTGTTCGGCCTGATGGGCCAGCTTGGTCCCCGAGACGACTTCCCGGGCCGTGCTGTCCATGGCCCCGATGGCCTCGTTGATACCGCTCTGAATGGCATGCACCAGATTGGAGATCTTCTTGGTCGCCGTCGTGGAGCGTTTGGCCAGTTGTTCGACCTCGGTCGCGACCACCGAGAAGCCCTGTCCGGCCTCGCCGGCCGCCGAGGCCTGGATCGACGCGTTGAGGGCCAGGACGCCGGTGCGATCGGCGATCTCGTCGATCAACCGCACGATCTCGCTGATCTCCTGCGACCGCTCGCCCAACTGCCGGATGTGCCGCGAGGTCTCCTGGACCTGTTCCTGAATGCGCGCCATGCCCTTCATGGTGTCCTGGACGATCCGGGCGCCCTTGCGCGCGCTGGAGAGCGCCTGGTCGGCGACCGCCGCCGACGAGACCGCGTCTTCCGAGACCTTCTGAATCGAGACCGTCATGTCGCCCAGCGCCTCCGAGGTGCTGGTGATCTGGGCCGCCTGTTCCTGGCTGCCATATGCCAGTTGTTCGGTGGCCGCCTGGGTCTGACTCGCGGTCGAGGTCACCTGTTCGGTCACCTCCTGCACCTGACTGATCAGGCGGCGCAGTTCGGCGATCATGAAGTTGAAGGCATCGGCGATGGCGCCGGTGATATCGGCGGTGACCTGCGCTTCGCGCGTCAGATCGCCTTCCGCCACTCCGCTCACATCATCGAGCAGCTTGATGATCGCCTGCTGGATGTGGTCGCGTTCTTCCCGCGACTGAATCAAGCCGCTGGTGCTGTCCAGCATGTTGTTGAACGCCTTGGCCATCTTGCCCAGCTCGTCCTCCGAGAACGACTCGGCGCGAGTCTCCAGGTTGCCGCGCTCGATGTTGGAGATCAGCCGGCTGATGACGTCGATCTGGCGCGTGATGCCGCGCGCGATCAGGAAGCAGCCCAGAACCGTCAGCATGACGCCCACCAGGATCAGTCCGATCACGCGGATGCGGTCGACCCCGAGCCTGGAGATGCGGGCGTTCAAGAGGGATTCCAGGTCGTTCCGCACCAGTTCGTCCACCTTCAACAACCGATCCGCGGCCCTCGTCCCCGCCGCGAAGAACTCGGTCGGCGCCGGATCGATGATCTTGGCGCGAACCAGCCGTTGATCGGTGAAGTTGATGAACGAGTCGGCCTCGCGGACTGCGATCTCGACCAGGTCGCCGTGCTTCTGCTTGAGCTCGGCGTTGGAGAGATAGGCCTGATTCATGCTCTGTTGGAAGGCCCTGATGCTGCGTTGCGTCTGCCGCAACTGGGAGATGATCTGGACCAGTTCGCCCTGGGTGATGGCCTTGGCCGCCGTGATGCCCGAGCCCAGCCCGCGCAGTTGGCCGATGTTCTCGACCGCCTGCGGAACCTGGTCGACCGCGGCGCTGATCAGGTAGTAGGTATCGATGTCCTGGTCGAGCACCAGATGGGCTTTCGCGGCCACCTGTTTGATCAGGTCGAGGATCTCGGAGATCAACTGAGTCTGTTCGGCGAAGAACTCGTCCGGCTGCGCGTTGTAGGCCCGCCCCTTGAGCGCCTCCCATTTCCGCTTGGCGGCGCGGACCTGATTGGTGATCTCGAAGACCGCGCCGTAAGTCTTGCCGATGGCCGGATTGAGCTTCTGATCGATCTCTTCGGCCGCCGCAAAGTTCGCGTCGACCAGGCGCTCCGCCTCGGCGACCTGGCTGCGAGTGGCCGTCGCCCCGCGCAGGAAGGCGTTGGAGAGATCGCGGTACCGTGACAGATCCCGGGCCATGCCCTTCAACGGCTGCATGTACTGCACGCCGGAGAGCTCCAACCCGGAAGTCTCGATGGACTTGTTCTTCTCCACCACCAGCAGATAAGTGATGAATGGGATCGGCACACTCATACACGCCGCAATCAGAGCGACCTTATGCCAGATCTTCAGTCGCCGCAGAATGTTAAAATTCTTCGACATTACGACTCCTTTCTCTTTCCCTTCCCAGGGTCTTCAAATCAATCCGGAGAATGGGACACCAAGCGACGGCCGGATCGAAAGGTTCCAACACCGGGCGCGCGCCCTCGACCGGCCGGCGCCGCTCCGCTCCGCCTCTCATCCGCCGCAGCCCCGCATCACCGCGTCGCTGCTCTTGACTACTCCTGACCGATTTAAGATCTTCCATTGTTCGACAGTTTGAAGGAGGCGACCGATGCCCGCAGGTCGTCTGCCAGCGCCGCCAGGGTATTGACCGATGTGGCCGATTGCTTCATATCGGAAGCCGTGTGCTGCGTCACTTCCGACAACTTCACCATGGTGCGTGAGACGGCCTGTGTACCTTGTGCCTGTTGTTCGGCAATTAGCGAAATGGATTCGATGAGTTCCGCCAACTGGGCAGAGACGGTCTCGATCTCGCTGAGCGAGCGACCGGCCTGATCGGCCAACCGCGAGCCTTCGACGACTTCGCGGGTGCTCTCCTCCATGGCGGCGATAGCCTCGGTGGCGCCGGACTGAATAGTCTTCACCAGATCCGAGATGTTCCGGGTGGCGTCGGTCGAGCGCTTGGCCAGCCGCTCGATCTCTTCGGCCACGACGGCGAAACCGCGTCCGGCCTCGCCGGCGCGGGCGGCCTGGATCGAGGCGTTGAGGGCCAGCACGCTGGTGCGGTAGGCCACGTCTCCGATCATCTGGACGATCTCGCCGATCTCCTGCGACTGCTCGCCGAGCCGCTTGATGCGCTTCGCGGTCTCCTGCACCTGATCGCGGAGACCGTTCATGCCGCGGATCGTATCCTGCACCGAATCCGCGCCGTTGCGGGCGGTGGCCAGCGATCGCTCGGCCACGTCTCGCGAAGTGGTGGCGACCTCCAGCACCTGGCGCATCGAGAGGGTCATCTGTTCGATCTCCTCGCGGGCGGCCAGGATCTGCTGGGCCTGCCGCTCGCTGTCCTTCGCCAGCCGTTCGGTGGTGGCCCGCGTCTCGGAGGCCGAAGAGCCGACCTGCAAAGTCACGTCCTGCACCCGGCTCACGATCTGACGCAGCTCATCGGTCATGAGGTTGAAGGCGTCGGCGATGGCGCCGGTCATATCCTCGCTGACCTCCGCCCGCACGGTCAGGTCTCCGTCGGCCAGGTTCGAGACTTCGTTGAGCAGCCGGACGATCGAATTCTGTAACTCTTCGCGTTCCTGCTTGGATTGAATCAGGGCCAGCGTCTCGTCGAGCATGGCGTTGAGGTCGGAGGTCATCTGGCCCAGCTCGTCGCCGGTCACGACCGGAGCGCGCTGCGTGTAGTTGCCGTGCCGGATCTCCTTGAAGAGATCGCCGATGTAGTTGATCTGGACCGTGAAGCGCCGCGCCAGAAAGATGGCCAGTCCGATCGCCAGCAGGGCGACGATGACTCCGAGGGCCAACTGAAAGCGGTTCGATTCGGCGATCGTTCCGAGCGCCTCTTCCGACTCGATCTCGGCCATGGTCGTCCACTGCAGCCTTTCGAGCGCCGGGATATCGAGAGTGCGCGGCGCCTTGGCGTAGCCGACGATCGACGACTTGCCGTTGTAGGTGGCGGCCTGGACCCAGCCGGGCACGGTCTTCTTCTGAATCTCGGCCTGCAGCAGCGAGTTGGGCAGCTTCTGGTCGGGGTCCGGCTGGCGCACCGGATCGAAGAGGACTACCCCTTCCGGATCCGAGATCACCAGGTGGCCGGTCTGCCCCAGTTTGACCGAACCCAACAGGTCGCGAATCTCCTTGACGTCGAGCGTCGAACGCAAGACCCCGATCACTTCGTTGTTCTTGCCGCGGATCGGAATGGCGAGCACCACGGCGATGGTGCTGGCGCTCTTATCCAACTGGGGTTTGCCGATGTAGATCGCGCCGGCTCCCTCCTGGTAAGCCTGCTGCCACCAGTTTTCGTCCGCCTGATAGAAGTCGGAGGTGATACCGCTGGCGGCCACGTTCCCGCCGTACTTGTCGGTGGTGAAGATTTCGACGTGATTGGAGAACCGGGTCTTGAAGTTCTGCAGGACGCGCGCGCTCGAGTTCTGGTCTCCATTGACGACCCGCTGAATCAGGCGGCTGTTGGGCGCCATCGCCGCCGGCGTCCCGATCCATTCCTTGTCGCGCTGAGTGATCTCGTCGAGAATCTGCTGCTCCGAGCCCCGATAACCCTGATTGGCTCGTTGGATCTGGTCCTGGACCTCGACGGAGACCGCCAGGGTCTCCATGAGGTGCACGTTCTCGGCCAGGGTCTGGGCGACGAGGTCGGAGGTCCGGACCGCCAGCTCCTGGGTTTGACGGCCGGTCTGATCCAAAAGGTCGCTCGACGTATTTTGATTGATGAAGAAGCCGGCAACAGCTAACGGCAAGATAGCCAGCAGCGCCATCGCAATAATCAGCTTGGCGGAGATATTGGATCTAATCGGGTGGATGACTTTATAAAGGAGAGTCCTCTTTGGGCTTTTATCCGTTGACATACGCTACCATCCCCTATTCGTTTGCCAGATGCCACAGTTCAGCTTGCCGGTGAATACATGCCATTAGCCGCCATTTGCCGGTGGTCACTAGCCAGAACCCTGGCGGGGGCCGGTCGCACTCCGGCCCTCAACCAGAGAAAAATGAGACTTAGAACTTATAGGTCACATACGAGAAGAATGACGAACCCGGAGCGCCGCCCGTCGTGTTCTTCCAGTACTGTCCCGGGAACCAGTAACCATAGACGGCCCCCAGGCTCACATAAGACTTCATGGAGTAGACGATCTGCAGATCGGTCTCCTGCGAGACGTGGTTGCCGGACATGCCGGTGGGATCGAACGCGATCCGGGTTCCCTGCTCGTTGTAGACGCCGTCCCGGGTCTGGGTCAGCCAGAAGTTGTGATAATCGAAGTCGACCTTCAGCTTCTTGGTCGGTGCGAGCCCGATCCCGAGCCGGAGGTTCTGCAGGTTCTGGATGCTGACGATGTCGTGGATCCCGTACTTGCCGTGGTTGTCCGGGAAGAGTTGATCATAGGTGCCGCGGACGCCGTCCCGCGGGTTCTTGTCGCCCGATCCCTGGTTGTATTCGAGCAGCAGCTTCGGCGCCCAGTGGTTGGCCGTGATCAGGTAACCCAGCCGCGAATGGAAGGCGTAGGCGTGAACGCTGTCGTTCGCGAAGGAGCCGCGCTGCAGCATGATCTCGGTGATATAGTCGAAGCGCTTGGGCAGTTTGCCCGCGAAGCGAGTGCCGGTGGTGACGGTGTCGGAGTCGCCGCTATTGCGCAGTCCGGTGCGGACGGTCTCGCCGGTCACGATCGGCCGGGTCCGCCAGTAGGAGTAGACGTTGACCTCGCCCTTCGGAATCAGCGTCGGGAAGGTCGCATGCGCGCCGTAGAAGTTCTGGCCGTCCACGTGTTTGTTGAAGACCTGGTCCTGGTTGACCACGACCGACGAGGCGAAGACATCGACCGCATACTTCTCGCCGAAGGCGCTGAGTTTGATCGCGTCGAAGACCCGCGAGGTGTTGCTCCAGTTGCTGACGCCGATCACGCGCTGGTCGGTATATTTGAACTCCTGGCGGCCGACCCGAACGCCCCACCCGCGCTTGGCGCCCGAGGTGTAATCGACGTAGGCCTGGCGCAGATCCAGGTTGTCATCGAAGCTCGACGGCGGCGGTTGGACGTTGTAACCGAAGACGTGCGAGTCCTGACCCTCGACGTACATGGTCCAATTCTCGGTCGGCTTGATGGTCATGGCGATCCGGAGCCGCTGCGAGAAGTACCCGTCGTTGTTGCCGGGCACGCCGTTCGGACGGCTCTTGTTCTCGAACCGCATCCGGTACTCGCCGCTCCAGCGGAGCCACCCCGGCATATCGTGGTTCATCATCTCGGTCACCGGGTTGACCTCGGCCTTCTTGGCGGATTTGCCGCCGCCGGCCTCGCCGGCGCCCTTCTCTTTCGGCGCCGCCGCATCATGACCGGCCGGACTGACGTCGGCCATGACTTTATTAGGTTCGCCTTCCGGGGCCTTGGCCGCCGGCGCGGAGGTCCCGGTCTCTTTCTTGGCGTCCGGTTCGGACTGGGCAAAGACCAGGCTGGACAACACGAGCACGACGATCATCAGCGAAGGGAGCGATAAGAGGAGAGATTTATTCAGTGGTATTTTCATCATAAGGGTGCCTTTCAAAAGTTTTTCAAGATGCAATCTTGCAGGCATCCCGATTCGCGCCAGCGCCTTACTTCAGCCTCCGAAAGCCCGGGAGAGCCTTGAAAAGCCCGGAAAAGTCTTGAATCTGCGGGCCGTTACGGCCGCGCGCCGGTCAGGACTTTTCGAGACTTTCCGAGGGCTCCCCAGTCTTTCACAGACTGAGCGCGTCTCGGTGATTCAGATTTAATCGTTGCATCGGAAGGATCTATTTCGCGATGGTTAAGGGATGTGATAGGCTTTCACTAACATAACGGTCTACCACTTCCGTGTGTTTGATCGTTTCTGGCTCATCAAGTGTTGGACGCGCGTGGTGAGCCTTTGCTTTTTCTGAGAACAAGATGAGCGAGAACACTCGCCATCAGCCATCAAGGTCGATAGTGAACAATATCCAGCGAATGGAGTAACCCCTCTAGATTGAGCACGCTCACCAATCCATCCGAGTGCGCGTGAACGCCGCGGACGTAAGGAGCCAGCCGGTCCTCCACCATCGTATCGATGGTTTGAATCTGCGGAGCGGCGATGTCGGCGATCCCGATCACGTGCTCCACGACCAGACAGGCTGTGATATCGCCTTCGAAGGTATGGGTCACCAACAGGCTGTTGGCATCCGCATACTCCTCGGCTTCCAGGTTGAACAACGCGCGAATATCGACGATCGAGACGATATCGCCGCGCAGATTGGTCACCCCCATAATCCATTCCGGGACGTTCGGGACGGGGGTGAAGCTGTTGAGTTCACAGACCTCCAGCACCTGGCTCATCGGGACGGCATACCTCGATCCGGCCAGGTAATAGAGAACATACTTCTCCTGACTGAAAAGTTGCGCGGTGACCAGGGCCTGCGCCGGCGAACTGCCGGTCTCGGGCGCGGCTCCGGAATGCAGAACCAGCGCCATCTCCGGGGCCTCCGGCTGCGGGGACGCCTGCGTCTGAGCCGACCGCGGCGCCTCGACGAGGGGCTGAATGATCGCCGAGCCCAGATCCAATTCGGGCATCGCCAGCGGCGGTTCACTCTCAAAGAGCCCATCGATCTCGTCCGGCACCGGCAAGTCGCTGTAGTTCACGGACCCACCGGATAGCCATTCGCCCGATCTCGTCTCTCCAGCCAGATCAGGTGGGATTCCCAGATTTAAGTTCTTCTGAACCATTCAATATACTCCCAGGGTATTCACGACTTGGACTGCTTATAGATGCCGGGCGATGGCATCCAGCAATTCATCCGTCTTCCACGGTTTGGTAAGGTACATATCTGCGCCCTGTTTCATTCCCCAAAAATGATCGCTCGATTGGCTCTTGCTGGTCAGCATAATGACAGGTATGTGCTTGGTATCGACAGAGGACTTGAGAGTGCGACAGATCTGAAACCCGTTCTTCCCGGGGAGCACGACATCGAGCAGCACCAGTTCCGGATGCTCCCGGCGAGCGATCTCCAGCCCTTCCTCCCCGTTGAAAGCGGTGATCACGTTGTATCCCTTGGCTTGCAGCGCGGCTTTGACCATATGCATCTGAGTCGGGCTGTCTTCTACCACGAGAATCTTTCTAGCCATTTCATTCCCTCTTACTTATTACGCGCCACCGGGCCCTCCCCCGGCGCGATTCATTTCATACTGACCAGGAGCAAAAAAACCACGATCAAGAGGACCACAAACAAGCTATAGCTCATCAGTTTGGTCTTGGCTTTAATTTCCAGATCATCACCAATTGAGCGTATAACCAGCGTTGAGCCTGGAGGAACGCTCACTTCTCGAATTCCCCGCTCCATCGCGGAGAGCGCATCCGACCGATTGGTCAGCCGCCCAGTATCCCGCGTCTCCTCTCGCATCATCTGTTGTTTGACCGGCGGATCCGGCAGGACCGACCGCTCGATGGTGCCTTGGCTCATCGACGTTCGCGTCTGCTCCTCGCGCCCGCTCGGAGCCCCTCCGCCCCGTCGGGGCTCGGGCTCGTCGTTGGTGAGAATGGCGCCCAGCGGTCCGGTGGCCACAGTCACCACGATCTGCGCGGCTTCGGCTCGCGCATGCGCCTCTTTGCGCTCTTCGGCTTCGGCCTCGGCCAGCGTCTTCTCGGCTTCGCGCCTGACCACCACACTGCGATTGAATCCGGCCTGCGCCTCCTTGACCTGCTGCTCGGCCTGAGACAGCTTCTCGGCCTTCTCGCGCCACCGGGCGTTGGCCTTCTGAAACCAGGCTTCGGCCTCGCTGACCTCGGCCCGGAGCTCTTCCGGCTTCTGATCCGACTTGGCGCCCGCGCGAACGGCGGCCTCGGCCATCGCCTGCTCGGCGGCGGCCAGCGCCTTGGCCTCTTTGCGCTCTTCGGCTTCGGCCTCGGCCAGCGCCTTCTCGGCCTCGCGCCGCGCAATCACGCTCTGGTTGAAACCGGCCTGCGCCTCTTTGACGTTCTGCCCGGCCAGAGTCAGCCGCTCGGCCTTCTCGCGCCACCGGGCATCGGCCCGCCGGAACCGCGCCTCGGGATCGTTCCCGCTGATCACCGGAGCCGGTTGCCCGGCGCTCTCAGCCTCGGCCGCCGCCGCTGCCGCCGCCTGCTCCCGCTGAGCCTGGTTGGCCTCGGTGATGGCCTGCAACTTGGATTCGACCTCCTGCAGTTTGGCTTCGACCTCGGCCAGCCGGTCTTCGGCCTCCTGCCTGGCCCGCACCGCCACCTCGAGTTGCGCCTTCAGCTCTTCGACGATCCGGGTCTGAGACTCGGCGACGAAAACTTCGGCCTCTCTGCCGGTCTGCCCGGCGATGGCCAGCGCCTCGGTCTCCATGCGCGCCCGGGTCTCGGCGTGCGCGTTGATCTCATCGCGCCATCGGCCCTCGACCTCGCGGAGCCGCGTCTCGGCCTCACCGGCGCGGGCTTCGGCCTCGGCGCACCGGCGCTTGACCTCTTTGATCGCGCGGACCTTGTCTTCAAACCCGATCTCCACGGGCGCCGCGCGTTCGGCCGCGGCTCGCGCCTCGACCTCCTGCAACCTCACCTCAACCGCCCGCAGTCTGACCTCGGCCTCGCTGGCCTTGGCTTCGGCCTCGGCCCGCCGCTGGTCCGTTTCCGCGTTGGCGCGGACGGCCGCCTCGATCTCGCCCTTCATCTCGGCCGCGATCCGGGCCTGGTTCTCGGCCGCAGCTTGAGCCTGAGCCTCGGCTGCCATCCTGGCTTGAGTCTCGGCTTCAACCTCGGCCCTCAGTTCGGCCAACACCTTGGCGTAGGCTTCGGCCTCCGTTCGGGCTTTGGTCTCGGCCTCCGCCCGGGCCTGCGCCTCGGCCTCCGCTCGGGCCTGCGCCTCCGCGACGGCTCGAACCTGGGCCTCAATCTCAAGTTTGGCCTCCGCCTGGGCCAACTCCTTGGCCAGCGCTTCAGCCTCCGCTCGGGCCTGCGCTTCAACCAGGGCCCGGCCCTGTGCTTCGGCCTCCGCCCGGGCTTGCGCCTCGGCTTCCGTTCGAGCTTGCGCTTCAGCCTCCGCTCGAGCCTGCGCCTCGGCCAGGGCTTTGACCTGCGCCTCGGCCTCGGCCCGGGCTTGCGCCTCGGCCTCCGCTCGAGCCTGCGCTTCGGCTACCAGAGTCTCCGACGCCACAGCCGCCGGAGTTTCAGCAGTCTCAATCGCAGTCTCGGGCTCGCTGACGACCCGCTCCGCTACAACCTCTTCCGTCATCCGCTCCCCTACCGCAACTGCCGGTTCGACGGCTTCGCTGCTCACCTCGGTCACCACAGTCTCGGCGACCGACTCCAACACCAACTCCTCGCCCGCCGCCGCCTCGACGACGGCCGGTTCGACGGCTTCAACACGCAACTCTTCCAACACGATCTCGGTGGTTCGCTTGGCCACCAGCTCTCCGGTAACTCGGTCTCCGCCGCCAACCCGCTCGGCGGCCTCCGGCTGCCCGGTCTCGAGAACCTCGAGCACGGCATCCAGCTTCAATTCACCGGTGACCCGCTCCTCGGCCACCACCGGCTCGGCGGCGGCGAGGCTGACTTCGGTCTGCCCGAGCCCTCCGGTCTCGCCGGTCTTGATGATCTCGGCAGCCTGTTGCGACACCAGCTCCCCCGTCACGATCTCGGCGGCGCGCACCGGCTCAAGAATTTCAATCTCCACTTCGGCGGGCACCTTCGCGGCGGGCTGTTCGGCGATCGGCACTTCGATCACCACCGGGTCGACCGCTTCGCGGCGGGCCTCGGGCGTCAGATTCTCGGCGGCCTGTTCCACGATCAGGCTCCCGGTAACCGGAGGTTTGCTCCTCGGCAGGGCGCCGGTGACCGGGGCTTTCTTCTTCGGTAGTGAACCCGTGACCGGGGCCTTCTCCTTCGGCAGCGAACCCGTGACCGGAGGCTTGCTCTTCGGCAGGGCGCCCGTGACCGGAGCCTTCTCCTTCGGCAGCGAACCCGTGACCGGAGCCTTCTCCTTCGGCAACGAGCCGGTGACCGGAGGCTTGCTCTTCGGCAGCGAACCCGTGACCGGGGCCTTCTCTTTCGGCAGCGAACCCGTGACCGGAGTCTTGCCCGTCGGTATAGAGACGGTTCGGCAGGCGATGCAACTGTCGGCGCCGGCGGGCATGAGCGCGCCGCAGACCGAGCACCGGCGATCGACTTTAGAGTCGGCTTTCGAAATCGTGTTTTGGGAGGAGAGTTTGTTCAGCCATGAAACAGTGAGCTGGCTGTTAGGATTGATGGCCAACGCCTTCCGCAGGCAGGCGACAGTCTCTTGCTGGTATTCAGCGACGGAAGCCAGCCATAACCAGACCAGTTCGTTACCGGAATCGAG
>DATEFT010000420.1:0-6070 GCA_035280505.1 Blastocatellia bacterium | reverse complement strand
GACGCAGTCGGTGTGAGGTTGAGGTACTGTTCTTCCTGGGCCAGCGAGAGGTGCAGGACTTTGCCGCCGACGGCCTTCAACGCCGGAAGCACCTCGACGTAGCGGACCTGCTGGTTGTTATGGGTTCTGATGTAGAAGACGAGATTCTTCATGTCGGAGACGCTCGTCCATTCGGTGTGATCCTCTCCGCTCGACCCCTGGACGGTGCCCACCGGGATATCGAAGAGGTTCAAGATGTGGAAGGCCTGCTTCACCGTCTCGAGCGCCGTCTTCCCGGGTTGCGCGGAGGCGGCATAGAAGGCCGCGCGCACGAACCGTGACGGCGGGGTGAAATCGCCAGGCAGGCCCAGGAGGCCGGATCCCTGCCCGGTCTGAGTCAGGCCGATTCGAAGGACGGAACTCTCCTCGACGTTCTTCGGGCTCAGGTTGATGTAGTTGGTGAGGTTCACGCTCTGCCAATCGAAGGGCGGAGAGTTGGTGAAGACGCCGATCTGATCCTGGCTGATCGTGATCGTGCCTTCGTTCTGGTACTCGATCACGATCGAGCGGCCCTGGGGATCGCGGACCAGGTAGTGAAGCGGCGGAGGGCCCTGACCGGCGATCGAGAACGCCGCCACCGGGACGGAAGAAAGTTTCGCCGACACCTCGTCGAGCGTGGCGCAGGTGGTCAGGATCCAGGTCACCACTTCGAGCGGCGACAGCGCCTTGCCTTCCGGCGCCTGGCTGACCGGAGTGTAACTGGCGTATCCGGGGAAGTAGAACGCGCCGGCGCTCAGCCCCTTCTCATTGAGGCCTTCGACCAACAACGGCAGGCGATAAGCGTTGGCGCCGACGGCTCCATAGGTTGCGGTCCAGGGCAGGCTGCCGCGCGCGATGGCCGGGTAGTTGGTGCCGGCGGGCACGACGATAATTTGAGAGCCGAGCTCCTGCTCGAATTCGAGGGTCCGAGCGCCGATCGCAGCTCCATCAGATGAGACCAATTGAATACCGGTGCACATCTCAATCTCCCTTTCTTTTGTAGTCTGCTTGCCTAAATTGTTAAGAATATGTGCGGCGCGAAGCCGTCGCGCCGATTCGGAGGATGCGTTGTGGCTATTGAGAAATTGTTGAATCAGGATGGAATCGGATCTCTCCGATTTCGAGATTGCGCGATCCCAGAAGCGAACAGGTTTCGGCGCCGGCATCCACGGCCTCGTCGGGCCCTCGCGCCATCATGAGGCATTTCGCCGATTTAGCCGGGCCGCCGCTCTGGCACGGCGATTGATTGGTTCCGGTTGTTCGTCTGGATGAGGCTGCCTGCCTCAAGCTTGAAGTGCAGGTCAGCCGTGGTTGCTGATCTGAAACTGAGTTGAGGCAGGCAATGCAAAAGTTATGGCGAGACCTGCGCTACGGCGTGCGTCTGATGCAAAAGAGATCCGATTTGACGTTGGTCGCGATGATCATGCTGGCGTTCTGCATCGGTGCCGATTCAACGGTCTTCAGTCTGATCGACTCGTTATTTTTACACCCGCTGCCCTTCAAAAATATCCAACGGCTGGTGATCTGGTGGGGAGCCGTGTCTTTCACCCGGCGCCTCCGCGAGATCCACTCGGTCGCCGATCCGGAATAGAGCCTCATCATTGCGAACCGATCTTCGTCGCGCGCCGCCGATCGATGGCGCTCCCCTGTCCAGACTACCGTTGGCGACCTCGACCGGCTCTCCGGCACGCTTCCGCGCCCGAGCCAGCAGCCCGCTGCTCTCCCTGGAGTCGGTGTCATCCAGCGGCTCAGCCCCTTTGAGGGTGTCCTCGTCGTCGCGGACTTTGACGGTTATATATTTGGGCGTGGCATGATCCGGCAGGAGGTTGCAGGGCAGCGTGTTGATATTGCTGTTGAAGTAGAACATATAGACCCCGGCGGAAGATAAGGTATACGTCACCGAGCCGGTGGAATTGGAAGACCGCGTATCCAGCGTCTGATAGTCCCGGTTCTGCCCGGTCGCCGGATCTTTGCCGAACACATTGGCCACCGTCGCATCGCCGTTGGGGCCGTCGATCGTCGAAGCGATCACCCCGATCTGGATCTTGTTGATGTTGCGTTCGTACGTGAAGGCCGTCGACCCATCGCATTTTAGATCGCAGCGGCCGCTGGCCGTGGCCAGCGCATCGATCCTGACCACCGTGCCCTTCGGCACCATGGCGCCGTTGACGATCGGCAGCCCGCTGCCGTCATAAGTGAGCCAGCCATCGAGACTCTCGGCTCCGCCTCCGCCGTCGAGGACGCAAGAGTCGCCGGCCTCTTTGGAAGAGACCAACTCGCGGCCGAGCCCGACCGTCTGGGGCACATAACTGATAATCAAGCCCACGGCCGCCGAACTGAGCAGGAGTCCGAGACCCGCGCGAGCCACTCTCTGGAGGCGAGCGGCGGCGACGGGCCGAGTGGTATATTTTTCGAGAGTCTTTCTGAAATGATCATTCAAGCGGCTCATCATTGACTAAGACCTTCCTGCCCGTTACCCGTAAGACGCAGACCGCCGGGGTGCGGATTGTCAGCCGATTGGGCCAAATACCTGGCCGACAAAATCTATATAAAAACCGCGAAACACGCGAGATCGACCGAATATTCGCGTGTTTCGCGGCCGGAGAAGAGAGGCCAAGATCGTTTTGGCCCCAGCGCAGATCAAGTAGGCAAGCGATGTGCCCCAAGGCGAAGGGCGCAAAAGCCGGGAATGACCGGGCGTACTGCGACGAGCGAGCCGCAATCGGAGACCGGACGGCAGGTTCGGCGACCGCGGGCGCCGGTCGAGCGATGGGACGGCGGTGATGGCGGCGCTCTTTCACCGCGCCGGATTCTATGGTGAGGATGAAAGTTCTAGAATCTGGAGCGTTCCGCTTTATTCATTCTGCAGGGCGGCCATCGGATCCACTCCGGCCGCGCGGCGGGCGGGCAGATAACCTGCCAGGATCGCGATGGCGACCAGCAGCGAGGTGGCCGCGACGATCGTCAGCGGGTCGTTCGGCGTCAATCCGAAGAGCAGCGTTGAGGCCACTTGCGTGGCTGCCAGGGTGGCCAGCAATCCGATGACGACGCCGATCAGGATCAGCCCCAGGGCCTCCCTGAT
This sequence comes from Blastocatellia bacterium, assembly GCA_035280505.1. Lineage (GTDB taxonomy): Bacteria > Acidobacteriota > Blastocatellia > RBC074 > RBC074 > JAKEHZ01. The sequence continues at coordinate 2,970 of DATEFT010000420.1, read as the reverse complement.
GATGAGCCAGAGCACGTCGCCGCGCCGGGCGCCGAGCGCCATGCGGATGCCGATTTCATTCGTCCGCCTCACGACGGCATAGGACAAGACGCCGTACAATCCGATACCAGCCAGCAACAACGCAAGCAGCCCGAAGAAAGAGGCCACCCGCGCGACCAGTTTCTGCGGGATGATTGAGCGGCCGATGTGTTCGGAGATGCTCACGACCTCATCGATCGGCAGGTCGCGGTTGATCTGCCGGATTGCTTGCCGAACTTGTGGGACGATCGACTCCGGGGCGCCGGAGAACCGCACCACCAGATTGCCGAGCGGCTGGGGACGTTGGGCATGCGGATAATAGTCCATGGGCTGCAACTCTTCAGTCAGGTCCCGATACCGGGCGTCTTTCACCACGCCGATGATCTCGGCCTGCACGCTGGATTGGGGGCCGTCGATTCCGAAGAGCTTGCCGAGCGGCGAATCATTGGGAAAGAAGCGCCGCGCCATCGTTTCGCTGATCACCGCGACCTTCCGCGATTGACTCGTGTCCTGCGGGCCGAAACTCCGGCCCAGAATCAGCGGAATTCCCATGGTGGTGAAATAATCGGACCCGACCACATTGTGCCTGACCACCCGCGCCTCGCCTTCCGGCGGGGTCGGGTCGTGGGTGTAGACCGTGCCCGTCCAACAGCATTGATTGATGATGAAAGATGCGAAAGAGGCTCCCTGGACGCCGGGAAGGGTCTTCACTTTCTCCTCCACCTCGCGCAACAGCGGGGGGAATTGCGCATCCTTGTAGCCGGTCGCGGCGGTGTCGGTCTTGAAGAGCAGGACATTCTGTTGATCGATGCCGGTGGGAGCGTTTTGCAGATTGATCAGCGTGCGCACAAACAGGCCGGCTCCGACCAGCAATAGCAGCGAGAGCGCGACCTGCATGACTACGAGCGCCTTGCCGAGCGGATTCTGCGAGGTGGCCCTGGCCACTCCCTTCCCGCCCTTGAGGGCCGAGTTCAACTCGATCCGGGCCGCACTCAATGCCGGAGCGGTTCCGAAGATTACCGCCGACAGCAGGGAGGCGAACAAGGTGAAACCCAGGACCCGGGGATTCGGCGCGACATCCAGCGGCAGCGGCTGCGAACCGGCGGAGGCCATTGAGACCAGCAAGCGGCCGCCCCACCAGGCCAGGACCATTCCGGCAATCCCGCCCAGACCCGCCAGCAGCATGCTCTCCGTCAGTAACTGGCGAATCAGGCGGATGCGGCCGGCGCCGACCGCCAGCCGCACGGCAAACTCCCTCTGTCGGGCCGCGGCGCGCGCCAGCAGCAGGTTCGCCACGTTGGCGCAGGCGATCAGCAGCACGACTCCGACCACCGCCATCAGGACTCGCAGCGAGAGCGAGAATTGCCGGCGCAGCCTTGAGAGCCCCTTGCCGGCAGGCGTCAGCTCGATCCTGGCCTGCTGAATCTCTCGCGAGATCTCGGGAGCAGGCTGCGCGCCCGCCCGCTCCTGCACTGACTGCTTGAAGAGTAGATTTACGGCGGCGCCCGCTCGCTCGGCGCCCACGCCGGGTTTCAGCCGGGCAATCAAGTAGAGCGACTGAAACGACTTCTCGCTTCGCCCGGTCCAGTAGAAGGGCGGTATCCGGGCCTCCATCGCCAGCGGGATCCAGATGTCCGGCGCCTGGCCCACCATCGTGCCGAAAAACTCCGGAGGCGCGACGCCGATGATGGTGTAAGCGGTCCGGTCGATCGTGACGGTTTGGCCGATCGCCGTGGGGAGTCCGCCCAGCCGGTGCTCCCACCAGGCATGACTCACGACTGCGACCGGATGCCCACCCGGCGTCTGATCGTCGGCTTCGGTCAGGGCGCGTCCGAGACTGGCGTTCACACCGAGGACCGAGAAATAGGTGCCGGAGACCAACTGCACCTCGATCTTCTCCGCTTCGCCGCCCGTTCCGTTCCGATCGACCGTGCCATGCACGCCCAACTGCATGCTCAGGAGCGCCGCCACCTCGGTGAAGACTTCGTTGCGCCGTCGCACCTCCTGGTAAAAAGGATAAGCGAAGAGATCCCAGCTCCTGTTCGGGAAGTCGTCGGTGGCGCCGATCATTTCGCCGTTGCCGAAGAGTACCAACCTTTCCGGCTCCGAGACCGGGAGTGATTTGAGCAGCAACACATCCAGCAGACTGAAGATGGCCGTATTGGCCCCGATGCCGAGCGCCAGCGACATCGCCGCAATCAGTGTGAAGACCGGCTGCTTCAAGAGCATCCGGATCCCATAACGCAGATCTTGAAACATCTCGTCTTCCAATCTTTTCGGCTGCAGCCAGAGCACATCCCAAAAGGCGCTCGTGCTGCGCCGCAATAAATCAAGTTTATGACGCCCGTCGAGCCGATCCCATCGACCGAGCATCGTTTCGCGATGGCACAGTTCCGACTCCCACTCGTGCCGCCAGTCGCGGCGCAATCGGCGTGGCACCAGCGTTCCGAGAACCCGGATCAGCAGGAGATGCGGTTTGCACCGGAATCGTTTGATCAAAGAGGGGAATCGCACGGGATCGACCTCAAGCTTTCGAGGGTTTCGGATGGCGTTCGCCGCCAACCTCTGTCTGCTCCAGCAATCGGTAGCGTTTGGCCGCGTCGGCCAGCGCCCCGCGCCCCTCGCGCGTCAATTCATAATACTTGCGCGGAGGCCGCTGCTCTTTCTGCGCGACGCTCTGCTTCTCCCATTTCGAGACCAGAGATCCGGCCTCCTCCAATCGCCGCAACGCCGGGTAGACCGTTCCTCCCGGCAACCCCGTGACCGCGATGATGTCGAATCCATACAGGTATCCGTTGGCCACCGCTTGCAGCACGACCGCCGCCGCAAAAGAGAGATACTCCTTGCCCATAACGCTCCTTGAACTCCGACTTTTCCAGCTTTCTAGATAGAAATCTTGATAGCTAGTATTCTACATAGCATAAAATGACAAAGCAAGGGCGGGAATGAACG
>DATEFT010000419.1:0-2950 GCA_035280505.1 Blastocatellia bacterium | reverse complement strand
CGATTGCGAAACGCCCCGATGTGCTTCTTTGTGACGAGCCGACCGGAGCGCTCGATTTCGCGACCGGTAAACTGGTCCTCGAAGTGCTGGAACATGTGAATCAGGTGGTCGGCACCACGACGGCGGTGATCACGCATAATGAGGCGATCGCGGCCATGGCTGATCGCGTGATTCGCCTGGGCAGCGGCCGGATCGTTGAAACTCGCCGCAATGAAATCAAGGCGAGGCCCGCGGATCTGGAATGGTGACCCCATGACTGCTCTCAACCGCAAACTGATCCGTGATGTGATCCATCTGCGCGGCCAAGTCATGGCGGTCGCGCTGGTCGTCGCCTGCGGCATGGCGGCGTTTGTGGCGATGCGTAGCACCTACCACTCGCTTCTGGCCTCGCAGGAGGCCTACTACGCCCGGTACCGATTTGCCGACCTCTTCTGTCAACTCAAGCGGGCCCCGGAGGCGCTGGCCGCACGCATCGAAGCCATTCCCGGAGTGGCCAAAGCACAAACGCGAATCGTCGCCAACGTCATGCTTGATGTCCCGGGAGTGGCGGAACCGGCACGCGGGAGAATCGTCTCGATCCCCGAACGGCGGATCCCGATGCTGAACGACTTGCATCTCGTGAGCGGCCGTTACCTAGAGGCCGGTAAAAGAGATGAGGTGTTGATCAGCGGAGCGTTCTCCAGCGCTAACAAACTGCAGTCCGGCGATGTGCTGACCGGGATTATCAATGGTCGCCGGCAGCGGCTTCGAATCGTCGGGGTGGCGCTCTCTCCTGAATTCGTTTATGAGATCGGGGGCGGTGAGATGTTCCCTGACAGCCGCCGCTTCGGCGTGATCTGGATGAGCCGTGAGGCGCTGGGCCCGGCCCTGGACATGGAAGGAGCATTTAATGACGTGGCCCTGTCATTGGCTCCCGGCGCGGCCGAGTCGGAGGTGATTGAAAGGCTCGATGAATTGCTTGAGAGTTATGGAACGTTGGGCGCATACGGGCGCGGAGATCAAACTTCGCATCATTTCATCTCGAACGAGATCGCCGAACTGCAGGTGACCAGCACCTTCATTCCGGCGATATTCCTGGGGGTCACGGCCTTTCTGCTGCATCTCGTGATGTCTCGCCTGGTGGCGACCCCGCGCGATCAAATCGCCGTGCTGAAGGCTTTCGGTTACGGCAACGTCTCGATCGGTCTCCATTATCTGAAACTTGCATTGGCGGCGGTGCTGGTCGGCGTGATCCTGGGGATCGCGGCCGGGTGGTGGTTCGGATACAGCATCACGGCCTTATATGCCGAGTATTTTCGATTCCCGGCGCTGCGATACGAGGCTGGAACGCGAGTCGTGCTGACGGCCATCCTGATCAGCCTGGTGTCGGCCGGTCTTGGCGCTATCGCCGCAGTCTGGCGCGCCGTCAGGCTACCACCCGCCGAAGCGATGCGGCCAGAAGCGCCGGCGCGGTTCCGGGCCGGTTTTGGCTCTTTGGGAACTCGCGTGGATCCCTCTAGATCTTGTGCTCTTTGAAATCGGAATAAACCATGGCACAGTCTCCTCCCCGACCACATCAAATTGAGGAGCGACGTAGTGCCAGCAAATCTCGAAATCCCCCTGGACCTGCCAGAAGTTCGAATCGTGAAGACCGAAATGGGTCAGCATGAGATCGTGATCACCGTCGAAAGCACCCGTGAATGGGCGATCTGCCCGCGATGCGGAAACGAAACGCGAGAGTTTCACAGCCATGGGCGTCTGCTGCGGTTGCGCCACTTGCCGATCCTGGGGCGGCCTCTGATCATCGAAATTAGACCGAAGCGGTTTCGCTGCCCGAACTGTGACGATCACCCGACAATCACCCAGCAACTGGACTGGTACGACGAGCGTCGCCCACATACGAAAGCCTATGACCAATGGTTGCTGCTGGCCTTGATCGGCAGCACGATTTCGGATGTCGCGCGCAAAGAGAAGCTGAGTTATGACCTGGTGCTGGGCGCGGTGCGACGACAGGTCGCCGCCACGGTCAAGTGGGAGGAGATGAAGCGACTGGAAATCCTCGGACTGGACGAGATCGCCTTGAAGAAAGGGCATCGAGATTTTGTCGTCCTGGTCACGACGCGAGAAGCCAATGGACAATTGAAGCTGTTGGGCGTGCTGCCGGACCGCAAATTGGAAACGGTCGAAGACTTCCTGAAGAAAATTCCGGAGGGACTGCGGGCGACAGTGAGGGAAGTCTGCACCGATATGTACGAAGGTTATACGAGCGCGGTGAAAAAGGTCCTGCCGGGAGTGCGAATCGTGGTCGACCGTTTCCACGTGGCGAAAGCCTATCGGGATGGGGCCGACCAGTTGCGCAAGGAAGTCCAGCGAGGTCTGAAAGCCAGCCTGGAGAAGGACGAGTACGAAGCGTTGAAAGGAACGATGTGGCTGTTTCGCCGCAACCGGCGAGATCTGGACCGGAAAGAGCGGCAACGCCTGGCGCTGTTGTTTGAATGCGCGCCGGACTTGAAACGGGCCTACGACTTGCGCGAGCAATTGACGGCTATCTTTGAAGCCGATCACCGCAAGGCTTCGGCGACGGCGGCGATCAAACGCTGGATGAAGCAGGTGCGTGACAGCGGACTGAGTTGCTTTGACGCCTTCCTGGTGACGTTGGAGAACTGGCTGGATGAGATCACGAACTATTTCGTGAGTCGTCTGACCAGCGGCTTTGTTGAAGGCTTCAACAACAAGGTCAAAGTGCTCAAACGGCGCTGTTATGGGATCACGAATCTGAAGCATTTCTTTCAACGTCTGTACCTGGATCTCGAAGGTTATCGATTATTCGGTCTTTAGACCACAAGATCTGGGGCCGACCACGCGAGTTCCGAAAGAGCCCTGGTTGAGCGAAGACGTGGCGGTGGTCTGGCGCGCGCAGGGGCGAACGGGCAAACGCGGCCATCCGCAACAATATACGGAGACCGCCATC
>DATEFT010000418.1:0-7980 GCA_035280505.1 Blastocatellia bacterium | reverse complement strand
TCCTCCAGGGTCGCCTTGAAAGCGGCGAGCAGGTCTTTCGGCAGGTTGCGGATGAATCCGACCGTATCGTTGATGATGGTCTGCTGGTCGTGCGGCAGCCGCAGTTTGCGGCTGGTCGGATCGAGCGTGGCGAACATGCGCTGTTCGGCCACGACCTGGCTCTGGGTCATGGCATTGAGCAGCGTGCTCTTGCCGGCATTGGTGTAACCGACGATCGAGACGACCGGCAGTTCGCGGCGGACCCGGCGCGCGCGGCGTTGCTGGCGGCTTTCGCGGACCTGCCGCAATTTCTCTTCGAGCAGCGAGATGCGGTCGTGGACGCGGCGGCGATCGATTTCGAGTTTGGTTTCACCGGGACCGCGGCCGCCGATTCCGCCCATGAGCCGCGACATCTCGGCGCCCGAGCCGGTCAATCGGGGTAAGAGATATTTCAACTGCGCCAGTTCGACCTGGATGCGTCCTTCGCTCGTCTGCGCGCGCTGGGCGAAGATATCCATGATCAATTGCGAGCGGTCGAGAATCTTGAGGTCGGTGGCGCCATTGATGGCCCGGACCTGGGACGGCGAGAGTTCTCCATCGAAGACGATCATGTCCGCGCCGAGTTGCAGGCTGCGGATGATGATCTCGTCGAGCTTGCCCTTGCCGACCAGCGTCTTCGGATCGAGCGTGTGACGGCGCTGGATGATCTCGTCCAGGATCACCAGCCCGCCGGAGATTCCCAGCTCTCTCAGCTCCTCGATCGATTCGCGGGCCTCGCTCATCGGGCCGGTCGTGACCCCGACCAGAATCGCCCGGTCGCGGGTGTCGGACGATTTGCGTGCGCCGCGATTGCGCGCCATCTCGCCCTCGATCGATTCGATCAACTCCAGGAAATTGACGTCCAGTTGGCCGGGCGGCGACGGATCGAGGAAGCGATAGATCTCCGGCTGCCGCTGCTCTTCATCACCGTTCGATTCGTGATGGGCCTTGGCCGAAATCGGCAGGAGATGGGCGGCGCGGACGTAACCGGGAAGACCGGTCTTCGGGTCGACATCGATCGCGGCCATCAGGTCGAGCCGCAGCAGCGCCAGGTCGGTCAGGTCGTCGTGGGTCAGACACTCTTCGCCGCGGATGTGAGTATGGAGACAACGAAGCCCGTTGAACCGCGACTCGCCCAGGCGCGAACGATCCTGCGCGGGCAGCACGATCTTGGTGGCGTCTCCGACAATGACATGCTCGACGCGTCCTTTGCGGTCGATCAACACTCCGACTTGCCGGCCGATCTCATGCGAGATCTCCGTGAGTTGGCGGGCCACCTCCGGCGTGACGATCTCGGCGGGAGGAATCCGGCGCTGATAGAGCTTTTCAAGCCGCCGAACCTGATTGGGCTTTAATCCCAGTGTCTTGCCTTCGATTTGTGGAATAGCCTACACTCCTTTACGCGAAACAGCAGATAGTACTTAACCATGCATATCATACCATTGCGACGTGACGCTGCATATCATGAAAATCGACTACCCACAGGAGAAGCCAATGAAGACTCCGTTGATTAAATGGATAGATCGACCGCCAAATACGCGAAACGCGCAAAATCAGCCGTTTCCCGCGTGTTTCGCGGTTGAAGATAGAACAAAGGCCTTCGTCAATAGCGTCATGAAGACGCTCAAGCCGAACCGGATTCTGATCGCGGCCCTCTGCCTCGCGGGCGCCGCCGCGCCGGCGGTGCGGGCTCAGCATCAACATCCGGCGGACGCCGGTAACGCGAAGGCCACGTTGATTGCGGGCGCGGGTCAACTGAATCATCCGGTCTCGACGAAGAACGCGGAGGCGCAGAAGTTCTTCAACCAGGGGTTGGCCTTAATCTATGGATTCAATCACGAGGAGGCGCGGCGCTCGTTCGAGCACGCGGCGCGATTGGATCCGAAACTGGCGATGGCTCACTGGGGGATCGCCCTGGCCATCGGCCCCAACTACAACGAGTCCCAGATCGATCCGGCGCGGCAGGCGGCCGCCGAGCAGGCGATGGAGACCGCTCGGCAACTGGCGGCCGAAGCCTCGGCGCCCGAACGGGCCTATATCGAGGCCCTGGCCAGGCGGTTCCAGCCGAAGGTGGATCCCAAAAATCGCGCGGTCGAGTACAAAGACGCCATGGGGGCGCTGCACCGGCAAAATCCCGACGATCTGGATGCCGCCGTACTCTACGCCGACAGCCTCATGAATCTGACGCCCTGGCAGTTGTGGACCAAGGGCGGCGAGCCGGGCGAGTATACCCTCGAGGTCGTCTCGATTCTGGAGTCGGTGCTCAAGCGCGATCCGAATCATCTGGGTGGAAACCATCTCTATATTCATGCCGTCGAAGCCTCGAAGGCGCCCGGACGAGCCTTGCCGAGCGCCGATCGTCTCGGCCGGCTGGCCCCCGATTCCGGCCACCTGGTTCACATGCCGGCTCACATCTATCTGCGCACCGGAGATTACAGCTCGGCGGCGGCGGTCAACGAGAAGGCGGCCCAGGTCGACCAGGCTTACATCAAACGGACCGGCGTCCGGGGCGTCTATCCGGCGATGTACTACAGCCACAATCTGCACTTCCTGGTCGAGAGCTATAACCGTTCGGGCCAATCTCAATTGGCCGACCGTTCGGCCCAGAGGCTCGTCGAGAACGTCCGCCAGCATCTGAAAGAGATGCCCATGCTCGAGTCCTTTCTGCCGTCGGTGATGTTCGTGAAGTTGCGATTCAATCGATGGGACGAGATTATGAAACTGCCCGAGCCGAATCAGGAGATGCCGGTGGCCAGGGGCATCTGGTACTTCTCGCGCGGCGTCGCCCTCTGCGCACAACAGCAGACGGCCGCGGCGAAAGAGCAGCGGAATGCGCTGGCCCAGTCTGCTGAAACGATCTCCGGTGAGACTCCCTTCGGCCTGAACAGCGCGAAGGGCATTCTGAAGGTGGCGCGGCGCGTGCTCGATGCGCGCCTGGCGGCGGCGGAAGGCGATCGCCGGACCGCAATTAATTTTTGGCGCGAAGCGGTTGCCGCGCAGGATGAATTGAACTATGACGAACCGCCCGGTTGGTATTATCCTATCCGCGAATCGCTCGGCGCGGCGCTGTTGATGGAGGGTGAGGTGACGGAGGCCGAGCAGGTCTTTCGCCGGGACCTGGAGCAGAACCCGCGAAATGGCCGTTCGCTCTTCGGTCTCGCCGAATGTTTGAAGAGACTGAATAAGACTTCGGAGGCCCGCGCCGCCCAGCGTGAATTCGAATCGGCCTGGAAGAATGCCGACACCAAATTGAGAATTGAGGACCTGTAAATAGAGTTTTCAGAGGAGGAATGATGCGTAGACAAATAGCCCTTTCAGTCTTCGTCTTCACATTTGTCATGATTTTAGCGACCGCTCAGCCGGCGGTTCAGGCCCAGACGGCGGCCAAACAGATCAGCAAAGATGAAGTCTTCATCAGCCTGGCCAAGCGGATCAACGCCGCGAGTGAATCCCCGGTCAGCGCCATCGTCGCCGAGATCGACGGGGTGATCGAGGTTGCGAGCATTGCCATGGAAGCGGACGGCAAAGCGCTGGTCACCGTCAAAGAACGGAACGAGTTGAGTGCGCCTAAAACGACCCGGTTGAAGTTCTCCCCTCCCGCGAGCGACAATCAGTGGTCGTGGGTGGAGTTTGAAGAGAACCGCAAATTCTATCCGGTCGAAAAAATCTTCCCTTATGCCAAGGGAGAGTTGGAGAAACGGCGTCAACTGGTCACCGGCAAATGGGGAGCCTTCGTGACCGGCACCAGCAAACAGGCCGATGCCGCGTTCAAAGTGCTCGACACGGCCAAGGCCGTGCTCAAGACCGAGCCGCCACCGCTGACCCCCTTCAACAATGTCCGGACCACCTATCTTCAGGCGGTCAAGGACAACGACAGCGCGGGGATCGTGGCCGGGTACCGGGATCTCTCGCAACAGACCGATTCGATCCTGACGCTGGGCGACACCTACGGCGACCTCAAGACCAATGATGCATACTTGCGGCTGTTGGAGGAGTACAAGAACTTGATCAACCTCACGAATGCCGCGCGCAAAGACTATGTGCGGGCGGTGGAATCGTACAACGAATCGTTGCTCCGGCTGCCGTTTGCGTTGGTCGCTTATGGGCTTCAATATACGAAGCTGGACCTCAACCTGTCCGCGGAATGAGTGCAACTTTCGCTCGCCGCGTCGTCGTATGATGGAGTAGGATCACCATCAACAAGGAGGGCAAGACAGATGAACGAACCTCATAGCGAACAGAATCGACCCGGCGGAGCGGACGGCCCGCTCTCTTCACAACCGCGGCCGCAGTCTTCGGCGGGCCGCGCGGGCGAAGCGATCGATGAGATCACCTCGACCCTGCGCGACCTCTTCAGCCGGGTGCCCGATTCGGTCAACAAGGCCGTCGAGCGCGCGCTGAATGTTCGGGACACGACGGTCCTCATCCGTCTGAGCGATGAGTCGTCCGACGCCATCGACACGCTGGTCTCGGCCGGCATCTTCAAGGGGCGCGCCGAAGCCGCCGCGTTCCTGATCGAGGAGGGCATCAAGGCCCAGAGCTCGCTATTCCAACGAATCCAGGACAAACTGGGCGAGATCGAACGGCTCCGCGCGGAATTGCGCAGCAGCGTCTCTCCGGACGCGCCCAAGTAAAGAAGAAGTCTAGAGCAGTCTAGAAAAGTCTGGCTTTTCTAGACTGCTCTAGACTGCTCTAGACTTTCCTAGACTAAATTTATGGATTACGAAAATTTGGCCGTCGAGTCTGTCGGGCCGGTCGTGCGGGTTGTCCTCAATCGTCCGGAGCGGCGCAATGCGCTCTCGCTGGCGTTGATGAAGGACCTGATTGCGTGTCTGAGCGGGATCGGCGAGTCGAAGGAGACTCGAGTCGTGATTCTGGCCGCGGCCGGAACGGTCTTTTCGGCGGGGCACGATCTGAGCGAGATGCGCGGGCGGACGGTTGGAGATTACCGGAAACTCTTCGACGTCTGCGTCGATTTGATGACCGCGATCCAGCAGATTCCCCAGCCGGTGATCGCCGAGGTGCAGGGGATGGCCACTGCCGCCGGCTGTCAACTCGTCGCCACCTGTGACCTGGCGGTTGCCGCCGAGGAGGCGAAGTTCGCCACTCCGGGCGTCCGGATCGGGCTCTTCTGTAGTACGCCGATGGTGGCGCTGACGCGGGCGATCGGGCGCAAACGCGCGCTCGAGATGCTCATGACCGGGCTGCCGATCGATGCGCAGACCGCCCTGGCCTGGGGATTGATCAATCGCGTGGTGCCGGCGGCACAGTTGCGCGCGGAGGCGCAACTGTTCGCCGAACAACTCGCCGAGGCGAGTTCGTTGACGGTCGGCCTGGGCAAACAGGCTTTTTACACTCAGATCGATCTGGATCAGGCGAAGGCCTACGATTACACCAAAGAGATCATGAGTTTGAACGCTCTGGCCGAAGATGCGCAGGAAGGGATCGGCGCCTTTCTCGACAAGCGCGCACCTTGCTGGAAAGGGCGTTAGTAGTCGCCTCTACGCCGCACCGTTCTCTCCCTGGCCATTCAGCTTCCCGATCATTCCGTGCCAGGGCGGAATCACAATCGTGATATTGCCGGAGGCCTTGAGCTGGCAGGCCAGCCGGATGGGCGAGTCCTTCTCACCGGTAAATCCTTCATATCCGAAATAGACCCAGCGGTCGTGCTCGCGTTGGCCGGGCGGGGAAATCTTCTCGGTCGGAGACAGCACGCCGACCCAGCAGGTGCCGCAGGTCGAGGTCCGGCATTCGACCGGAATCGGTCCCTCGCCGGGCATACAGCGTTGATCCCGCAGATGATGCGGGCGTTTATCCTGGGTGGCGGCCATCGTCACATCCTGCAGATTGACGATTTTAAAGGTGGAGTCGGGTTGGCATTCGCGGAAGGTGACGGTGAACTCCTTATCGACGGTCTTGAGAAAACCGAGGAGCCCCTGTCCGTCATCCTTCTGACGGTCCGCGACGATCCGGTCCGGTGATCTGTTCCAGTTCTTTCCGTAAGTGTCGGGCGCCGGCGGTTGTTTGAAGAGGTCCAGACCGACCTGCTGCAGGGTTCCGAAGGCGACCGCCGTAATTCCGATCACCAGCGAAGAGTCGACCTTCAGTTCGGCGGCGATCCGCTGGGCCACCTCGCGAATCTGGCCCGCGAGCGAACCCGGGACCGCTCCGCTCACGGCGCAGACCGCGACTTGCCGCTTGACGGTGGGCCAGAATCGATGGCCGTAAAGGAATTCGGCCGAAGAATCGACCTGGTCGGCGAGCCGATATTTGCCCTTCAACTGCAGGCTCAGGGCCTTCTCTTCGGGATTGGGCGCCTCGGCCAGCGCCCGATAGAGCTTGACGGGGAAGAACGCGAACCAGATCCGCGTCGCCCGTCGATCGACCTGGTGAATTGCAGGCGCCAACTCATCGATGACTTGTGTCCAACTGGAGTCGTCATGTTGACTCAGGAATGAACAGAACAGATTCCCATTGTCCGGCATTGATCAACTATCCTCTTTTCAATAATGCAATTGGAAATTTGACGGAAAAGTCCGCCCCCAAAGATACTAAGACGATGCGACTTCGGCAAGGTTGACCGGGCAGGTCTCTCTTGCCTTTCCGGGGAATGGCATGTCACGCTTGATGGTCGATGCGATTCGGGCGAATCGGCTTGAACCGCGAAACACGCGACGGCTTCAGAAAATAAAAACAATATTAATTGAAGATATGAAAAAACGGACGATCCTGGGCGAGGTGGAGATCCTCGACGCGCACAGCCACTTCTTCTCACGCAAATTTTTCGAGACCTTGATCAGTCAATCACCCCGGTTGAGCCGGGAGGAGGATCCGATCCGGCGGGTCTCCGAGATCACCGGTTGGGTGATGCCGCCCGCCGATCCGGCGGAACTGGCTCGCCACTGGCAGCAGGAGTACGAGCGGCACGCCGTCTCGGGTGGAATGATGATGGCCAGCGTGCCGGGGGATGAGGGGTCGATTGCGGCGGCGGCGGCGGCCTGTCCCGGGCAGATCTTCGGCGGTTTTATGTTCGACCCCGCCAAGCCCGAGGCCGAAACGCGCGCGCGCCGGGCATTCGATGAACTGGGATTGCGGGTCGCCTGTCTCTTTCCCGCGATGCATCATTATTCGATGGCCGAGCATGAAGGGGCGCGAGCCGTGGTCTCGCTGGCGGCGGAGCGGCCCGGCACGGCGGTCTTCGTTCACTGCGGCGCGCTCTCGGTGGGAGTCCGCAAGAAATTGGGCTTGCCGAGCCCCTTCGATCTGCGGCGCTCGAATCCGCTGGACCTCTACAAGCTGGCTGCGGAGTTTCCCTCGGCGCGGTTCATCCTTCCGCATTTCGGCGCCGGGATGTTCAGAGAGACCATGATGCTGGCCGATCTCTGCCCGAACGTCTATCTGGATACTTCGAGCAGCAACGGCTGGATCAAATACGAAGCGACGCCGGTCGATCTGGCCACGGTCTTCCAGCGCGCGTTGGCGGTGGTCGGACACGAGCGGCTACTGTTCGGCACGGACTCGTCCTTCTTTCCGCGAGGGTGGCATTCTCAGATCTTCGAATCTCAGGTCCAGGTCTTGCACGAGATCGGAGTCAACGCTGAGCAGGCGGCGGCCATTCTGGGCGGCAATCTGCGGCGGCTCCTCGAGTTGAAGTAGAGACGGAGCCGGGCCATGCTCCCGGCCGTCAGGATGGACCCAGGAGGTTGATCTTCTGAGTCTGTCCCTCTATTTCGACCTCGAGAGCCGAGAAGTTCCAGGTGCCTTTCCGCTTGTCGGCAACGGCATGGATGGTTCCGGCGTTCCTGGGCCCGGAGATCGGGATCTTGATGTCGGCATGTCCGGAATCGTTGTTGAGGTTGATCGACCCGCTGACCAGCCACCCGGCTTGCACCGGTTCCCCCAGCTCTCTGAGGACCGTGCTGTCCGCTTTCGCCTTGATCACGGCCTCCTGATAGACGTCCG
>DATEFT010000417.1:0-17030 GCA_035280505.1 Blastocatellia bacterium | reverse complement strand
GTCGGTGTCGCTGATGTAACGGCCCAGATCCGCCTGCGTCGTGTCGATGTTGACCATGTTGGCGGAGACGCCGCGGACGTAGATGTCGTTCATATGCTGTTGGAGCGACCGGATCTCGGTGTTCGCGCTTCCCGACGCCGCGATCTCCTGGGCCAGCGTCATCCGCTCGCGGAGGTAGTAGAGGTCGTCGAGATGGAGATCTTTGTTGCGGCGGTTGGCGCTGAGGTACTCCTCGAAGCTGGTGATGATCCCGAACTTATCGAGCACGACGGTGTTGACGCCTAAATCGGCGGTCACGGTGCGATCGATGTACCGGAAGAATCCCTCGATCACCGCGGCCACCACGACCACCGTCATGACCCCGAAGATCACCCCCAGCAGCGTCAGGAAAGAACGCAGCTTGTGCGCGCGCAACGACGAGAGCGCCAGCTTGACCGCCTCCACAAACCTCATCAGCTTGATAGTCATGTCGCCATCCTACCTTCATCCCTCTAAATTCTCGGTATTTCACCACTTTCCGTTCCGGCGCGGTTGGCTGCCCTGTTCCGGTCACGCTTCTGGCTATGTGATAGCCCCTAACGAAATCCCATCCGATTTAGTTGCATCTATTTGCTCGCCGCCCGCCCGCCGGTCCGCCGCAAAAAATTGGGCAGAGATGATCTCTGCCCGGAAAGGTTAAATGTAGGAAAGCTCCAATTTATTCAAGATTGAGAAAGCTTCTCGGAGACGGCGTGGTGCGCCTTGTATGGCGGACGCAATGAAAGTTCAATGTTGATAGAACGAAGGTCGGAGATAAAACGCCGCACTTCAGCAACTGCGTATTCCTTAAATTCCTCTTCGGTAGAAAAATTCGGACGCTCCTTCATCAGGCTGTTCATCAATTCACCGTAACTGGTACCTTGATTTATGTGACTGCCCATAAATATCTCCTTTTGATGTGGGGGGTATTGGGAGATGGGTGGTAAAGAACGAGATCCCTTGCTCTCATCTTTCCCAGAGTACGATTCGAGTTAGCACACCGGTGTCGAGCGTTCCACCCGAGACGGCAACCCCAAAGTGCCGCCAACAAGATCTAAGCTCGCTCCAACCATGCCGACAGCTTTGCCGCTGAGTGCCTCGATCACGCGGTGATGACGCTTCTTCTTTTCAATTCGATTAGTTTAGTTTATTAATTTATCGACTGTCTTGTTGAAGGCAACACCATTTCATCCCTTTCACAAACACCTAACCCTTACCATAAGTGACCAAGTCTGTCTGGCTTAAACTCTTACAAACGCTACATAAGTGTACCGCATTTCCGGCGATTGAGGAAGTTATTTATTAACTTCCGAGCCATTAATTATCTGCATCGTTGCGAAGAAGCGACTCGAGCTTGATCGGATCAAACCGATTGACGTAATAGGCGTGGACCTTCTCCATCGTGCCCTTGATATCGGCCGCCAATTGCTGGGCCGACTGGACTCGATCCGGCTGACGATATCCCAACCGGCGCGCCAGCGACTTGAACTCTTCAGAGTCGGCCGGCGGCAGGACCAGGTCGCTGGCGTCGCCGCGAACGATCCGGAGCGCATCGATCAGCTCTCTCAGAAAGAGGTAGGCGCGGTGCAGCTCCTCGTGCTCGCGTTTGGAGATGATCTCCAGCCGGCGCAGTTGGAAGAGCGCCTGGAGCGTGTTGGTGGTCCTCAACTCGGAGTAGTCCTTCCCATAGAGGAGCTGCAGGTATTGCGCTTTATATTCGACGTCGATGATTCCGCCCCGGCTGTATTTGACGTTGACCTGGCCCGGCTTGGCCAGTTCCCGGATCTGACGCTGGCGGAGGTGCAGCGCGTTCTCCCAGTCCCAGGGCAATCCGCTGTAAGTGAAGCGGTCGCGGTGCGCTTCGACTCGCCGGCCGAGTGATTCGTCGCCCGCCACCCATCGCAACTTGATCAGCGCCTGCCGCTCGAACGGAACGGCCTCTCCGACCGGATCGTAATAGGCCATCAGTTGTTCGAGAGGACTGGCCAGGGGACCGGCCTTCCCGTGCGGCCGCAGCCGCAGGTCGAGGTGAAAGACGCCTTTCTCGCGGGCCTCGATGAAGTCGATCACTCTTTGAACCAGCAGTTCGAAGAAGAGCCCGTTATCGAGCGGCTGGGGCCCCGGCGTCTGGCCCTCCCCTTCGTGGACGAACAGGATCTCCAGATCGGAAGCATAGCCCATCTCGCGGCCGCCGAATTTGCCCAGCCCGCAAATGGCATAGGTCGCGGGCCGGCCGTCCTCACGGACCGGCTCTCCGTGCTCCTCGGCCAGCAGCACATAGCACTGGGCCGCCGCGGACTCCAGGACCACCTCGGCCAGGTCCGTCAGCGCTTGAGAGAACGCCTCCAACGCCAGCCGGTCCAGCAGCCGCAGAATGTCGATCCAGAAGACTTGTCGATCCTTGAATTGATTGAGGGCCCGCTTTCGGTCTTCAAACGTCGCGGCCTCGGCGAGGCCGGCCGCGAGTTGATTCCGCAACGACTCCTTGTCGGGCTTCGACCCGGTCCCGCCGAACTCCTCCAGCGTGGGCAACATCGGGAGCAGCTCCCTGAACCGCAGGCGCAAAAACTCTTCCCACAGAAAATCGCTGCTGCCCAGCAATTGCGCGAGCAGACTCATCCCCTTCTGCCCGGTAAAATAGGAGACGAACTGCGGCGAGATCTCCTCTTCGGCAATCTTGTCGAGAAACTGATTGAAGTGGCGGAGGGCGCGGGCCGCATCCGGGGCTTCCGGCAGCGAGAGCGTGAACTGTTTGATCAGGACGACCGCCGACCGCAGCCGCGCCTGTTCCTGCTCGCTCTCGATCTTCCGACCCCATTTGTCGGCGATGAAGAACTGATCTCTGACCTCCGAACCGACACTCTGGATTTTGACCTTGTGGATATAGATTCCCCGCATCGAAAGCGCGCTCGAGAAGGCATAGAGAAAAGTGAAGGCATCTTCCGAGCGAACATCCATGACCGTCCAATCGGGCGAAGTCTGATTGTCGAAGAGCACCTCGATCGGCGAGAGCAGGCCGCGCGGCTGTTCGTTCATCTGCTCCAGCCGCTCGACCAGATAACGGTTCAATCGATCGCGGGCCTGTTCGGATGAACCGGCCGCCAGCAACCGGACCAGCAATCGCAACTCCCGATCAAACTCCTGTTGTCTCACTTCGTCAAAAATTCCGACCGACTTGAGCCGGACGCTGAAGAAATCCACGATCCGGCTCGGCAACGGCCGCCGGGCTCGGAGCTTCGGCGAACGCCGCGGCGGACCGGAAGCCTCAGTCCGCCGGGTGGACGAATAGATGCGGCCGGCATAGATATCCAGACCGAAGGCCGATAAGAGACCGCAGAAAATGGAGAACTCCGATAGATAATCGAATCCGACAATGATAATGTCGAACTGTCCGGAGGCGAGCGGCGTGATTCTGGATTGGACCGGGTGTTCGAGGTCCAGATCGCGCGCCATCCGCAGGTGGGCGCAGATCTCTTCCGGAGAGAACACGCCAAAGTAGTCATCGTCCATCCGGGCGGTGAAATCCCCGAGGAACTCCGGCTCCACCTCGGGACAGAGCGCTGCGATTATCTCTTTCAATTCCGCGCTGATCATGAGTTTCTGCTTTAGTTAGAATGACACTTCAGCTTATTTTTATCGGCTTCGCCAACTGTCTTTGACATCGGTTCCAGGTCCCCACAAAATTCAGGATGCACGAATTGAAAACTGAAAACTGTACGGGATAGTTCATCTTATCAGAGAGTATGTCGCAACTGAACGTAAAGGATCTGCTGCTCGCGCCGCGCCTCGACCCGCAAGAGGTGGCCGCGCAGCTCGGTGCCTACGGCATTAAAGATCCGGCCAAAGCCGACGCCAACCTGCAGGCCATGGCCGATGATCCCCAGGCCCGACAGAGCCTGGCCGAGATCCTGGAAGAACTTCTCTCGTGCCTGACCCAATCGGCCAATCCGGACCAGGCGCTCAATCACTTCGAGAGATTTGCGCGCGCCGTCGTCAACAAGACGCACCTCTTCTCCTATTTGAAGGAATCTCCGCGCACACTCGAGATTCTGGCCAAGGTCTTCGGCGGCAGTCAATACATGGCCGAGATCTTGATCCGCGATCCGGTCACGCTCTATTGGGTCACCGATCCGTCGATTCTCTACCATCAGCGAAAACGGTTGAGCCTGGAGCGGGAGTTGCGGCGGGCGCTCGGAACCATCACGACCGAATCCAAGCAGTTGGACTTTCTCCGCGCCTTCAAAAGAAGGGAGACCTTGCAGATCGGGACTCGCGATCTGTTGCGGCTCTGTTCGGTGGAAGAGACCCTGGCCGCGCTCTCGACCCTGGCCGAGGTCTTGATCTCGGCGGCCTATCGAATCTGCCGGAACTGGCTGCGGAACGAATATCGCCTCACCGGCCCGGAGTTTCGCCGGTTCACGGTGCTGGGCATGGGCAAACTGGGCGGCGGCGAACTCAACTTCAGTTCGGACGTGGATCTGATCTACCTCTACGAATCCGACGAGGAAGAGGCCGCGATCGAGGGATCGAACGGTCAACCGGCGAGCCTCTCCGCCTCCGACTTCTATCGCCGGCTCTCACAGAAGATCACGGTCGCGTTGAATGAACCGACGAGCGAGGGCTATGTGTTCAGGGTCGATCTACGATTGCGGCCGGAAGGTCAGATGGGCAACATCGCCTATTCGCTGGACGCCTTCGAGCGCTACTACGCGTGGCGGGGTCAGACCTGGGAACGTTTGGCTCTGCTCAAAGCCGCGCCGGTCGCCGGCGACCGGCGGTTGGGGCGCCGCTTTCTCGAGCAGGTCGCTCCGTTCATCTATCAACAGCCCTTCGATCTGCCCGCCCTCAACGATGTCCTGAAGGTCAAAAAACAGATCGATCAGAAGATGACCCTCAGACAGCAGCGGCTGCGCAATGTGAAACTGGGGTTCGGCGGAATCCGCGAGATCGAATTGATGGTGCAGGCGCTGCAGGTCGCGTTCGGCCGCGAATATCCGCAGATCCGCCAACGGCGGACGTTGGCCGCCCTGGGCGCGCTCCGCGAGCACTCGCTGGTCACCGACGAAGAGCAGCGGACCCTCTCCGCCGCCTACCTGTTTCTGCGCGACGTCGAAAACAAGCTGCAGATGGTCAACGACGCGCAGACCCACTCCCTGCCGACCGACCCCGAGGAGTTGCGGACCTGCGCCCGCATGCTGGGGTACCTGGACCCGGCGGCGGCCAATCCGGACGAACGATTCCTTCACGACTATCGATTTCACACCGGCCAGGTCAACGGCCTCTTCGAGAACCTCTTCAGCGCGTCCCGCCGCGAACGTTTTCGCCAGCTTAAATGACGAAGCACGCGAATGGACCTCGATGATTCGCGTGCTTCGTCCGGTTGGTGTGTTTGGTGGTCGTTTAATCCGAGATTCGTCCGTTAGACGTTGAAGTAGAGCGCGAACTCCCACGGATGCGGCCGCAGGCGAATCGCGTCGACTTCATTCTTACGCTTGTACTCGATCCAGGTCTCGATCACGTCGGAGGTGAAGACGTCGCCCTTCAGCAGGAAGGCGTGATCGGCCTCCAACGCGTCGAGCACCTCGTCGAGCGAACCCGGCAGTTGCTTGATCTCGGCGGCCTCTTCCGGCGGCAACTCATACAGATCCTTATCCATCGGTTTCCCGGGATCGATCTTGTTGGCGACCCCGTCCAGACCGGCCATCACGCACGCGGCGAATGACAGGTAGGGATTGCAGGTCGGATCCGGCGTCCGGAACTCGATCCGTTTGGCCCGCTCCGATTTGGAGTAGGTCGGGATGCGCACGGCCGCCGATCGGTTGCGCTGGCTGTAAGCCAGGTTGATCGGGGCCTCGTAGCCCGGCACCAGACGTCGATAGGAATTGGTCGTCGGAGCGATCAAGGCGCAGAGCGCGGGAGCATGTTTGAGAATCCCGCCGATGTAGTGAAGACAGAACTGCGAAAGGTCCGCGTAGTTCCCCTTCTCATACATCAAATTCTTCTCCCCCTTCCAGAGCGATTGGTGCGTGTGCATGCCGGAGCCATTATCCTGGAAGATAGGCTTGGGCATGAAGGTCACGGTCTTGCCGTGCTTACGCGCCACGTTCTTGGTGCAGTACTTGTACCAGAGGACCTTGTCGGCCATCTTGGTCAGCGTGTCGAAACGCATATCGATCTCGGTCTGACCGCCGCTCGCCACTTCGTGGTGATGCACTTCGATCCGGACTCCGACGCTCTCGAGCGCCAGCACCATTTCGCTCCGGATGTCCTGGAAATGATCGTCGGGTGGCGGCGGGAAATACCCCTGCTTATAGCGCGGACGGTGGCCCAGATTCGGCCGGTCCGGACTACCCTCTCGACCGGAATTCCAGAAAGCGCCTTCCGAATCGAGGTGGTAGAAACCGTAGTTGTATCCCTGATCGAAACTGACGTTGTCGAGAATGAAGAACTCCAGCTCCGGTCCGATGTAGATCGTATCGGCGATCCCGTTCTTCTTGACGTAGTCCTCGGCCTTCTTGGCGATGAATCGCGGATCTCGAGAGTAGTTGCCGCCGCTGATCGGATCCTTGACGTCGCAGATCAGAACCAGGGTCGGATGTTCCGTGAACGGGTCCATCTGAACCGTGCTCGGATCCGGAAAGAGCAACATATCCGATTCATTGATCGCCTGGAAACCGCGGATCGAAGAACCATCGAAGCCGATCCCCTCGGAGAAGAGGTCTTCAGTCAGGTCATGGGCCGGAATCGAGAAGTGCTGCCACGTCCCCGGTAGGTCGATGAACCTCAGGTCTACAATCTGGGCGCCCTTTTCCTGGGCTATTTTAATCACATCTTTTGGGGTCATTCATTGCCTCCTTAAGCACTGGGAGAGCCCCAGGCCAGAAATAAAATTAGTGGGATTGGGAAAAATTCTTCGGTTTCTTCCGGCGACAAGACGAAGTTGACTGAATGGCCGTCCCATCCATGTTCCAACAACTACTCCTTCGGACCTGTCTGCGGCATCAGTCGCTCCAGATAGATCGGCGGCCTCATGGTGACCTCGATCTCGATCTCTCTCAGATCCGCGACAAAGCGCCTCACCTCGGCTACTGCATAGTTTCGAAACTCGTCATCCGTAGCATATCGGTGGCGCTCGCTCAGCAAACAGTTCATCAACTGCCCGTAAGCCGGATTGTCATATTCATCCATTTTTTGCCTCCATCCATTTTCAAGGATCATGAGGCGCTTATCTTCCGTTCAGCGACAGACTGCTGACTACAGTTGTTATCTTATTTCCTGCCGACAGCCTGATTGAGATCCTCATGACCAAGCTCTGCGAGAAATTTTCAGATCCATTGTCCGCGCCTGGCAGAATGCGGTGTGCAGCGTGATGTTGTCCCCAGCGCTCAACTCTCAACGAGAACATTTCGTTCGTGACTTTCCTCTCTAGCAAGTTGCTTGCCAAGTAAGGTATTTTCTAGCTTCTTCAGGCTAATTATCTGCAAACTCAGTGAAAATCGATCGGGATGCGATGTTCGGGCCGCTTTTCAGGCACATCAAAAATGTAGCTCAAAAGCGATTTGCCTGACAATATTGTGGTTTTCCGATCTCAGATCTTAAGCTTCTAAGAATTTAATGCCGGTAGAGTCTGGGGAGGGAGGTCTCGCCGGTCCTCGACACCGTGATGAGGTCGGTGTCGCCTGGTTGACCGGTAATCAATCAATTCTTGAAACGATGGCAATCGATCTCATACTTCTTCACCTTATAGCCGAGGATCCGCTCAGTCGTATCCAGCATGCGCGCGGCGCGGGCCCGGTTGCCGCGGGCGGTCTTCAGAGCGTCCTGAATCATGTCCTTCTCAAAAGCATAGACCGCCTGTTCCAGGCTCATCTTGGTGACCGTGCCCGATCCTTCAGCGGTCTGGAGCGTGGGGGGCAAGTGGTAGCCGTAGATGACGTTGCCCTCGCAGACCAGGGTGGCGCGCTCGATCACATTTTCGAGTTCCCGCACATTGCCCGGCCAATGATAGGTCGTCAGCATATCGATCGCCGGAGTCGAGATGCGTTTGATCCGTTTCCCGTTCTGACGGGCGTATTTTTCCAGGAAGTGGTCGCACAGCAAGAGGATGTCGGTCTTGCGATCCCGCAGCGGGGGCAGGTAGATGGCAAAGACATTGAGGCGATAATAGAGGTCCGAGCGAAATCGCCCATCCTGCACGGCCTGCTCCAGGTCGACGTTGGTGGCCGCGATCAGCCGCACATTGACCCGGATGGTCTCGGTGCCACCCACCCGTTCGAACTCCCGTTCCTGCAAAACCCGCAACAATTTGACCTGCATGGCCGGCGACAGGTCCCCGATCTCGTCCAGAAAGAGGGTTCCGCCCTCAGCCAGTTCGAAGCGCCCCCGTTTTCTGGCGACGGCCCCGGTGAAGGCCCCCTTCTCGTGGCCGAACAGTTCCGACTCGATGAGCGATTCAGGCAGAGCCGCGCAATTGACCCGCACGAAAGGCTTTGAAGCGCGCGGACTGTTGTAATGAATCGCGTGCGCGACCAGCTCTTTGCCCGTCCCCGACTCTCCGCGAATCAGGACCGTGGTGTTGGTGTGGGCCACCTGGGCGATCTGGTCGTAGACTTCCCGCATCTCCTTGCCGGTTCCGATGATATTGCGAAAATCGTACTTCTGTTTCAATTCGCGCTTCAGCGACGCGTTCTCATCGACCAGTTGAGCCTTCTCCTTCTCAACGATCTGGGCCACCCGGAGGCTCTGCGAGATCATCGAGGCGATGATGGTCAGCAGCTTGATCGAATCCTCGTAGTTTCGATTCTGTTTGAACGGATAGATGATCGAGAGCGCCCCCACGGTCTTCCGTTGATTTTTGATGGGCACGCAGATAAAAGACTCTTCATTCTTGGGGTCGCGCCGCCGGGTCCGGTTCAGAAAAAGCGGCTCTTTGCTCACCTGCGGAACGATCACCGGTTTGCCGGAGGAGACGACCTTGCCCGTCACACCCTCGTCGGGCCGATATCGCCCGCGCTGGCGCTCCCCCTCGCTCATCCCGTGCGCGTAGTGGATGGCCAGGTCGCCCTTCTCTTCGAGAATGGCGATCGCGCCGCGTTTCATGCCCAATTCACGATCGAGGATCTCCAGCACCTTTTCGACCGCCTCGCGGATGTCAAGAGTCGAACCCAGCGCCTGACTTACTTCGAGCAGAGCCGACAACTTTCTGATCTGAGTCGCTTCATCCATATTCCCTCACCCCCGGCAGGTTCGTTGATGTAGGACAAAAATGTCTGTAGCATTTTAGAAGATAACATTTTTGTCAGCTTAGTGGAAGTCTCCGCCGCATAAAGTTCATTAAAAGAATGGCGCGGCGCCGCTGATGACAGGATGACTGAAAAGATCGGATTCGCGCTGGCATCTTTATATCACACCGCATATTCTTTGATGAACAATCAGGGAACTATCCGGGAAGCGTCAGCGAGCTCTGACCGGCGATCGAGTGAATCGTCGAGATCTGGATGCCCCATAATCAGGTGAGCGAGTCCGAGCTATTATGTTGCGATCAATCATGCATCGTTTGGAGTACCGGGTCTACGCGCGCGACATCAGCAAACGCGTGGTCCGTCCGTTTGAATGGGGATTGAATTTTCTCGGCAATGGCCCTGGGGTCGAGGCGCCCCGGCAATACCTCAGACAGTTCAACGCCGAGGTCCTGGCGGCGAGCGACCATTTCTTTACTCCGTCGCCGATCGGCCGCTCCGAGTTCGATTTCGATGGGTCATATCTGCGGTTTCCCAGCGAGTTGGTCACGCCCTATGAGAAGAATAACCTGGTTCATGCGCGGTTCTTTCCGGCCGGATCGAACGATCGAGCCGTCATTATCTCACCCAACTGGAACGCGGTGGAAGAGTCGCACGTTTCGCTCTGTCGTCTCTTGAACCGTTTCGGCATCTCCGCGCTGCGCTTGAGTCTGCCCTATCACGATCGCCGAATGCCGGAAGAGCTGAACCGCGCCGATTATATGGTCAGCGCCAACATCGGCCGCACGATTCAGGCCGTCCGGCAGGCGGTGCTGGATATCCGCCGCGGGGTCGATTGGCTCCAGTGGCAAGGGTTCAGCAGCATCGGCGTCATGGGATCCAGTATCGGTTCGTGTGTCTCGTGGCTGGCCATGATCCACGATGAGCGGATTCAGACCGGGGTCTTCAACCTGATCTCGAGCTGGTTCGGCGATGTGGTCTGGCGCGCCTTGACCACGCTCCATGTGCGACAGGCGCTCGAGACCGAATTGACCGCGGACGAGGTCCGCGAAGTGTGGACCACCATCAGCCCGATCGCCTATTCCGCTCAGTTGCGTCAACTGAAACGGCCGGTCCTGTTGATCTCGGCGAACTATGATCTGACCTTTCTGCCCGACCTGACGCAGCTCTTCCTCGATGACTGCGAGCGGTTCGCCGTTCCGGCGCGCAAGATTTTTCTCCCTTGCGGCCACTACACCCTCGGAATGGCGCCCTTTAAATATCTCGACGCCTGGCACATCGTCAATTTCTTCCGAAAATTCTGGAGATAACTTAAGAAGTCCCGCTTTGAGATTTAAACCGCGAAAGACGCGAAAGACGCCGAAAATGGTCGAGTTTCGCGTCTTTCGCGGTTGGACGCTGATTACTTCTGTTTTGACATCTTCTCCAGGACCGCGCCGAGGCGCTTGACCTCTTCGCCGTAGCGCGCCCAATCACCTTCGCGCTGGGCCCGCTGGGCCTGATCGTAATGTTGTTTAGCCTCCAGGGCCAGGCCCGACAACGCCTCGGAGGTCTGCCCGGAGGCCGCGGGGAGCGCGGAGGTGTCGTTCGCCGGCGCCGGTTGCTGCGCGAGCGTCTCCTGACTTGGCGCGATCGAGCCGTCGCCGAAGAGCTGTTTCAGAGCCGCCGGCAGATTCGGTTCCATGGCGATGCGGTTCTCGGCGACGACGATCACCCGGCGCAGTTCGGGAATCTTGCCGGTGGCGGCCCGCAGATAGAGCGGCTGAACATAGAGCAGCGACTCCTCGATCGGAATGACCATGAGCGTGCCGAGGATGACCTGCGAACCGCTTCGATTCCAGAGCGACAACTGTTCGGAGATCTTCGGATCCTGATTGATTCGCGCCATGACCTGTTTGGGTCCGAAGACCAGTTTCTGTTTCGGGAATCGATAAGCCGCCAACTTGCCGTAATGCTCCCCATCGGCGCGGGCGACCATCCAGGCGGAGAGGTTGTCTTTGAGATTCGGCGTAAAGGGCAGCATGAGAATAAACTCTTCCCGCTCCTCGCCGGGGATCTTCATGATGGTGTAGTAGGGCTCCATGAGATTGGCCGGGCCCTCGCGCTCGCCCTCGCCGACTCCGACGCCCGTCGAGGCCAGCGTCCACTGATCCTCCTTGTTGTAGAAGACCTGCGGATTCTCCATGTGATAGGTCGAATAGACGGTCGCTTGCAGACTGAAGATATCCTCCGGGTATCGCAGGTGCTCGCGTAACCCGGACGGCATCTCGGAGAGCGGTTTGAGAATCCCCGGGAAGATCCGGGCATAGGTCTGAATCAGCGGATCCTGGTCGGCGGCGATATAGAGCGTGACGTGACCGTGATAGGCGTCGACCACCGCTTTGACCGAGTTGCGAATGTAATTGAGGCCCCGGTACGGTTGTGAATAGGGGTAGCGATTACTGACGGTATAGGCATCCAGGATCCAGAAGAGCCGCCCCTCGGAGATGACCAGGTACGGGTCGCGGTCGAAACGCAGAAAAGGCGCGACCTGTTCGACCCGCTCCCGCACGTTGCGATAGAAGAGGGCGCGGCTGTCGGGAGTCAGGTCATTGGAGAGCATGAGCTTCATGTCGCCGAAGCGGGTCGCAAAGAGCAATTGCCGCCAGCGCGAGCCGATCGGGATGCCGCCTTCCCCTTCATAGGTAGTGAAGATGTTGTCCTCTCCCGACGGGTAGTTGAACTCCTTGGCGCGCGTCTTGACGTAGACCCGGTCGGTCAAGAGTTCGCCGAAATAGATCTCCGGGCGGGTCACGTTCAGTTGGGGAATGGTCGCGGTCGGAGGAATATCCCTCACATAGAGCACCGGCAGACCTTCCGGCGTCACCTCGTTGACCGGCCCCACCGTCAGACCGAAACCGTGGGTGAAGGTCAGCCGTTCATTGATCCAATTCCGGTTCGGCAGATTGTTGGTGGAGAACTCTCGAGCGGAGAGCATGACCTGCTGCAACTGGCCGTTGATCCGATAGCGGTCGTTGTCCACCGTGGCGAACTTGTAGTAGGTCCGGATCTCCTGAATCTGGGTATAGGTATCGAGTAACGGTTGCTGATCCCACAACCGGATATTGTTGATCGTCGGCCGGTTCTGCTGAATATTCTGGGCGGTCAGGGTCGTGTCCCCCAACAGCTCGCGTTCGGTGATCTGCTCCAACCCGTACGCCTTGCGTGTCGCCGCGATATTATATTTGATGTAGGGCGTCTCTTTCGCCAGTTCGTTGGGCGCGACCGAAAATCGCTGCACCATCGGCGGGTAGGCGATTCCGGCGATGAACGCGAGCGCGAAGACGGCCACGCCGGCCCACAGCAACCAGTTCTGGCGGCCGAAGAGGCTGGCCAACGCCGCCAGGGAGACCAGCACGGCCGCGCCGGCCTTGATCCACAGCAACGGTTTCTCGGCGTTCAGATCTGTGTAGCCGGCCCCCGCCACCGGACCGCTGGTGGAATAGAGCAGATTGGGGATCTCCAGATAGATCTCCAACCCGATGACCAGAAAGAGCCCCGCCACCAGGATCAACAGTTGCGCGCGCGGTTTGTTCCCGAGCATCAGACTTCGCCCGAAGCGGCCGAACCCGACCGCGGCTCGCGGGAGATGAATGGCCGCCGCCCCCGCCAGCCCGATCACCATCAGGATCAAGAGCCACTGGGCCAGCGTCTCGATCATCGGCAGCGTGAAGAAGTAGAAGCCGATGTCGCGTCCGAAGACCGGGTCCACGTCGCCGAACGGCATCTGGTGCCGAAAGAGCAGCCACGTCTCCCAGCTCGCCCATCCGATCATGCCCAGGAACACTCCGGCTCCGAGCGAGACCGGCAAGACCAGCCGCCCGACGATCTCTCCCAGATCCGGCAACGAGATACTCTGCCCTTCGATCTTGAATCCGAATCGGCGATTGACAGGCTGTTCCGCCGGGCTCAGATGCAACGCCAGTTTCAAGTTGGCCCAGACCAGGACCGTGGCCACCACCCCGGTGACCACCGCTAACATGATTTTGGTCAACAACGTCGTCGAGAAGATCAACTGATATCCGAGCTGCTGGAACCACAACCAGGTGGTATAGAATCCGGCCCACGCCGGCCAGACCACAATCGCGATGAAGACCAACGCGATCAACAACAACAGGCGCCAACGTGTTTGTGGTGGATAGTTACGATGTCTCCCGGGCGGCTCTTCGCGGCCAAAATCCTCATCGGGAAATTCTGTCACTGTTCGCATAATTTTGTCCTCATGAAAATGGGGAGTGCCTCCGCCGTAAGGCCGTAGTATAGCACCCGGCGAGAGCTACTTCACGAAGACCTTGGACGGATTAAATTACGCCGGTCCCGCAATTTCCAGCGATCTCGCCGGCTCAACCTCCAGATGACGATCGAGGCGATCAAGAACAGGGAGACGATCGAAATCGTCATCCCGACCGCCATCGAACGCGGACGGTAGAAGACCTCCACTTCATGCCTCCCCGAACCGAGTTCGATTCCGCGCATCAGATAGTTGACTCGCCGAAGCTCGACCTCGGTGCCGTCGACCCTGGCGCGCCAACCCGGATAGAAGACCTCGCTCAGCACCAGTAACGACGGTGATCCGACATCGGCGCTGATCGAGATCGCGCCCGGCACGCGTCTCAAAATCTCGGCCCGGCCCGGCGGCTGCGAGGCGGCGGCGCTCCGGCTGCCGGAGGCGGCCAGCAGCGCCGGGTTGAGTCCGGCGGTACCGGCCGGATCGATCAACGCGGTCTTTGACGGATCGAAGAGGCAATTCTCTTCTTCGTGCAGTTCGCC
The DNA here is from genome assembly GCA_035280505.1 of Blastocatellia bacterium. GTDB lineage: Bacteria > Acidobacteriota > Blastocatellia > RBC074 > RBC074 > JAKEHZ01. Next base: position 2,964 of record DATEFT010000417.1, on the reverse strand, counting down.
TCGAATCAAGGCCAGTTGTTCGGCCTCGGGTCTCGATTCGACCCGGTCAACTATCCAGACGCGCGGAAATACGCGGAGGTTCTCAAAAAATCGCAGCCTGACATAACCGATCTCGGTATTTTTAACCGGCAACTCCCGCCACCGCGTGAGATCGCCCAGGTTATCGCTAATCGATTTGACGGCCCAGGCCGATTCCGAAACCAGCAGGTACCGGACGTTGAGCAGATCCAGAGTCCAATCACGCGCCTCCACCAGGTTCGGGCGCAGACTGCAGCCGGCTTCGTTAATGCCGGTCCAGTTCAGGTAATGCCGATTGACCAGAGGATCGTAGCCCGTCGCCATTTCGGAGCCGTAGAACCAGAAGGGATTGAACATCTGATCTTCAGGATTGAGCATTAAATGGTAGCGGACGGGATGGTGCTCGCTCTGCAGGGCGGCCAGTTCCGGCGGCATGGCCCGGCCCGCATGCGATTCCAGATTCAGCGAATTGTTGATCGGCGCGAAGGTCGCATACAGGTTCAGGTCGACCAGCAGGGCGGCCAGCAGCCAGGGATACCACCTGGCCCGCGTGCGCGTTCGCGTGAAATGGACGACCAGGACGGCGAGGCCGATCGCCGAGAGCATGGGCAGGTAGAATTCGGCCCCGGCCTGCTGTAGAAATCCCGGCGACAGAAAGTCCAGATCGGGCGCCGACCGGATGATGGTCTCGGCCACGTTCCGGCGATTGAGAATGAAAGCTCCGGCTCCCACGGTCAGTGCGGCCAGCGTCCAGGCCACGATCTGCGTCGTGCGCGCCAGGGCGCGGGCTTCGCCGCGCAAGAGCCGGTCGACCGCGATCCCCGCCAACATCGAGACGGCCATTCCGACCTCTACCCAATGACGGTTCGGACTGCGAAAACCATTGAGCAAGGGGACCTGATAGAGGATCCAGGCCGCCGGACCGACATACTTCCCCAGGGCCAGGATCATTCCCGTCACGGCCACCAGGCTCCAGAAGATCGCCGGCCGCGACCGGAACCGCCATCCACAGATCGCGCCGCCGAGCGCCAGCGAGAGGGCCATGACCCCCAGATAGATCTGCGCTTCGTTGTGATGCCAGTAGTAACCCCAGTACGGCAGATGATAGAAGGATCGCCCCTGCCCGTGAAAGAACGGAAAGAGCATGGTCAGCAGGCTGATCGGGTGAATCGACTGCCAGGTGAAGAACCAGTAAGGCAGCTTCTGGCGGACCGATTGGCCGGCGACCTCGACCACGGGCAACCACTGGACTGCCGAGCAGGCCAGGGCCATCACGAAGACCGTCGGGAACTGAATCAGAAATCGCAGCCGCGGAGCTTTCGAATGCGGAGCTTTCGGGGGCGGTCTCAGCCAGGCCTTGACCGGGATCTCGGGCTGATCCTCGGCCCCCCCGGCATCCGGGAAACTCAGACGAAAGGCGGCATAGGCGACCGCCAGCAGGGACGAATAGATGACCAGTTGGGGATGACCGGCGAAGATTTGCCAGGTGACGAGCATTCCGCCCGCGAGAACATAGAACCAGCGCCCCGTCTGCCAGAGTCGTTCGATCGACCAGAGCACCAGCGGCATGATGGACATGACGTGGAGCATCCCCGGATAGATCGTTCGCCCGACCACAAATCCGCTCAAACCATAGATGACCGCCGAAACGATGCTCGCCCGCCGTTTGAGCCCCGAACCGCGAGCCAGATAGTAGGTGCCCAACAACGCCAGGCTCAGACTGAGTTGCGAGGAGAGAGTCAGGGTCCGCCCGGTCGGCCCCAGCAGATGGACCCAGTTGAGCGGATCGAGCACTCCCGACTGCCAGGCCGCGAAGAGCGCGGTCCCACTGTAGAGATAGGGATTCCACAACGGCAACTGGCCGGCCCGGACCTGCTCCACGGCCAACCGCCAGACGGGGAAATGCCAGAAGATCATGTCGGCCTCGCCCAAGGTGAACCAGCCGAGTGTTTCGCGCCAGAAAAAGATGAAGGGGAGCAACAAGAGAAAGACGAAAGAAAGAAGATCGGCAGGTTCGAGACCGAACCGCTTCCCCGAATTACTACTTGGAATCATACAAATGAATCTTTCAAATCCTTGCTTGGCCGAGTGGTTTGAGAAAGAGGGGGGCGGAACTGTTAATGGGTCGCGTGAAAAAAGCGCAGTCTACGACGTTTTCGGTCCGAGCGCCATCATCTTTTTTTCGTTAGGAGCGGGCCAACCTGAGGTCCGATTCGATGATTTTCGTGGGGACCGGATCCTGGTCAATCTCGCCATCGACCGATCGACCGTGGTAAAATTCGCTTCGCTTTATGAGCCCAACCATTTCAATCATCCTTCCCGTATACAACGAGTGTGAAACGATTGAGGTGCTTGCCACCCGGCTCGTTGTGGTGCTGGAAGAACAGACCGGTGGAGCCTTCGAGGTGCTCTTCGTCGACGATGGCAGCCGCGACGGATCCGAACGGATCATCGACGCGATCCATCAGCGGGATTCACGGTTCAAGACGATCCATTTTTCCCGCAACTTCGGCCATCAGGCGGCGCTGCAGGCCGGGCTCGACGAAGCGGCGGGTCGGGCCGTGATCCTCATGGATGCCGACCTGCAGGATCCGCCGGAGCTGCTCAGTAAGTTCATCGAACTCTGGAAAGACGGGTACGACGTCGTCTACGCGGTCCGCAAGCGGCGAAAAGAGTCGTTCTGGAAACGCGCCGCTTATGCCCTCTTCTACCGGACCATGAAATTTATCGCCGAGATCGATGTGCCGTTGGATGCCGGAGACTTCTGCCTCATGGATCGGCGAGTGGTCGAGACCCTGACCTCGCTGCGGGAACGCAACCGGTTTCTGCGCGGCTTGCGCAGTTGGATCGGGTTTAAACAGATCGGCGTCGAATATGATCGCGAGGTGCGATACGCGGGCGATTCGAAATATACGCTGCGGAAATTGGTGAGCCTGGCGCTCTCGG
>DATEFT010000416.1:0-9605 GCA_035280505.1 Blastocatellia bacterium | reverse complement strand
GCGGGCAGCGTCACGATCAGCTTGGTCCCCTTCGATCCGACGTATCCGACATCGACCACGATGTTGCCGACGATCTTCTTCTGCAGGTTCAGATTCCACTGCTGCACGTAGCTGTCGCGCATGTTCTGATCGTTGGCGACGGTGAAACTCTCCGCGCCGCCGAAGGGATTCGAGAGGAAGAGGTCGGGGACGACCACTCTCGCCGCGTTGGCCGTGGTGTTTCCGGTCAGCATGGCCCCGGTCGCCTGCTGGCCCTCGGCCATCGCAAAGTAAGCGTTGTAGATCTCCGGCGTGTAATAGATGCCGTATCCGGCGCGGATCACGCTCTCCTTGAGAAACGACGGAGTCCAGGCCAGGCCGAAGCGCGGACCGAAATTGTTGCCGTCGCTCGCGATCAGCGCCCGGCCGTAACGCGAGGTCGCCGGGGTCGTGGTCGGGCCCGGAATCACGCCGATGACCTCGATATTGGCGTACCGGTCGTCCGATTGATGCGGCCGTTGGAAGTAGTCGTAACGCAGCCCCAGGTTGACGGTCAGGTTCGGCCGAATTTTCCAGTCGTCCTGAGCGAAGAACGAGTGCCACCGGTTCCACAGATCCGTGTGGGTGACGGTGGCGTTGAGGCGGCTGGTCTTGACGTATCCCAGCAGGAAGTCGGCCACCGCGCTGCCGGTGTAGGTGCCGTCGAAGGTGAGGGTGCCGCGAGGATCCCGGGCCTGATCGAAGGTGATGTTGCGCCATTCGATGTCCGCGCCGAGCTTGAGGAAGTGTTTGCCGCGCTGCCACGAGAGCGTGTCCACGAACTGGTAGATCGAGTTGGACCGATCGCGCGGTCCGATCACCCGTTGCAACCCGAAGACGCTGAAGACTCCGTCCGGTCCGCTGATCGAAATGCTCGGCGGGCCGTAATAGATCGGATCGCGCGAGACGCCCGGCAGCCCCATCAGACCGGCCACGTCGAAATCGGCCTGATTGGTCGTGCCGAAGATCTCCGATTCGCTGAATCGGTGCCATCCGCCGCGCACTTCATTGATCAGCGCCGAGTTGAAGGTGTGGGTCCAGGAGGACGAGATGTTCTGTGACCGTCCCAGGTTGTTGCGCTGATCGTTGCCCCAGTACGGGATGCTGGCCTCGTAGGTGTCGTTGAAGATGTAACGGCCCGAGATCATGTCCCGGCTGGAGAAGTTGTGATCCACGCGCGCGGTGTAGTTGTCCTGGCGCGAAACCGAAGTGAACGGCGTGTTGATGAAATTGTTGAGGCCCGCCACGGTATTGGGCGACGGGACGAAGTTCAGGAAAGCCCTGGCTTGCGGGCTGATCAGCGCGGCCGGAATCTGGTTGGTCGCCGTGTTGATTCCGATATTCAACGGGTCTCTCAAATGGATATCCGGAAGGCGATTGCCGTTGGCGTCGAAACGGCGCAACAGTTCGCTGAAATCTCCGTTGCGCATGGCGGAGGTCGGCACCAGGCGTGTGGAGGTCGGTTCGCCGGCCGCGACCCGGCCGCTCTCCCAGTTGAAGAAGAAGAAGGTCCGGTCCTTGCCGTCATAGAGCTTGGGACCGCCGACGCCGAAGCGCGGCAGTTTCACCGGCCCGCCGAAGTTCGCGCCGAACTGGTTGCGGTTCAAACGGGGCGGCGTCGCGGGCGCCTCGCCGATGGCGTTGTAGCTCTGCGAGAGCGCGTCGTTGCGATTGAACTCCCAGAGGGTGCCGTGATACTGGTTGCCGCCGCGTTTGGTCACGATGTTGACCTGGCCGCCCGGCGAGCCGCCGCTCTCGGCCGAATAGGTGCTGGTCTCGACCTTGAATTCGGCGAGCGAATCGATCGAGGGCGAGAACGAGAAGGTCTCGGCATCGTGGTCCATGGCCTCGATCCCGTCGATGAAGTAGCGATTGGCCGTGTCACGCGAACCGTTGGCCGACATGGCCGTCGAACCGAAGGCCGCGTCCGTCTGACCGATCGAACCGCGCCCGCGCCGAACCGTGATCGAGCCCGGGGTCCCCGATTGGACGCCCGGAATCAACTGCGCCAATTGGATGAAATTGCGCCCGTTGAGCGGCAGTTCGACGATCTTGGCGGCGTCGATCACCGTGCCCACGGTCGAATTCTCCGTCTGCAATTGGACTCCGGTGGCGCTGATGTTGACCGTCTCGCTGACCTCGCCGATCTCCATCACGATGTCCTGCCGCAGCGTCTGCGAAACCTGCAGGGTCAGATTGGCGATCTTCTTGGTCTTGTATCCGTTGGCCGTGATGGTGACTTCGTAATCCCCGGCCGGCAGAAACGAGAGCGAATAGTTGCCCGATCCGTCCGTGACCGTTTCGCGCGCGATTCCGGTCGCCAGATTGACCGCTTTGACCTGCGCGCCCTGGACTACGGCGTGAGTGGCGTCCGTGGTCGTGCCGACCAGCGTGGCCGACGTCTGTTGTGCGTAACCCGTGGTCCGGCCGATCGACAGTACCAGACATCCGCACGCGAACGTCAGGACCAGGCGTGCAAGCTGCGGGATGACGGTGCGGGAGAGTTGGTAGAACTGGTGCCGGCGGTTTGCCCCTGCGTGCTTTTCATCTTTTCTCATAAGTCTTGTCCTTGATGGAATCTTAGCGATCTTCACTGCGGCATGAACAGGCGGGTCCGGTCCCGGCATCCGATTCTCGATCGACCGGAACTCGGGGTCGATTGCTGGGCACAGAGAGTTGACGGGACCTCCACGCGACAGTGAAGAATGCTGCTACCGATGCTGCTTTCTAGCTTGGGAAAAACTCTTGAAAGTGTAGCTGAGGAAGTCTAGAAAAGTCTAGACTTCCTGTTTATTGCCATTTGAAGATTCGCACGGCGATGGCGAAGGGGATCACTCCCCAGGCGATCAGCAGCAGTAGATTGGGAAGGTTGGCGCTGAGCGGCGTTCCGTCGTTCATAATCGAACGGAGGATCTCGTTGAGCACCGTCAGCGGCAGGAGCTTGATCAGCGGTTGGGCGAAGTCGGGGAACCGGGAGGCGGAGAAGAAGGTTCCGGAGAGCAGCCACATCGGCAGCATGACCAGATTCATCAGTCCCGAGACCCCTTCGGTCGTTTGCGTGCGCGCCGCGACCAGCAGTCCGATTCCGGCAAAGGCCATCGAGCCGAGGAGGGTGATCAGAATAAAGCCCGGCAGCGAACCATAGACTCTGACGTCGAAGACCAGGTACGCGAACGCCAGGATCGCGACGACTTCGAGGAACAGAAACAGGAGCCGCGAAAGGAAGTACGAGAGCAGATAGTGCCACCGTTTCATCGGGGTGGCGGCCATCCGCTTGATCAATTTGTGGAGGCGGGCGTTGACGATCGCGAATCCGATGCCCCACATGGCGCTGCCCATGAGGTTCAGCCCGATCAATCCCGGAATCAGAAAATCGATGTACCGAGCTCCGGGCTCGCTGACCGTTTGATCATTGGCCTGGACGAGGTCGCGGCGGCCCGCCGCGCGCTGCAGGGCGTCGTCGACCGCCGATCGGGCCACCGTGCTGTCGGGCCGCGTCGGATCGAAACGGTACTGGTAAGAAGCCGGGAGTCCGGCGTCCGTCGATGGCGATGGATCGCCTTTGATCACCAGCGCGACCTTTCCGGTGCGCAGGACCTGGGCGGCGCGGGCCGGAGTCAGGACGATGGCCTGCAACTGGGCCGAACCGGAGATCGCGGCGGCGACGGCCGGCGCGTTGGGGGTCTCGCTGTCGACGGCCACCCGGATCTTCTCCGGCTTCGTGTTGCGGAACGCGATTCCGAGCGCAAAGGCCATGAGAACCGGGAAGACGAAGACCCAGAAGATCGCCTCCGGCCGGCGGACGAATTCGCGGATTCGGGCCATCGTCAGTTCGACCAGCGGATGCGACCAGGAGGGGCTCTTCGGTTGATCGGTGCGGCCGGTCTCATTCGGGGCCGCGTCGGTGGAGATAACTTCCCGTCCTGCTTTAGCCATCGCGCAATCCTCGTCCGGTTAAATTGACGAAGACGTCTTCGAGCGTCGCCTGGTGCGTCGTCAGTCGATCCATCTTCACCTGTTGTTTATCCAATTCCGCGAGCAAGACCGGCAGCGTCGTGCCGATCTGGGCGACCGAGAGCATGTAGACGTCGTCCCGGCTGCGAACCCCGGTCACTCCCGGAATCCGGGCCAGCGATTTTTCGTTCAGTTGCGAACCGGCGACGCTGAATTCGATGATCTGATCGGCTCCGAGCGAGGCGATCAACTCTCGGGGCGTCCCGAGCGCGATGATTCGGCCGTGATCCATGATCGCGATCCGATCGCACAATCGCGCCGCTTCGTCCATGTAGTGGGTGGTGAGCAGAATCGTGCCGCCCCGGGCGCGGAACTTCTCGATCACGTCCCAGAGCTGCAGCCGCGCCTGAGGGTCGAGCCCGGTGGTCGGTTCATCCAGGAAGAGCAGGTCCGGATCGCTGACCAGCGCACAGGCCACGGCGAGGCGCTGTTTCTGCCCTCCCGACAGTTTGCCGACCTGTGCCCGGCGCTTCTCTTCGAGCGAGACCAGGCTGATCACCTCTTCGACCTGGGGACCGCGGGCATAGAAGCTGCGAAAGAGGCGCAGCGTCTCTTCAACGGTCAGCTTGTCGGCCAATTGGGTCTCTTGCAACTGCACCCCGATCCGTTGTTTCAGTTGCCGGTCGTGGCCGTTGCCCCAGCGCAGCCCGAACAGCTCGACGTGCCCGCTGTCGCTCGGGGTGAGACCTTCGAAGATCTCGACGGTGGTCGTCTTACCGGCGCCGTTCGGCCCGAGCAACCCGAAGCATTCGCCGGTGAAGACCTCCAGGTCGAGGCCGTTGACGGCTTTTACATCATGGTAGTGTTTGACCAATGACGCGCAACGAAGTGCAATCCCTGGTTTGCGATCTGACATGCAGGTAGTTGGACCGCCAGATTAAGTACTTTGCTGACAAAGTTGGTTTACAAACGCGAAACACGCGAAAGGCGCGAAAGGTCTTTGATTCCGCGTCTTTCGCGTGTTTCACGGTTTAGAATCAAAATTCAGGTGACTTAACTTTTCAAAGTATTAAGCGTTTGAACTCGAACTCCGAGTCCGATCGGTTTCAGGATCGCCGCGTCTCATCGCCGGTCATGGAGTCGGTAGCGGCGACTGAATTGAGTGGTGATGTCGGCAATCTCGACTTCGATAATTCCGTTGGCGTCGCACGAATAGGTCTCTTCGATGAGATTTCCGTAGCGCTCGCCGCGCGTGATCGTCGCCTCCGGCAACCCGTCCTTCGCTTGCAGCGCGGGATCGAAGGGAAAGACGATCTCGTCCCAGGGGGCGATGTCTCCCTGGGGTTGTCCGGTCTGATCGACGCGGCTGCACTCGAGGTAGCGGAAATCACCGATGTTGTGGGTCGGTGAGTAACGTCGGACCCGTTGCAGTGGGGGCTCTCCCTTGGAGGGGAGCGGCGTATCTTTCTCGAATAAGAGATCGAAGGCGACGGCCCGGCCGTCGTTCCATTCACGCCAGACTCCGAAGTTGCGGGAGAATCGCTCCTGCAACTTGTAGCTGGCGGCGGTGCCGGAGGCGATGGCCACGATGGCCAACCCGATGGCCGTCGCCGCGTGCGGATACGGCGAACGCCGGACCTGACGTCCATATCGCTCTCGGAGCAATCGCGAGACCAGCGGCAACTCGCTCGATCCGCCGACCAGATAGACGGCGGCCGATTCGCGCAGGTCGAGACCGGCTCGGCGCGCCGACTTCTCCATGACCTGCTCCATGGCGTCGATGGTGCTCTCGATCAACGGCCGGCACTCATCATAGAAACCGGTGACGTTGACAGCCACCTCACTCCGGCCCGGAATCGCCAGGCCCAGATCTATGTTGAGCCGCCGGGTATTGGGATGGAGGCTCTCTTTCTTGTGTCGACACTCTTCGAGCAGCAGCCCCAGGCCCTTCTCCGGGACCTCGGAGAGCCCCGCCTCCTTGAGCGCGAGATCGAGCAGGATGATGTCGAAATTGTCGCCTCCGAGTTTGGCGATGCCCTCACTGCTCAAGACCTCGTGATCCCGATCGACCAGACTGATGACCGAAGAGTCGAAGGTGCCGCCACCGAGATCATAGATGACCAGCACCTCCCGCTTCGAGGAAGCGGAGGTGGAGGAGAGGTGATGCGCATACTCGATGCCTGCGGCCGACGGTTCGTTCATCATCCCGCGAACCTCGAATCCGGCCTGGCGGAAGGCTTCCAGCGTGATGAATCGTTGATTGCTGTTGGAATTGGCCGGCACCGAGATCATGGCCTCCAGTTTCTCGCGCGGCTTGGCCCGCAGGTTGGAGCGAGCGAACAGGTCCTGCTTCAACTGTGCGAGAAACCCGGTCAACAGCTCGGAGGCCGTGAGGTTCCGATCGCCGATTTGAATGCGTTCGTCGGGGCCGAGCGTTCCCAGCCGGCGTTTGAACGATCGCAGGACGTGCCAGTCCGGCTCTCCATGTTTCTGGGCGGCGTCGAAACCGTAAACCAACTCTCGGCCACGCGCGGCCACTACCGAAGGATACCAATCGATGGTATCTCCGCTCTCCGGCTGAAAACTGACCACTGGATAGTTACCTCGATCTACCGAAGCAACGACTGTGCGGGTTGTTCCAAAATCAATTCCTATCAGCATATATCTTTTGTCCGCAGAGAGTGTTCCGATTATGTGGCTCCAGTAACTTTAACGGCAGAAGACGGATAAGATCAAGCGTTGATCGCCTCTACTGGATCGAATATTATGCACTTCATCGCTTGAGGCCGCTTAATTGCGCCCGCCAATCGATACTGCGAGCGATTGCGATCCGAACGGCTCCCGAACAACCGGCGGTCGGGCGCGTCTTGCCACCAGACAGAGCGGGAGGTCTCCATTCCGGCCGGCGGTTTGAGATTTGACGGTGGGGTGAGATCAAGACTGGGTGGCCGGGTTGTTTCAGACGTCCCCGACCACCAGCTCATTAGCGGAGATTTTTGGAAGTCATCTAACCGGACTATTTCTTGACGGCCGGACTATTTCTTGACGGGAGTGGCCCTGACCAGCTCGCCGCCCGCCGTCTCCCACGCATTCATTCCGCCCAGCAGCGCGCTGGCTTCTTTGAAGCCGGCCTTGGCCAGGATCCGCGCGGCGTGGGCGCTCGTCTGTTCGGCCCCACAGGTGCAGTATGCGATGATCCGCTTATCTTTCGGCAGGTCCTTGAACTCGCCGGCTTCGAGCTTGGGGATCGAAAGGTCCAGCGCTCCCTTGATATGGGTGTTCTTATAGGCATCGCTGCCCCGCACATCGATCAGCACCGCCTTGCCCTCTTCGACCAGCTTCTTGGCTTCCTCCGCTTTGATCCGCGGCGGATCGTTGGCCGGGGGCGCCTGGACGGCATTGGCCGCGCCCTTCTCGGAGGCCGCTGCATTCACCTGATTGCTGGTGGCGTTGGGTTTAGAGCAGGCCAACAAGAGGCACGCGCCGGCCATGATCAAGGCCACGGACTGGAGTTTGGTGGAAATTTTCATAGGATTTGCTCGTAATACTCTTTTCTGTCGATCTGTCCATTGATCGGAGACGAGAAGACTCTCGCCCTGAAGACGCCTCCCTCAGTTTACACGATGCTTCAGCCGTTCCACAAACACGCGCGCGCGGCGCACCCGCGCTGGAATGCCGATTGCAATCCTGGAGCTTTGAACAGCGGGTCGCTCGAACTTGCCTTCGAGACCGCGGAGCACACGGGACGGGCGAAAGATAGATTTTGCGTATGGAGCGGCCTAAAAACAGAATAGCATGCTTGATCTTTGGTCGAGGCTCAGCGAAGATGTGCTCCCGATGTCGGCCCACACCACCGGTCAAGGTCAACTCCTCACTGCTACATTGGCTGTCTCCGCGATCAGGGTTAAGGGAACATCTGTATTGTCGGAATAGTTGGGAGCGTGAGTTGTGAAGGGTGTTGAAAATTAGATGAGGATCCGGGGTGTGCATGCCATAGGCATCGTCTGTCTGTGCGTCGTTCTTTGTTGGGCAGTTTGGTTCAGGTTGAAAGATCAGGACGACCCGCCACGAGTGTTGGCCTCAGCCGCGTCATCGACGCCGAAACCGAAACCGAAACCTCTGATCGCTTTTCTGAACGAAGGCAATATCTGGGCGACCCAGGCCGATGGATCCAACAAGCGGTTGCTGGCGGCCGCGCCTGAACGCGAAGCGATTCAGGACTTCGTCTGGTCCTCCGACGGAAGCCGGATCTATTTCTCCATCGGATTCCAATTCTTCGAAATCGTGATCGAGACCGGGAATGTCGCCCGCGCGGGGACGTTGACTCCGCCGCCGGACGCGGCGATCGAGCGCCTGGAGATGGCCGCCGACGGAAGGACGATCCTGATTCATCTGCTGGGTCCGAACGCCGCGACGCAGTTCATGATCCTGAAGATCGGGGATAGCGAGGCGCATGAGTTGACGACCGGCGAGTATAACGAACTGCTTCAGCCGCGGCTCCAGATCGTGCGGAATATCGGTGAGCATCTGGTCTCGCCCGACGGCCGGCAGATTCTCTTCAAGCGGCCGGTGGGGACCGGCGAGGAGCTGTTCGTCTCTGACGTCGAATCCGGCGCCCGGCTGCAGATCACTCACCTCTATGAGTTGGAGGGGTTCGAGGGATCGGTCGCGACCGAGGGCGGGCGACGGGTCATTGAAGCCTCCTGGTCGCCCGACGGTCGTTATGTGATCTTCAATCCCATGCAATCCTGTTCGGAACTGGGCCTCTGTTATGGGCGGCTGTTTCTGGTCGAATCGTGCGGAGGCGAGCAACTGCAACTTTCGGTCTCGATGATGGTCAACGTCGCACAGGAATGGAACAGCCAGGGAGATCAGTTGCTCTATGAGGACGGCAGCAAGGTCGTGACGACCGACACCAGCGGCCATTTCCTGGTGCTCGGTGAAGGGAATCGTCCCAAATGGCAACCGACTCAGTGAGCTGAGTCGATCGCGGTTCTGCCCGCTCATTTTTCGAGTTTCAGCCTGATGCCGCCACGGGCCATCCGCGGCATGCCCAGCGTTTCAAGCGGGGTGCGCCCGACCGCATAGCGTTCGTTGAAGAGGTTCTGGACCCCAAAGAAGAGTTCAAAATGGCGAGTGAGTCGGCGCGCCACGGTAGCGTCGACGAGGGCGAACCGGCCCAGCGGCAGGCGATTCTGATCGTCATCGAACTGTCTGCCCGAGGCGCGGAATTGGATCGCCGCCGCGAGGTATTTCGGATGGGAGTAGGCCGTCTGCAACGTGAATTGATGGCGCGGCACCTGCGGCACCCATAATCCCTCCAGGCTTCGATCCTGCGGCGCCCGCCGCACGGTGGCGTCCGCGAAGAGGTATCCGCCGGTGAGGCTCCAATAGTTGGTCAATCGGAACTCCGTCTCCGCCTCGAGGCCGGCCGATTGCGTCCGCCCCAGGTTGCGCCGTTGCCGGGTGATCAAGGTTGGCGTGACCGAGACGGTAAAGTTCGAGATCGGATTGACGATCTCCGTCCAGTACCCGGTCAATCGCACGCTGGTCTTTCGCGACGGATTCCAGGTGCCGCCGATCTCGCCGCCGGTCAATCGTTCCGCCGTCAGGTTCTGGTTGGCCAGCGTTAA